>NZ_JAWZSQ010000036.1:7500-39270 GCF_034096925.1 Patulibacter defluvii
CCGACGCGGTGCTGTGGGAGGGCGTCGAGGCGCAGACCGAGGAGATCTCGGAGCTCTCCCAGGCGTTCCTGATCTTCATGGTGCTGGGATCGCTGCTGGCCGCGGTGGCGATCTTCCTCGACAGCCCGATCCTGATGGTGGGGGCGATGGTGGTGGGGCCGGAGTTCGGGCCGATCGCGGCGGCCAGCGTGGCGTTGGCCACCGGCAGGGCGCGGCTGGCCGCGCGGTCGGCGGCGGCGCTCGGCGTCGGGCTGCCGCTGGCGATCCTCGCCGCCTGGCTCTTCACCGTGATCGGCCGCTGGGTCGGCCTGCACCCCGACGACTTCGCCGGTGCCTCGCACCTGCTGGCGGGCGCGATCTCGAAGCCGGACGTCTACGCCGGGATCGTCGCGGTGGTGGCCGGGGTCGCCGGGCTGCTGTCGCTGACCACGGCGAAGTCGGGGGCGCTGGTCGGCGTCTTGGTCAGCGTCACCACGATCCCCGCCGCCGCGAACATCGGCGTCGCGCTCGGCTACGGCGACGAGGACGGCTGGCTCGGCTCGGCCGGCCAGCTGGGCCTGAACATCGTGCTGATGTTCGCCGCCGGCGTCCTCACGCTCTACCTGCAGCGGCTCGGCTACCAGCGCCGCCTCCGCCGCGAGCGCGCCCACGCCGGCGACGGCTGATCAGCCTCCGCCGGTCGCCCGTCCGCCGACGGCCCGGGGTCCCTCAGACCGTCGTCCCGAGCGAGGACCAGACGTCGATCTTCGTCCGGACCCGCTGGATCACGTCGTCGGTGACCTCGGTGGTCGAGGCCGAGCCGCCGAGGTCGGGCGTCTTGATGCCGGCCGACGCGCCCTCGAGCACCGCCTCGTAGATCGCCCGCGAGGCCTGGTCGGCCGCCGCGACGCCGTGGATCTGGGCCGCGTAGTGGAGCACTGCCGCGTTGGCCAGGATCATCGCCATCGGGTTCGCGACGTCCTTGCCCAGGAGCGAGGGCGCCGTGCCGTGCGGGGCCTCGGCCATCGCCACCCGCGGCGCGTACTGGTCGTCGAAGGCCAGCAGCGTCGACTCCGCCCCGGCGATCGAGCCGAACAGCGGCAGCACCAGGTCGGAGAGGCAGTCGCCGTCGCGGTTGAGGGCCGGGATCACCAGCGGGCCGTCGGCGTCGCCGGAGACCAGGCCGGCGTAGGTCGCGTCGATCAGGACCGGCTGGTAGCGGACCTCGGGATGACGGCCGGCCGCCTCGTCCAGCTCCTCCTTCAGCATCCCCTCGTAGACCGGCGAAACGGTCCACTTCGGGCCGCCGTAAACGCGGCCGCGCATCTTCTCCGCCGTCCGGAACGCGTACTCGGCCACCGCGTGGCAGGTCGAGCGGCTGATCTTCTCGGTCCGGTAGGCGATCTCGTCGTCCCCACCTTCGCTGCCCTCGCGCCACTGCTTGGCCCCGTAGGCGTCGTCGACCGCCATCCGCACGACCGAGATCGGGAAGTGGATCCCCGCGGCCGGCGTCACGCCCGGGATCCGGCGCCCGGTGCGGATGATGACCTTGCCGTCGACCTCCTCGCGCAGGATCCGGTTCGGCGAGCCGACGTCGTCCTTGCCCTCGGGCGTGATCGTCGCCGCCTTCACGCCGAGGCCGCTGGCGCGCATCGCCGCCGCCGCCTCGTGGACGATCGCGTTGCCCGTCTCGCGCCGCTTGGCGAGCGAGAGGTCGAACCGCTCCAGCGTCAGCGGCAGGCCCAGGACCTCCGGGTCGAGCACGCGGACGGCCTGGTCGAGCAGCTCCTGTCCGGTCTCGTCGCCTTCGAGGATGGTGATCGTCAGCTGCTCGGACATCGCCCAGCGAGACTAGCGCTCCTGGACGCGCCCGCCCCTCGACGGGCGGGTCCGGGTGGGGCGCTGCTAGCCTTGCCGGCGGTCCGTGGGTGGACGCTCGCGGACGTCTAGCGTGCCGCGTACGCCCGCCCTCGAAACCGGACCACCACGCGCTATGGAGAAGTTCGTCATCGACGGCGGCCGGGCCCTCTCGGGGACCGTCCGGCCTGCCGGAAACAAGAACGGCGCGCTGCCGATCCTGGCCGCGTCCGTGCTCACCAGCGAGGACGTGGTCGTTCGCAACGTGCCGCGGATCCTCGACGTCCACTCGATGCTGAACCTGCTCGAGGGGATCGGCGTCACCGTCGAGTGGCTCGACGAGCACGCCGTGCGGCTGAACGCCGCCGCCGTCGAGGGCGCTCGCAGCCTGCGGCGCGAGGACGCCGAGCGGATCCGCGCCTCGTTCCTGCTCGCCGGCCCGCTGCTGGCCCGCTTCGGCACCTGCACGATGCCGCCGCCCGGCGGCGACGTGATCGGCCGCCGCCGGCTCGACCCGCACCTCGACGCCTTCCGCGCCCTCGGCGCGACGCTCGAGGTCGGCCGCGACATCGAGATGGTCGCCCCGCCCGGCGGCCTCCGCGCCGGCGAGGTCTTCATGGACGAGCCGTCGGTGATGGGCACGGAGAACGCCCTCCTGGCCGCGGCCCTGACCCCCGGCACGACCGTGATCGGCAACGCCGCCTGCGAGCCGCACGTCCAGGACCTGGCCCGGATGCTGGAGTCGATGGGCGCCCGGATCGAGGGCATCGGCTCCAACGTCATGACCGTCCACGGCGACGGCGAGCTGTCCGGCTGCGACCACACCGTCGGCCCCGACCACATCGAGATCGGCTCGTTCATGGCGCTCGCCGGCGTCACCGGCGGCGAGGTCCGGATCACCGACGTCGACCCCGAGGACCTGCGGATGATCCGGCTGGTCTTCGGCCGCCTCGGCCTGCAGTCCGAGCTGGAGGGCACCACGATCCTGGTCCCCGGCGGCCAGGACCTGCGGACCGCCCGCGACGTCGGCGAGCACAAGATGAAGGTCCAGGACGGCCCCTGGCCGGCCTTCCCCGCCGACCTGACCTCGATCGCCGTCGCGCTCGCCACCCAGGCCAGCGGCTCGGTCCTGATCCACGAGTGGATGTTCGAGAACCGGCTGGTCTTCACGGACAAGCTGGTCGCGATGGGCGCCGACATCACCCTCTGCGACCCGCACCGGGCGATCGTCAGCGGCCCCTGCCGGCTGCGCGGCGAGCGGCTGACCTCGCCCGACATCCGGGCCGGGATGGCGTTGCTGATCGCCGCGCTCTGCGCCGAGGGTCGCTCGACGATCGGCAACGTCGACCAGATCGACCGCGGCTACGAGGCGATCGACGAGCGGCTGCGGTCGCTCGGCGCCGAGATCGAGCGCGTGCCCGACGACGCGGTCGTCGCGGTCGGCTGACCCGCGCCGCGGCTCGAACCCGCAACCCTGGTTGCGGGCGGGCGGGGGCGCACGTCGTCCGCGCCCGGAACCCGCGATGATCCAGCCCGATGACGCTGCCGATCCCCAGTGGCACGCGCGACGTGCTGCCCGACGAGATGCGCGAGCGCCAAGGCGTGGTCTCCGCGCTGCGCGACCACTTCGCCGCTCGCGGCTACGGCGAGGTGGCGACCCCGGCGGTCGAGTACGCCAGCGTGCTCGAGCGGGCCGGGATCGGCCCCGCCGACGACGGCGTCGCGCGACCGCGCTTCCGGACCGTCGACGAGCACGGCGAGACGCTGGTGCTGCGGCCCGACATGACCGTCCCGATCGCGCGCCTGGTCGCCTCGCGCTTCGGCGACGTCGAGCCGCCGATCCGGCTCAGCTACCTGGCCCACTGCTACCGCGGGATCCTGCCCGGCCGCGGCGAGGCCCGCGAGCTGCTGCAGGCCGGGATCGAGCTCTGCGGCGCCGGCGCTCCCGACGGGACCGCCGAGGCGCTGACCGTGCTGGTCGGCGCGCTGCGGGCCGTCGGGCTGGAGGAGGCGCGGGTCACCGTCGGCGACGCGGCGCTCTTCCCGGCGCTGCTCGACGCGGTCGGGATCGCCGCCGACGCGCGGCCGGCGATCCTCCACGAGCTGGCGACCCGCGACCACGTCGGGCTCGAGCGCGAGGTCCGTGCCGCCACCGACGCCGCGACCGCCGCGCTGCTGCTCGACGTCGCCGCTCGCCGCGGCGGTCCCGAGCTGCTGGAGGCGACCAGCGACGAGCGGGTCCGGACCGCGCTCGGCGGGCTCGCCCAACTGCTGGAGCGGCTCGACGACGACGTCCGCTCGCGGGTGATCCTCGACCTCGGCCTGACCCGCAAGCTCGGGTACTACACCGGCGCCGTCTTCGAGGTCTACGTGCCCGGCCAGGGCCACGCGATCGGCGGCGGCGGCCGCTACGACGACCTGCTCGGCCGCTTCGGCCGGCCGCTGCCCGCCGTCGGCTTCGCGCTCGACGTCGACGCGCTCCACACCGCGCTGGTCGGCGTCGCCCGCGGCCGCTGGCGGGTCGATCCGACCGTCGCCAACGGGGGAGGGGCGGCATGAACCGCTACGGGCTCCGGATCGCCGTCCCGCGGGGGACGATGCTCGGCGACGCGCTCGACCACCTCGACCGGGTCGGGATCGACACCAGCGAGGTCCGCGCCAACGACCGCAAGCTGCTGTTCGAGGACGCCGGGATCGTGACGATGCGGCCCTCGGACGTCGCCACCTACGTCGAGGCCGGCGCCGCCGACGTCGGGATCACCGGCAAGGACGTGCTGATGGAGCAGCGCGGCCGCGACGTGGTCGAGCTGGCCGACCTCGGCTTCGGTCCCTGCCGGATCGTGCTCGCCTCGGTCGCCGGCGACCCCGATCCCGCGGTCGAGGCGCTGCGCCGGCTGGGGATCATGCGCGTCGCCACCAAGTACACCGGGATCGCCGGCCGCTACTTCGAGGAGACCGGCCGCCAGGTCGAGCTGGTGAAGGTCAACGGCTCGGTCGAGCTGGCGCCGCTGACCGGGCTGGTCGACGCGATCGTCGACCTGACCGCGACCGGCACCACGCTGCGCGAGAACGGGCTGATCGAGCGCGAGGAGATCGCCTTCTCGACCGCCCGCCTGATCGTCAACCCGGCCGCCCACCGGCTGAAGGCCGCCGCGGTCGACGAGCTGCGCCGGGCGCTGCTGCCCGAGGGTTCGACCCCGTGACGGTCGAGCGGTTCCGCCTGGACGGGGAGGCCGCCGACCTGGCCGCCGCGCTGCGGCGGCTGGCGCCCGGGGGCGACGCCGTCGCCGAGCCGGTCGCGGAGATCGTGGCCTCGGTCGCCGAGCGCGGCGACGCGGCGCTGGAGCAGCACGTCGCCCGCTTCGACCGCCGCGACGGCGAGCCGGCGCTGCCGCTGACCGTCGCCGACGCCGACCTCGACGCCGCCGTCGCCGCGCTCTCGCCCGAGCTGCGGGCCGCGCTCGAGCTGGCGATCGCCAACGTCGGCGCCGTCGCCGCCGCGACCACCGCCGGCGACCGCGACGTGCCGCTGCCGCAGGGCCAGCTGATCCGCGTCCGCGAGGTCCCCGTGCGGCGGGCCGCGATCTACGTCCCCGGCGGCCGCGCGCCCTACCCGTCGACCGTGATCATGGGCGTGGTCAGCGCCCGCACCGCCGGCGTCGACGAGGTCGTCGTCTGCTCGCCCTCCGACGACCCGGTGCTGTGGGCCGCCTGCCGGCTGGCCGGCGCCGACCGCGTCCACCGGATGGGCGGGGCCCACGCGGTCGCCGCGCTGGTCCACGGGACCGCCACGATCGCCCCCGTCGACGTGCTCGTCGGCCCCGGCAACCTCTGGGTCCAGGAGGCCAAGCGGCAGCTCTCCGGGCGGGTCGGGATCGACGGCTTCGCCGGTCCCAGCGACCTGCTGGTGGTGGCCGACGGCGGCGCCGACCCCGAGCTGGTGGCGCTCGACCTGGCCGCCCAGGGCGAGCACGGCGACGGCTCGCTGGTGGTGCTGGTGACCGACGACCCGGCGCTGGCCGACGACGTCGCGGCGCGGCTGGAGGCCGGCGTCGGCGGCGGGCCGGCGAGCGGCGAGACCGGCGCGGCCTACGCCGCGGTCGTGGTCGACGACCCGCGGGCCGGGCTGGCGGTGGCCGAGGCGTTCGCGCCCGAGCACCTGGAGCTGGTCGGCGCGACGGTCGAGCCGCTGGCGCCGATGGTGCGCAGCGCCGGCTGCGTCTTCGTCGGTGCGACCGGGGCGACGGCCTTCGGCGACTACGTCGTCGGCAGCAACCACACGCTGCCGACCGACGGCGCCGCGCGCTTCGCCTCGACGCTCTCGGCCCGGACCTTCCGGCGGACGATGTGCGAGGTCCACGTCGGCGCTCCCGGGCCCGGCGTCGACGCCCTCGCCGAGGCCGGCGGGGCGATCGCCGACGCCGAGGGCTTCGTCGTGCACGCGGCCTCGATGCGGGCTCGTCAGAATAGGGAGGACCGATGACCCGTTCCGCCCAGATCGAGCGCACCACCGGCGAGACCCGCGTCGCCGTCGACCTGACGCTCGACGGCAGCGGCGAGGGGCGGCGCAGCACCGGCGTCGGCTTCTTCGACCACCTGCTCGACCTGCTCGCCCGTCACGCCGGCTTCGACCTCACCGTCGAGGTCACCGGCGACCTCCAGACCGGCAGCCACCACACCGTCGAGGACACCGGGCTGGTCCTCGGCCAGGCGCTCTTCGACGCGCTCGGCGATCGGGTCGGCCTGCGCCGCTACGGCTCGGCCACGATCCCGATGGACGAGGCCCGCGCCGCCTGCCACATCGACCTCTCCGGCCGTCCGTTCGTGGTCTACGAGGACCAGGGGCTGCTGCCCGCCGGCGTCACCGGCGGCTTCGAGCACGAGCTGCTGGAGGAGTTCGTCCGCGCGCTGTCGGCGACCTCGCGCAGCACGATCCACCTGGAGATCGAGCGCGGCCGCGGGGCCCACCACATCATCGAGGCCGGGATCAAGGCGCTCGCCCGAGCGCTGCGCGTCGCCGTGTCGATCGACCCGGCCGAGCGCGGCGTGCCGTCGACCAAGGGCACGCTCACCGCATGAGCGCCTCCCGGCTCTCCGCGGCCGGGGACCCCGGCCGCAGCGCGGCCGAGGCCGGCCCGCGGATCGTCGTCGTCGACTACGGGATGGGCAACCGCCGCAGCGTCGAGAAGGCGCTGGAGCACGCCGCTGCCCGGGCCGAGGTGACCGCCGATCCGGCCGCGATCCGGGCCGCCGACGGCCTGGTCCTCTGCGGCGTCGGGGCGTTCCCCGCCGGCGCCGAGCGGCTGCGCGCGAGCGGCCTCGACGAGCTGGTCCGCGAGCGGGTCGCCGACGGCGCGCCGCTGCTCGGGATCTGCCTCGGCATGCAGCTGCTCTTCGAGCGCTCGGACGAGCGCGGCGGGGCCGACGGCCTCGGCCTGCTGCCCGGCGCGGTCCGCGCGCTGGAGCCGGCCGCCGGGCTCAAGCTGCCGCACATCGGCTGGAACCTGGTCCGCTGGCGCGACCGCCCGGACGGCACCGCCCCGGCCCTGCGCGGCGCGCTGCCGGAGCGGACGGCCTTCTACCACGTCCACTCGTTCGTCGCGCGGCCCGACGACCCGGCCGACGTCACCGCGCACGGCGACTACGGCGGGCCGTTCGTGACCGCGGTCCAGCGCGGGCGCGTCCACGGCGCCCAGTTCCACCCCGAGAAGTCCTCCACCGACGGGCTGCGCGTGCTGCGCAGCTTCGCCGAAACCTGCACGAGGTGCACCACGTGATCCTCTACCCGGCGATCGACATCCTCGAAGGGAAGGCCGTCCGGCTCGTCCGCGGCGACTTCGACGCGCGGACCGTCTACCGCGACAGCCCGCTCGAGGCGGCCCGCTCGTGGGTCGAGGCCGGGGCCCGGTTCCTGCACCTGGTCGACCTGGACGGCGCCCGTGACGGCGAGCCGCGGCACCTGGAGGAGCTGGCGCGGATCACCCAGGAGCTGGACGTCCCCGTCCAGTGGGGCGGCGGGCTGCGCTCGCCCGAGGCCGTCCGCGAGGCGCTGCAGGCCGGCGCCGAGCGCGTGATCCTCGGCACCGCGGCGATCACCGACCTCGACTTCCTCGACTCGGTGCTCGGCACCCACCGCGACCGGATCATGGTCTCGATCGACACCCGCGGCGGCAAGGTCGCCACCAAGGGCTGGGTCGAGACGACCGGGATCGACGCGCCGGAGGCGATCCAGCGGCTCCAGCACCGCGGGGTGCGCCGCTTCGTCTACACCAACGCCGACCGCGACGGGCTGCTCGAGGGCCCCGACCTGGACGAGGTGCGGCGGATCGCCGAGGCCGTCCGCGGCCGCTGGATCTACTCCGGCGGGATCGGCGACATCGAGCACCTGCGGCAGCTGGCGGCGATGCGGCTGGTCAACCTGGGCGGCGTGATCACCGGCAAGGCGCTCTACGAGAACCGCTTCGCGGTCGCCGACGGCCAGGCCGCGCTGCAGGCGCGGTGAGCCCGGCGTGCACCTGAAGCGCGTCATCCCCTGCCTCGACGTCGACGCGGGGCGGGTCGTCAAGGGGACGAACTTCGTCGGCCTGCGCGACGCCGGCGACCCGGTCGAGCTGGCCGCCCGCTACGACGCCGAGGGCGCCGACGAGCTGGTCTTCCTGGACATCACCGCCACCCACGAGGCGCGCGACACGATCGTCGACCTGGCCCGGCGGACCGCCGACCAGGTCTTCGTGCCGTTCACGATCGGCGGCGGGATCCGGTCGGTGGAGGATGCCCAGGCGGTGCTCGACGCGGGCGCCGACAAGGTCGCCGTCAACTCGGCCGCGGTCCAGCGGCCGGAGCTGCTGAGCGAGCTGGCCGACCGCTTCGGCGTCCAGTGCGTGGTGATCGCGATCGACGCCAAGGCCGTCGACGCCGAGCGCGAGGCGCAGATCGGCGACCGCTGGGAGGTCTTCGTCGCCGGCGGCCGCACCGCCACCGGGCGCGGCGCCGTGGCGTGGGCGCGCGAGGCGGTCGAGCGCGGCGCCGGCGAGGTGCTGCTGACCTCGATGGACGGCGACGGCACCACCGCCGGCTACGACCTGGAGCTGACCGGGGCGATCGCCGCGGCGGTCCCGGTGCCGGTGATCGCGTCCGGCGGCGCGGGCACCCTCGACCACCTGGTCGAGGCGCTGCAGGCCGGCGCCGACGCGGCGCTGGCGGCCTCGATCTTCCACTTCGGCACCTACTCGGTGGCCGAGGCGAAGGACCGGATCGCGGCGGCGGGGATCCCCGTGCGCCCGATCGCCGCCGACTAGCGGCGGCGGCCCCAGCGGAAGTAGGCCAGCGGCCCGAGCGTGTTGACGAAGGTCGCCAGCCGCCACCAGCGCCGCGAGCCCCGGATCTGGTCGTCGGGCCGCCGCCGCAGGTCGCGGCGGGCGAGGACGAAGAGCGTGATCTGGAGCGCCGCCAGGGCCGCCAGCGGCAGACGGAGGGCGGGCGGGACCGGTCGCTTGGCCATCGCCGGCCAGTCTAGGCGACCCGTCAGCGACCGCGACGGCGGGCGGCGCGCAGCGAGCGGGCGTCGGCGAACGCCTGGGCGCGCGGGCTCAGGTGGTAGATCGAGGAGTAGCTGAGCAGGTACAGCCGGCGGCCGTCGGAGATCCCGGGATCGAAGGCGCCGCTGTGGAGGCTGAAGACCTCCGCCCCGTCGCGGGCGCGGCGGATCGCCGTCCGCTTGCGGCCGAGGTTGGCGTACATCACCAGGTCGCCGACGACCGTCACCCCGCCCGAGAGCTTGCCGCCGACGTCGCGGATCCAGCGCGGCCGGCCGCTGCGGGCGTCGAGCGCGTAGAGCTTGCCGCCGTACGAGCCGACGAAGACCGTCGGTCCGCGGCCGGCGACCGGGGCGACGGCGGGGGAGGAGTAGACGTAGCCCGAGGCCCGCCGGCGCCAGGCGATCCGGCCGGTGCGCTCGCCGACGGCGGAGATCGAGCCGTCGATGTTGCCGACGAAGACCCGCCCGTAGGCGACCGCCGGGGTGCTGTAGAGGCTGCCGCCGAGGTCGCGCTTCCAGCGCCGGCGGCCGCTGCGCAGCGCGATCGCGTGGAGCTGGCCGCTGTAGTCGCCGGCGAAGACGGTCGGGCCGTTGCGGGCGACGCCGCCCTTGACCTTGCCGCCCGCGTGGTAGCGCCACAGCACGCGGCCGTTGCGCGGGCTCATCGCCAGCACGTCGCCGCTCTCGGTGCCGAAGATCAGCTTGTCGCCGGCCAGCAGCGGCGACGACTCCGAGCGGCCCCGCAGCAGCACCCGCCAGAGCCGCTTGCCGTCGGTGGTGAAGGCGGCCACCTGGCCGGCCGACGAGCCACGGTCGCGCTTCAGGACCGTCACGAAGACCCGGCTCTTGCCGCAGGCGGGCGAGGCCGCCGCCAGCCGGCCGACGCGGCGGGCCCAGGCGACCTTGCCCGTCCGCCGCTCGATCGCCAGCAGCAGCCCGTCGTCGCGCAGCAGGTACAGCCGCCGGCCGCAGAGCACCGGCGGGAACTCGAGCAGGATCCGGCCGCCCTCGCGCCAGCGAGTCCGGAACGGCGTCCGGATCCGGACCCCCTTCGGGAACGGCAGGTAGCGGGTCCGCTGCTCGTTGCCGCCGTAGAACGGCCAGTCGGCGCCGTCGTCGTAGCTGTCCTCGCGGTGGCGCGGGACCTTCGGGCCGGCGGCCGGCGTCGGCGCCTCGCGGTCGGAGAACTCGACCGAGCTGTCGCTGATCTCGCTCGGCCCGCGCAGCCGGTCCCAGGCGGCCAGTCCGCCGCCGATCACGAGCGCCAGCAGCAACACGCCGAGGCAGCCGAGGCAGCCCCACGGACGGCGCGGTTCGCCGACGGGGTGGGGCTCGGCGCCCCGGGTCGGGGGCGTCGCGCCACTGCTCGGGGGCGAGCCAGCCATCGGGACAGGGTACGGTCCGCCGCGGTGACCGTTCGTCGCTCCCGCCGCCCGCTCGCTCCCGACGCCGCGCACGCGGCGCTCCGGCGGCTGCCCGCGGCGCGGCCGCTGCTCGACGTGGTCGGGCCGCAGGACGGCGTCTGGCTGGTCGGCGGCGCGGTCCGCGACCTGCTGCTGGGGATCGTGCCCCACGAGCTGGACCTGCTGGTCGAGGGGCCGGTCGAGGAGCTGGCTGCGCGGCTGGGGTCGGCGGTGGCCCGCCACGAGCGGTTCGGGACGGTCGAGGTCGAGCCGCGGCCCGGCGTCCGCTACGACCTGGCCCGGGCCCGCCGCGAGCGCTACCCGGCGCCCGGCGCGCTGCCCGAGGTCGAGCCGGTCGATCGGGTCCAGGACGACCTGCCGCGGCGCGACGTGACCGTCAACGCGATCGCCCTGCGGCTGGGGGACGGGGCGCTGGTCGAGGTCCCCGGCGCCCGCGACGACCTCGCCGCCGGGCGGCTGCGGGTGCTGCACGAGCGCTCGTTCGTCGACGACCCGACCCGGGTCTGGCGGATCGCCCGCTACGCGGCCCGGCTGGGGTTCGCCGTCGACCCGCAGACCCGGGCGCTGGCCGCCGCCGCCGACCCGACGACGATCTCCGGCGCCCGCCACGGCAACGAGCTGCGGCTGGCGCTGGCCGAGCCCGATCCCGGCCGGGCGCTGGCGACCCTCCAGGAGCTGAACCCCGGCTTCCTGCCGCCCGGGTTCGACCCCGCCCCGCGCGACCTCGACGCGGCGCTCGCGCTGCTGCCGCGCGGCGGCCGCCGCGACCTGGTGCGGCTGGCCGCCGGCTGCGCCGGGGTCGGGCTCGACCGGCTGCTGCCGTGGCTGGAGGCGCTCGAGCTGACGACCGCCGAGCGCGAGGTGGTCGGGGCCGGCTCGCGCGCCAGCACCCTGCAGCCGCTGCGGGCGGCGACCCGGCCCTCGGAGATCCGCCGGGCCGCCGCCGGGGCCCCGGTCGAGCTGGTGGCGCTGGCCGGCGGTCCCAACGCCCGCCGTTGGCTCGACGAGCTGCGCCACGTGCGGCTGGAGATCGACGGCCGCGACCTGCTGGCGGCCGGGGTCGCGCCCGGGCCGGCGGTCGGCCGCGGGCTGGAGGCGGCGCTCGACGCGAAGCTCGACGGGCGGCTCGACCCGACCCGGCCGGCGACCGAGGCCGAGCTGGCGGTGGCGCTGGCCGCCGCGACAGGCTGAGCGGGCGCGGGGCGGCCGCCGGCGGCGCTGCGCTACAACAGTCCGGTGCCGCCCCGCCTGCAGTGGACGGCCGACGGGCACCTCGGCTGCGACCTGCCGGGGGCCGCGGTCCGCTTCACCACCCGCCACGGCGGCGTCTCGACCGGCAGCTTCCGCTCGCTGAACCTCGGCAGCTGGACCGCGGACGATCCCGCCGCCGTGCGCGAGAACCGCCGCCGCGCCGCCGCCCTCGCCGGGGTCGGGCCGGAGCGGATCGCCCAGGCCCACCAGGTCCACGGCACGGAGGTCCTCCGCCACACGGGCGACGACGACCTGCCCGGGGCCGGGCTGGAGCGGGTCCGCGAGGCCGACGGCTTCGTCACCGCGACCGCCGGCACGCCGTGCCTGGTGTTGTGCGCCGACTGCCTGCCGGTGGCGCTGGTCGGCGACGGCGCGGTGGCGATGGTCCACGCCGGCTGGCGGGGACTGGTCGGCGGGGTCCTGGAGCGGGGCGTCGAGCAGCTGCGGGCCGCCGGCGCCCGCGGGCCGCTGACCGCCGTCGTCGGACCGGGGGCGGGGCCCTGCTGCTACCAGGTCGGGCCCGAGGTCCACGCGGCGCTGGCCCCGCTCGGGCCGACCGTCCGCCACGACGATCGCGCCGACCTGCCGCAGGCGGCGCGGCTGCGGCTGGCCGCGGCCGGGGTCGAGCAGGTGGTCGTCGCCGGCCACTGCACGATCTGCGACCGCGAGCGCTTCTTCTCCCACCGGCGCGACGCCGGCGACACCGGACGACAGGCAGGGATGGCGTGGTTGAGCTGATCGAGCGGATCGACCCGGCGCGGGTCGCCGAGCGGCTGGCGGAGGTCCGCGAGCGGATCGCCGCCGCCTGCGCGCGGGCCGGCCGCGATCCGCAGGCGGTCGAGGTGCTGGCGGCGACGAAGTACCTGGCCGCCGACCAGGTGCCGCTGCTGGCCGACGCCGGGATCGCGATCGCGGGCGAGAACCGGGCCCAGGCGCTGGTCGAGAAGGTCGCCCTGCCCGGCGCCGAGCGGCTGCGGTGGGAGTTCATCGGCCACCTCCAGTCGCGCAAGGTCGCCGAGATCCTGCCCCACGTCGCGCGGATCCACTCCGTCTCCAGCGACAGCGTGCTGGCGCGACTGGAGCGCCACCGCGAGCTGGCCCGGCCCGAGCTCGACGTGCTGATCGAGGTCAACGTCAGCGGCGAGGACTCCAAGAGCGGGATCGCCCCCGAGGCGCTGCCGGCGGTGCTGGAGCGCTGCCCGGTCCCCGTCGCCGGCCTGATGACGATGCCGCCCTTCGCCGAGGACCCCGAGCAGAGCCGCCGCTGGTTCGCCGCGCTGCGCGAGCTGGCGGCCGCCCACGGCCTCTCCGTGCTGTCGATGGGCACCACCCAGGACTACGAGGTCGCGGTCGAGGAGGGGGCGACCGTGGTCCGGCTGGGGAGCGTCCTGCTGCGCTAGCTGCGGTCGCCGGGGAGGAACCGGGCCGTGGTGGGAGAATGAGCAGCACGTCATGGCCTTCCGCGACGCTTGGCACAAGGTGCTCGTGTACTTCGCTCTCGCCGAGGAGCGGGATCCCTACGGGGACGAGTACGACGACGAGCCGGAGTACGACGACCGTCGTGAGCGGGAGCGCGAGCGCCCGCGCGCCCGCGAGGTCGAGGCGCCGGTCCGGCGGCTCGGCGAGCGCCGCCGGCGGCGCGAGGACTTCGACGACATCTTCAGCGACGAGCAGGCCGGCGGCGCCCATCTGCGCCCGGTCGGCGGCTCGCGCGGGGGCGGTGGGGGCGGAGGCCCCCGCGACGTCCGCGTCCACCTGGTGCTGCCGAAGTCGTTCAACGACGCCCAGCAGATCGCCGACCGCTTCAAGGACGGCGTGCCGGTCGTGATCAACCTCCAGACGTCGGACACCGACCTCTCGAAGCGGCTGATCGACTTCGCCAGCGGCCTCACCTACGCCCTCGACGGCGGCATGCAGCGGATCGCCGACAAGGTCTTCATGCTGACGCCGGTCAACGTCTCGATCTCGGCCGAGGAACGGGCCCAGCTGATCGAGAAGGGCTTCTTCAACCAGAGCTGATCGTCGCTCCGGCCCGCCGCTCGCGGGCACCGGGCCGGCCGATCGGTACCGTTCCTTGTCGCTCATGCGTCTGGGATTCCTGGGATCGGGCAACATGGCCACCGCGCTGGCCCGCGGGATCGGCGAGCCCGTGCTCGCGTTCGACCCGTTCCCGGAGCGGGCCGAGGCCCTGGCGCAGGCGACCGGCGGCGAGGCCGTCCCCGACGCCCGCACGCTGGCCGAGCGGGCCGACGTCGTGGTCCTCGGCCACAAGCCGGGCCAGCTGACCGAGGCCGCGGCCGAGGTCGCGCCGAGCGCCAAGGCGGTCGTCTCGATCCTCGGCGGCGTCGGCACCGAGGCGCTGCGGGCCACCTACCCCGAGCGACCGGTCGTGCGGCTGATGCCGAACACCCCCGCCGCCGTCGGCAAGGGCGTGATCGCCGTCGCCGTCGAGCCGGGCGGGCTCGCCGCGCTGCCGCCGGCCGAGCGCGAGCTGCGCGATCAGCTGCTCGAGCTGCTGCGCCGCTGCGCGACGGTGGTCGAGCTGCCCGAGGCCCAGCTCGCCGCCGCGACCGCGGTCTTCGGGGTGCTGCCGGCCTACGTGGCGCTGTTCGCCGAGGCGACGGTCGACGCGGCCGTCCGCCACGGGATCCCGCCGGCCGAGGCGAACCGGATGGTCGCCGCCGGCATCGAGGGCTCGGCCGCGCTGCTGCGCGAGCAGGGCCACGACACCCTGGCCGTGCGGCGGGCGGTCACCTCCCCGGGCGGCTCGACCGCGCGGGGCCTGCGGGCGCTCGACCGGGGCGGCCTCCGCGAGGCCGTCCAGGGCGCCTTCGACGCGGTGGTCGACGTCTCGTGAGCACCCTCGTCTCGACGGCGGTCCTCGCCTCGACCCGGACCCAGATCGCGGACTTCCTGGACGCGCTGCTGATGGTCTACGTCCTGCTGATCATCGCCTACATCCTGCTGTCGCTGGTCCAGACGGCCGGCCTGCGGATCCCCTACAACGCGGTCACGGGCGCGATCCAGACCTTCCTCCGCGACGCGGTCGAGCCCTACCTGGGCCTCTTCCGGCGCTTCATCCCGCCGCTCGGGCCCTTCGACCTGTCGCCGATCGTGGGCATCCTCGTGCTCGAGATCGTCGGCCGACTGGTGGTGAACGTTGTCGCGGGATGAGGCCCGGATCGGGCGGCTGGCGATCCGCCGGGTGGCCGCGGTCGGGATCGTCGTCCTGGTCCTCGACCAGCTGACGAAGCGGCTGGCGGTGCAGGCGGTCGACCGCGGCCACCGCGAGACCTTCCTGCCGCTGATCGACCTGGTCCACGTCCGCAACGACGGCGTCGCCTTCTCCAGCTTCGCCGGCAGCCCGGTGATCGTCGCGCTGCTGGTGCTCGGGGCCCTGACCGCCCTGACGCTCTGGTTCCTGCGCAACCGCACCCGCCCGCTGGCCTGGCTGGCGACCGGGATGCTGGCCGGCGGCGCGCTCGGCAACGTCCTCGACCGGGTGGTCGAAGGGGCCGTGATCGACTTCCTCAAGCCGCCCAACTGGCCGGCCTTCAACCTGGCCGACATGTCGATCGTCTTCGGCATGGTGCTGCTGGTCTTCGTGGTCGAGCGCGACCACCGGCAGAGCCAGGACCGCGGGCGGGCCAGCGCCCGCGCCCAGCGCGGATGAGCGACCCGCGGACGCTGACCGTCGCCCCCGAGCACGACGGCGAGCGGCTCGACGTGGTGCTGGCCGAGCTCTGCGGCTCGCGCTCGCGGGCCCAGCGGCTGATCGCCGAGGGCAGCGTGCTGGTCGACGGCCGCGCCGTCCGCAAGCGGCAGGCGGTCCAGGCCGGGCAGACGATCAGCGCCGACCTGGCCGCGCTGGCCGTGCCCGAGCGCGAGATCCCGGCCGACGTGCCGCCGGTGACGGTGCTCCACGAGGATCCGCAGCTGCTCGTGGTCGACAAGCCGGCCGGGCTGGTCGTCCACCAGGGGGCCGGCCACGAGGGCCCGACGCTGGTCGACGCGGTCGCCGGCCACCTCGACGCCGCTCGCCCGCCCGGCGGCGACCCCGAGCGGCCCGGGATCGTCCACCGGCTCGACCGCGACACCTCGGGCCTGCTGCTGATCGCCCGCGACGACGCCACCCACCGGGCGCTCCAGGAGGCGATCCGGGCCCGCGACGTCACCCGCGAGTACCTGGCCCTGGTCGACGGCCGGCCCGACGCCCGCACGGGCACGATCGACGCCCCGATCGGCCGCGATCGCCACCACCGCACCCGCCACTCGCTCGACAGCGACAGCCCGCGGCGGGCGGTCACCCACTTCGCGATCGAGGAGCTGCTGCCGCGGACGACGCTGCTGCGGGTGACGCTGGAGACCGGCCGCACCCACCAGATCCGCGTCCACCTGAAGGCGATCGGCCTGCCGGTGGCGGGCGATCCGGAGTACGGGCGGCCCTACGGCGAGGGCGCCTCGCTGGGCCTGGAGCGGCAGTTCCTGCACGCCGCCCGGCTGACCTTCGACCACCCGGCGACCGGCGAGCGGCTGGTCGTCGAATCGCCGCTGCCGCCCGACCTGGCGGCGGCGCTGGAGCAGGCCCGCGGCTGAGCCCGGGGCGGACCGCGCGGCGGCCCGGACTCTGGTTGAATTCTCGTTCCGTGCGCCCGTCCGGGCCACGGTCGTCTCTGCACCACGACCCCACCGGGTCACCTCCGCAGCGTCCCTGCCCGTCTCGACGGGTTGCGCCACGGAGCCGGTGGGCCCTGTTCCGTTCTTCACCCAAGGGAGTACCCCATGTCCACCGATGCCGAGGTCGGCCTCAAGGACCTGCTCGACGCCGGTGTCCACTTCGGGCACCAGACCCGCCGCTGGAACCCGCGCATGGCGCGGTTCATCCACGGCGAGCACGCGGGCATCCACGTCATCGACCTGCTGCAGACGGTCGAGCTGCTGTCGAGCGCGCAGAAGTTCGTCGCCGACATCGCCGAGCGCGGGGGCACCGTCCTCTTCGTCGGCACCAAGCGCCAGGCCCAGGACGCGGTCCGCCACGCGGCCGAGTCGGCCCGGATGCCGTACGTCAACCAGCGCTGGTCGCCCGGCCTGCTGACCAACTTCAACACCTCGAGCAAGCGGATCAAGACGCTCAACGACCTCGAGCGCCTGGAGTCCGAGGGCCAGCTGGAGCTGCTGCCCTCGCAGGAGCGGATCGCCCGCCGCAAGGAGCTGGCGAAGCTGCAGATCAACCTCGGCGGCGTCAAGGACCTGCGCCGCACGCCCGACGCCGTCTTCGTCGTCGACGTCAACAGTGAGAAGATCGCGGTCGAGGAGGCGACGAAGCTGCGGATCCCCGTGGTCGCGCTCGTCGACACCAACGTCGATCCGGACGGCGTCGAGTACGTCGTGCCCGGCAACGACGACTCGATCCGCTCCTGCAGCCTGATCGCCCACGCGGTCGGCGACGCCGCCGCCCGTGGTGCCCTCGCCTGGTACGAGGCCGAGGAGGCCCGCCGCGCCCGCGAGGCCGCCGAGCGCGAGCAGCGTCAGGCCGAGGAGGCCGCCCGCCGCGAGGCCGAGGAGGCCCGTCGCGCCGAGGCCGAGGAGCAGAGCGCCGCCGCGGCCGCCGGCCAGGAGGCCGAGGCCGCCGCCGAGCAGGCCGCTGCCGAGCAGGCCGCCGCCGAGACCGCCGCGGCCGCCGAGACCGCGGCCGCCGCCGAGACCGCTGCCGCGACCGCCGAGGCGCCCGCCGCCGAGGCTCCCGCGGCCGAGGAGACCCCCGCTGCCGAGGCGACCACCGAGTCGCAGGAGGGCACCGCCTGATGAGCGCCACGATCACCGCCGCCGACGTCAAGGCCCTGCGCCAGAAGACGGGCGCCGGCATGATGGACTGCAAGAAGGCCCTGCAGGAGACCGACGGCGACATGGACAAGGCCGTCGAGCTGCTGCGGGTCAAGCTCGGCAACAAGGTCGGCAAGCTGGCCGACCGCGAGGCCGCCGAGGGCACCGTCCAGGCCGCCGTCTCCGCCGACGGCAAGGCCGGTGCGCTGGTCGAGGTCGACTGCAACACCGACTTCGTCGCCCGCAACGACGACTTCATCGCGTTCGCCAAGAAGCTGGCCGCGTTCCTCGCCGAGGGCGACCGCGCCGCCGGCACCGTCGACACGGCCGCGCTGCTCGAGGAGACCCTCGACGGTCGCACGATCGAGGAGATCCGCGCCGAGCTGTCCGCGACCACCGGCGAGAACGTCGTGATCCGGCGCGCCGAGCGGTTCACCGTCGCCGGCGAGGGCAGCGTCGAGAGCTACATCCACGCCACCGGCAAGGTCGGCGTCGCCGTCCAGATCGACGGCGGCAGCGACGCGGCCGCCCGCAGCGCGCTGGGCAAGGACGTCGCGATGCACGTCGCCGCGATCGCCGCCACCCAGTACGTCTCGCCCGAGGACGTCCCCCAGGACGCCCGTGACGCCGAGCTGCGCGTCTACGAGCAGCAGGCCGAGGCCGAGGGCAAGCCCGAGCCGATCCGCGAGAAGATCGCCCAGGGCAAGCTCCAGAAGTGGCTGAAGGAGATCACCCTCCTGCCGCAGGAGCACATCAACCCCGACAAGCACGACGGCAAGACGATCGACCAGCTGCGGCAGGCGGTCGGCGACGACGTCGTGATCGCGCGCTTCGCGCGGTTCCAGGTCGGCGAGTAGCGGACCCGCCGCGCCCGCACCGATACTGACCGCATGACCGAGGCTCCGACGGCGGCGTTCAAGCGCGTCCTGGTCAAGCTGTCCGGCGAGTCCCTGATGGGCTCGCGGGACTACGGCACCGACCCGGACCGCCTGTCCGCCGTCGCCGCCGCGATCAAGCAGGTCCACGATCTCGGCGTCCAGGTCGCGATCGTGGTCGGCGCGGGCAACATCTACCGCGGGATGGCGGGCGCGGCGGCCGGGATGGACCGCGCCACCGCCGATTACATGGGGATGCTGGCGACGGTGCTGAACGCGCTGCCGCTGCAGGACGCGCTCGAGAAGCGCGGCGTCCACACCCGCACCCAGACGGCGCTGACGATCACCGAGGTCGCCGAGCCGTACATCCGCCGGCGGGCCGAGCGGCACCTGGAGAAGCACCGCGTGGTGATCTTCGCCGCCGGCACCGGCAACCCGTTCTTCACCACCGACACGGCGGCCGCGCTGCGCGGCACGGAGATCCACGCCGAGGCGATCCTGATGGCCAAGAACGGCGTCGAGGGCGTCTACAGCGCGGATCCGCGCGAGGACCCCGACGCCGAGCTGCTGCGCGAGATCACCCACATGGAGGCGATCGAGCGGCGGCTGCGGGTGATGGACTCCACGGCGCTGACGCTGTGCATGGAGAACCGCCTGCCGATCCATGTCTTCAACATGGACGACGAGCAGAACATCGTCCGGATAGTGTCGGGCGAGCGCGTCGGCACGCTGGTCCGCAACGCGTGACCGCGGCCCGCCTCCCGGCCTGACCCCACCACCGAAAGGTCCTTTCCCGATGCCCGACGACTCGATGCTGGACGAGCTGCTCGCCGACGCCAAGGAGCGGATGGCCAAGGCCGTGGAGCAGACCGCCGGGGAGTTCGCCACCGTCCGCACCGGGCGCGCCAGCCCGAACCTGCTGGACCGGGTCGTCGTCGACTACCACGGCGTCCCGACCGCGCTCCGCCAGCTGGCCCAGATCAACGCGCCGGAGGCCCGGCTGCTGACGGTCCAGCCCTACGACCAGAGCGCGATCAAGACGATCGAGAAGGCGATCTCCGACTCGAACCTGGGCGTCACGCCGTCGAACGACGGCAAGGTGATCCGGCTCGGGATCCCGGAGATGACCGAGGAGCGCCGCCGCGAGATGGTCAAGGTCGCGCGCGAGATCGCCGAGCAGGGCCGGGTCCGGATCCGCAACGTCCGCCGCGACGTCCAGCAGGACCTGCGCTCGCTGAAGAACGACGGCGACGTCGGCGAGGACGACGAGCGCCGCGCCGAGGGCGAGCTGCAGAAGCACACCGACGGCGCGATCTCGACCCTCGACCAGGCGCTGAAGGCCAAGGAAGCGGACATCCTCGAGGTCTGACGCCTCGACGTCCGTCCCCCCGAACCAGCCCGCCCGTGACCGATTCGCCCTCGGCGGAGCAGCCCGCCGCGCTCGCCCGCCCGCGCTCCGTCGCGATCATCACCGACGGCAACGGCCGCTGGGCCCAGCGCGAGGGCGTGCCGGTCACGGAGGGCCACCGGGCCGGGGCCGACGTCGTGCGGGCCCGGCTCCGCGACGCCGCCGAGCTGGGGATCGAGGAGCTGACCGTCTTCTCGTTCTCGACCGAGAACTGGGGCCGGCCGGCGGCCGAGGTCCGCGGCCTGATGGCGATGTTCGGCGAGCGGATCGAGCGCGAGACGCCGGAGCTGAAGGCCGAGGGCGCGCGGATGCGCTTCATCGGCCGCCGCGAGGGCGTCGACCCGGCGCTGGTCGAGCGGATGGACTGGGCCGAGCGGGAGACCGCCGGCGGCCAGGCGATCACGCTCTTCGTGGCCTTCAACTACGGCGGCCGGGCCGAGATCCTGGACGCCGCCGCGCGCTACGAGGGCGGGGGCGAGGAGGCCTTCTCGCGGCTGCTCTACGCGCCCGACATGCGCGATCCCGACCTGCTGATCCGGACCTCGGGCGAGCAGCGGATCTCGAACTACCTGCTCTGGCAGTGCGCCTACAGCGAGCTGGTCTTCGCGCCCGAGCTGTGGCCCGACTTCGACCGCGCCGCCTTCGAGCGTTGCCTCGACGAGTACGGGACGCGCAAGCGCCGGTTCGGAGGCCGCTGATGCCCGCCCCGCGACGCCCGCGCCGCGATCAGCCGGCGTCCGACGGGTACGAGGAGGATGATCCCCCCGTGCCCGACGAGGATCTCGACCCCGCACCGGCCGCCCCCCGCGGCCGTGGCCGCGGCCGGCGCCGCGAGGCTCGCTTCGAGCTGGAGTTCGGCGACTTCGAGCCGGCCGAGCGGCGGACGACCCGCCGCACCGGCGACGACCGCTACGCGAACGAGAGCGGCGAGGCGACCTACGAGACGGTCGATCCGCTGCCGCGCCCGCGGCGTCCGCGCGATCGCGACCCGATCGAGGAGCCGGACGACGCCACCTACGACAGCCGCCTGGCCGACCGCGACGCCCGCGTCCGCGAGCGGGTCGCCCGGGCCGGCGGCGGCGACGCGCCCCGCGGGCGCCGCTTTCCCGGCCGTGGCCGCGGCCCGGCGCCGGAGGACGAGGTCGCGGACGAGATCGAGGCCCTGGAGCGGTTCGAGGACGCGATCGAGACCGTCCGCACCACCTCCGACCGCGGCGGCGGCAGCGACCTCGGCGCCCGCGTGCTGGTCGCGATCCCGGCCGCCGCGGTGGCGATCTTCCTGGTCGCCCAGGGCGGCCCGATCTTCGCCGTCGGCGTCGCCGCCTTCGGCCTGATCGGCGTCTGGGAGCTGACGCGGATGTTCGCCCGCACCCGGCCGTCGGTCTTCGCCGCCGGCGTCGGGGTGGTGGCGCTGATCGCCGCGGCGGCGATCGGCGGCCAGGCCGACGGCCGCGAGGCGATGGTCACCGCGCTGGCGGCGACGATCCCGCTGATCTTCGTCTCGGTCGCGCTCGCGCGCCCGGCCGGTGGGATGCCCGGCGTCGCCGTGACGCTGCTGGGCGTGGTCTGGATCGGCCTCGCCCTGGCCCACGCGGTGCTGCTGCGCGACACCGTCCACGGCGGCGGGATCGTCGTCGACGTGCTGGTCGGCACCTTCCTCGGCGACACCGGCGCCTACCTCGGCGGGCGGCTCTTCGGCAGCCACAAGCTGGCGCCGCGGATCTCGCCCAACAAGACGGTCGAGGGCCTGGTGATCGGCATGTTCACGGCGGTCGTGGCGGTCTGGTTCGCCGGCCTCTACCAGGACTGGCTGAGCGGCACCGACGCGCTGCTGCTGGGCCTGGCGGTCGCGATCGCCGCCCCGGTCGGCGACCTCTTCGAGAGCTTCCTCAAGCGCGACGCCGGCACCAAGGACGCCGGGGTCCTGTTCGGCGCCCACGGCGGCGTCCTCGACCGGCTCGACGCGGCGATGTTCGCGATCGTCGCGGGCTACTACGTGTGGCTCGCGATGGGTGTCGGCTGATGGCGCGGCGGATCCTGATCCTCGGCTCGACCGGGTCGATCGGCGTCCAGGCGCTCGACGTCGTCGCCCAGGCGCCCGCGGGCACCTTCGAAGTCGTCGGCCTGGCGGCCGCCCGTCAGTGGGAGCCGGTGCTGGCCCAGGCCCGCGCCCACGGCGTCCCGCGGATCGCGCTGGCCGACCCCGACGCCGCCGCCCGCGCCGCCGAGGCGTGGACCGACGGCCAGGTGCTGCAGGGCCCCGAGGGCCTGGTCCAGCTGGTGCTGGAGTCCGGCGCCGACCTGGTCCTCAACGCGCTGGTCGGCGCGGCCGGGCTCGGCCCGACCGTCGCCACCCTCGGCGAGGGGATCGACCTGGCGCTGGCCAACAAGGAGTCGCTGGTCGTCGGCGGCGAGCTGGTGATGCAGCTGGCCGAGGCGACCGGGGCCCGCGTGCTGCCGGTCGACAGCGAGCACTCGGCGCTCTGGCAGCTGGTCCACGGCGAGACCGGCGCCGAGCGGACCGACGGGACCGGGAGCGGGGGGGACCTGCGGCTCGGCACGATCGACAAGCTGGTCCTGACCGCGTCCGGTGGGCCGTTCCGCGGCCGCCGCCGCGACGAGCTGGCCGAGGTCGGGATCGAGCAGGCCCTCGCCCATCCGACCTGGGCGATGGGCGGCAAGATCACGATCGACTCGGCGACGCTGATGAACAAGGGCCTCGAGGTGATCGAGGCCCACCACCTGTTCGGCACGCCCTACGAGCGGATCGACGTCGTCGTCCACCCGCAGTCGATCGTCCACTCCTACGTGACCCTGGTCGACGGCGCGGCGCTCGCCCACCTCGGCCACCCGGACATGCGGGCCCCGATCGCCTTCGCCCTCCACCACCCGGAGCGGGTGCCGCTGGGCCTGCGGCCGCTCGACCTGGCCGAGGTCGGGACGCTCAGCTTCGAGCGGCCGGACGAGGACGCCTTCCCCTGCCTGCGGCTGGCCCGCGAGGCCGGGATCGCCGGCGGCACCGCCCCCTGCGTGCTGAACGCGGCCAACGAGGTCGCCGTCCACGCCTTCCTGGCCGGGCGGATCGGCTTCCTCGACATCGCCGCGATCGTCGAGCAGGCGCTGGAGACGGTCGACGTCGGTCCGGTGCGGGCCTTCGAGACGCTCTACGCCGCCGACCGGGCGGCCCGCGACGCGGCCTCCGCGCTCGCCGACGAGCGCGGCTGAGGCCGGGGCCACGGGGGCGTTGATCGTTCCCACAGGTGGCTGTGCGACCCTGTGTCGCCCGTGTCCTGGGTCCTCGCCTTCCTCGGCTTCTCCGTCCTGATCGTCCTCCACGAGCTGGGGCACTTCGCCGCGGCCAAGGCGGTCGGGATGCGGGTGGAGAAGTTCTCGCTCTTCTTCGGCAAGCCGCTGCTGAGTCGCCGCCGCGGCGAGACCGAGTACGCGATCGGGTTCATCCCGCTCGGCGGCTACGTGAAGATCACCGGCATGGACCCGCGGGAGGAGCTGCCCGCGGACGTCGCCGCGCGCGCCTACCACCGCCAGCCGGTTTGGAAGCGGGTGGTGGTGATCTTCGCCGGGCCGGCGGTCAACATCGTGCTGGCGATCGTGATCATCGTGCTGCTGTGGGGCGGCAAGAGCGCGGTCCCGACGATCGCCCCGGTGGTCGGCTCGGTCGACCAGAAGGGCGCCGTCGCCCGGGTCCTGAAGCCCGACGACCGGATCGTCAGCATCGACCGCGTTCCCGGCTACGCGCCGGGCCTGACGTTCGACAACACCGTCGACCGGCTCGACCGGCTGCGGCGGACGGTCTCCGACCACCGCTGCGCCGACGGGAGCACCAAGGACGGCTGCGTCGCCGCGACCCCGGTCCGGATCGTCTACGAGCGCGACGGCGTCCAGCGGTCGGCCGAGGTCTTCCCCCGCTACGTCGCCCGGCCGAGCCCCGGCGACCGCGAGGGCCGGATGCTGCTCGGGATGACCTACGGGTTCGACTACCTGCACACCGGCCGCACCGAGGCGGCCGGCAAGGGCGTCCAGTACCTGTGGGAGGCGACCAAGCTCACCGGCAAGGCGATCGTGAAGCTGGTCTACGACAGCGAGGCCCGCAAGGAGGTCTCGGGCGTCGTCGGCTCCTACGAGGCGACCCGCCAGAGCTTCGAGCTGTCGACCACCCGGGCGATCCAGATCCTGGCGATCATCAGCCTCTCGCTGGCGATCATCAACCTGTTCCCGTTCCTGCCGCTCGACGGCGGCCACATCTTCTGGGCCCTGGCCGAGAAGGTCCGCGGGCGGCCGATCCCCTTCGCCTGGCTGGAACGCGCGAGCGTGGTCGGCTTCGCGCTGGTGATCATGCTCTTCGGGCTCGGCCTCTACAACGACGTCGGCCGGATCTTCGGCGAGGGCATAGACGTCCGCTGACCGGCGCCCCCGCGCCAACCTGACGCCTGCGTCACGATTGACGCCGAAAGCCGGTACGATCGCGCGAGCGGTGTATCGGACGAGTGGCAACGCGCCATTGTTCCGTGCGCCGCGGCCGGCCAACCGCGCGAGGAGAGCAGCACCGAATGAGCACCACCGACGTGACCGCCGTCGAGACCATGCTCGACGCCTTCCGACGGGGGCTGGAGCGGCACCCCGACCAGGTCCTCGTGCGAACGCTGGAGGGCGACGTTGCCTGGACCTGGCGCGAGGTGGCCGATCGCGCCGCCCGGATCGCCGGCGGCCTGGCGGCGCTCGGCGTCGAGCGCGGCCGCACCGTCGGCCTGCTGATGGGCAACCGGCCGGACTTCTTCCCGGTCGACCTGGGGGCGACGACGCTGGGGGCGGTCCCGGTCTCGCTCTACCAGACGTCGTCGCCGGAGCAGATCGCCTTCATCGCGACCGACGCCGAGATGTCGGTGATCGTGACCGAGCAGGTCTTCCTCGATCGGGTGCTGGCGGCGCGCGGCGACCTGCCGGGCCTGGAGCACGTGGTGGTCGTCGACGGCGAGGCGCCGGAGGGCACGATCACCCTCGCCGCGCTGGAGGCCGGCGCGGCGCCCGACTTCGACGCCGAGGCCGCGGCGGCCCAGCTGGCGCCCGACGGCCTGCTGACGCTGATCTACACCTCGGGCACGACCGGCCCGCCGAAGGGCGTCGAGCTGACGCACCGCAACCTGGTCTCGGCGATGCAGGCGGTCGGCCAGGTGGCGCAGCTGCGTCAGGGCGGACGGGTGATCTCGTGGCTGCCGGCGGCCCACATCGCCGAGCGCGGCGCCCACTACTACGCGCCGCTGCTGTTCGGGCTCGAGATCACCACCTGTCCCGACCCGAAGCAGATCTCCGCTTACCTGGCCCAGGTCCACCCGACCTGGTTCTTCGCCGTCCCGCGGATCTGGGAGAAGCTGAAGTCCGGCCTCGAGGCGATGCTGGCCGCCCAGCCGGAGGAGCGGCGGACGGCCGTCCAGGGCGCGATCGAGGCGGCGACCCGGAAGGTCCGCCTGGAGCAGGCCGGGGAGCGGGTGCCGGACGAGCTGGCGGCGGCGGTCGCCCAGGCCGACGAGCAGATCTTCGCCCCGCTGCGGGCGATGCTCGGCCTCGACCAGGCGGAGTCGATCAACGTCGGGGCGGCGCCGACGCCGCGGACCGTGATCGAGTTCTTCCACGCGATCGGGCTGCCGATCGCGGAGATCTGGGGGATGTCGGAGGGCTGCGCCTGCGGCACCCTCAACCCGCCGGACCGGATCAAGATCGGCACCGTCGGCCCGGCCGTCCCGGGGATGGAGGTCACGCTGGCGGACGACGGCGAGGTGCTGCTGAAGGGCCCGACGCTGATGCGCGGCTACCGCAACCAGCCCGAGAAGACGGCCGAGTCCTACACCGAGGACGGCTGGTTCAAGACCGGCGACGTCGGCCAGTTCGACGAGGACGGCTACCTGACGATCGTCGATCGCAAGAAGGAGCTGATCATCAACGCGGCCGGCAAGAACATGTCGCCGGCCAACATCGAGGCGGCGATCAAGTCGGCCCATCCGCTGATCGGCCAGGCCTGCGTGATCGGCGACAACCGGCCCTACAACACGGCGCTGATCGTCCTCGACGCCGACTTCACCCCGCCGTGGGCCCAGCAGCAGGGGATCGAGGGCACGCTCGAGGAGCTGGCGGAGCACCCGGCGGTGATCGCCGAGATCCAGAAGGGCGTCGACGCCGGCAACGCGCGGCTGTCGCGGGTCGAGCAGGTCAAGCGGTTCCTGATCGTGCGCGGCGACTGGCTGCCGGGCGGCGACGAGCTGACCCCGACGATGAAGCTCAAGCGCAAGCCGATCGACCAGAAGTACGCGGCCCAGATCGACGCGCTCTACGCCGCGGCCTGAGCCCGGCGATGCGCCCCGGGCCACCCCCGGGGCGCACGGCCGCTGGCGGAGTGGCACTCGTCTGGCGCGTGTGAGAGCGTGCGCGCAAGCTGGCCCGGGCGCGGGGAGGCGTCCAGGCCGGGTCGTTCGTCCGTCCCAGGAGCCCCACCATGGAAGCCAGCACCGCCGCCCCCTCGGCGCCCTCGGGAGATCCGCCGCTGAAGCGCGCGATCTCCCGCAACATGCTGCTGCTGTTCGTCATCGGCGACGTCGTCGGTGGCGGCATCTACACGCTGGTCGGCGTGATCGGGGGTGAGGTCGGCGGCCTGGTCTGGTTGCCGTTCGCCCTCGCGCTGGTGCTGGCGGTGCTGACGGCGACGGCCTACGCCGAGCTGGTCACGAAGTACCCGCAGGCGGCGGGCGCGGCGCTCTACGTGAACAAGGCGTTCCGGCGGCCGTTCTTCACCTTCATGGTGGCGTTCGCCGTGATGTGCTCGGGCATCGCCTCGGCGTCGACGCTCTCGCGTGGGGTGGCGGAGACCTACCTGCCGCGGCTGTTCGACTGGTCGTTGAACGAGACCCAGACGGTGCTGATCGCCCTCGGTTTCCTGCTGATCGTCGCGGCGGTCAACTTCCGCGGCATCAGTGAGTCGGTGAAGATCAACGTGGTCCTGACGCTGGTCGAGTTCGGCGGCCTGATCCTGATCGTCGTGATCGGCGTCGCGGCCCTGATCGACGGCGTCGGCGACGTCGGCAACGCCTTCTCGACGGCGGACGCCAAGGCGGCGGGCCACGACGTGTCGCTGATCCCGGCGGCGCTGGCCGGCACGGCGCTGGCCTTCTACGCGCTGATCGGGTTCGAGGACTCGGTGAACGTGGCCGAGGAGGCGAAGGATCCCGGTCGCGACTACCCGCGGGCGTTGTTCGGCGGCCTGCTGATCGCCGGCAGCCTCTACATCGTGATCGGCATCATCGCGCCGGCGGTCCTGCCGTACACGACCCTGATCGACAAGGAGACCACGCCGCTGCTGGAGATCTCGCAGCTGGGCCCGTTGTCGGTCGAGATCAAGATCTTCGCGGCGATCGGCATCATGGCGCTGATCAACGGGGCGCTGATCAACATGATCATGGCCTCGCGCCTGACCTACGGCATGGCGCGCCAGCGGATCGTCCCGTCGTTCTTCGGCAAGGTCCACCGGGGTCGCCAGACCCCGTGGACGGCGATCATCTTCACCAGCGCCCTGGCGATCATCCTGACCGCGACCGGCGACGTCTCCGATCTGGCGACGACCACGACGACCCTGCTGCTGCTCGTCTTCATCACGGTCAACATCAGCGTCCTGATCCTCCGTCGCGACCCGGTGTCCCACCGCCACTTCGTCGCCCCGACCCTGATGCCGGCGATCGGCGCGGTCGCCGCCCTCGCCCTCCTGATCCACCGGATCGCCAACGACACCGAGCAGATCACCCGCGCCCTGCTCCTGCTCGCCCTCGGCCTGGTCTTCTGGCTGGCCAACTACGTCGCCACCCGCGGCGTCGACAAGCAGTTCGACACCGGCATGATCCAGGCGATCGAGCATCCCGAGGACGCCCCGACCTCCGACGACGAGCCCCCGCCGCCCCCGCGGTCCTGAGGGGTGGGGTGGGCCCGGCCTGGCCTGGCCGGCCCAGTAGGCCAGGGCGGCCCGGGTAGGGGCCGGCCCGGCCAGCTCGGTTCGGCCAGGGCGGCCCGGGCAGGGGTCGGCCCGGGCGGCCCGGTCGGCCAGGGTGGCGGCCGGAACCCGGGTCGCCCCGGCATCGGCCGGGCGGGCCGGATCGGGGTGGTCCGACCTCCCCGCCGCCTGGCCGGCCGCTGGTTCCCGCGTGCGCCCGCCTCCCGTCCCTGGCGACCGACCGCCGATCCGCGGCCCCGATTCCGTCGGCCCTTCCACCCTGAGGCCGGTTGACGTTCGTTGCGGCCGGGGCAACGATCGTCAACGGGGCGCGCCAGCGAGGGCCACCTCCGATCGGACCGGCCCGCCGGCCTCGCTGCGCCGGGTCACCGCTGAGCACCGCCGGCACCGGGCACGGCGGCTGCCTTGCGCCCCGTAGCCCCGTCACGTCACGTCACGCGATCGCCGTGCCGCGAGTCGGATCAGCGCCGGAACGGTGCCAACTCAGCGCCGGACGCGAAAGGCGGGCTCGGGCGGGCTACGGTCGCGGCGTGATCGCGATCCGGCAGCTGCAGGCGTTCGTGGCGGTGGCCGGCGAGGAGCACTTCGGGCGGGCGGCCGGCGGGCTGGGCGTGACCACGGGGACGGTCAGCCGGGCGCTGGCGCGGCTGGAGCGGGAGGTCGGCGTCGAGCTGGTCCGGCGGACGTCGCGGCGGGTGCGGCTGACGGCCGAGGGGGCCGCCCTGATGGAGCTGGCGCGGTCGGTCGTCGCGGCTGCGTCGGCGTTCGAGGACCGGGCGCGCGCGGTGGCCGAGCGGCGCGGTGGAGCGATCCGGGTCGGCGTGGCGCCGGGCTGCGAAGAGCGGGGGCGGCAGATCGTCGCGGGCCTCCGCTCCCCCGGGTGGGAGGTGCTGGAGGAGCGCGCCGGTCCCGCCGAGCTGGGCGACCGGCTGCGAGCGGGGCGGCTCGAGGTCGCCGTCGTCGACGGGTTGCGGAGCGTGCCGCGGCCGTGGTGGGCGCGGCGACCGCCGCAGGAACCCGTGCGCGCCTGGCCCGGCGTGCTCTGGCGGCTGGCGTGGCGGCCTCCGGCGTCGTGGTGGCCGCTGCTCTATCGGGCCGCGCCACCGCGGGCGACCGCGTCCGGGGAGCGCGAAGAGCGGCGGGCGGCGCAGGGCCGCCCGCCGCCCGGGACTAGCGCTTGATCCGCAGGTCCCGGAAGATCGAGACCGTGTGGAAGCCGAGCTGGGCGAAGACCGAGATCCGGGTCTTCATGCCCGGGCGCATCTTCGGGATCTGGGCCTTGCGGATGTACAGCCGGACCGACTTCGTCTGACCCGGGCTGACGTTGACGCGGGTCGTCGTCGTGGCCTTGACGTAGAACTTGCCCCGCCGGACGTAGCCGACGTCGCGGGTCCGGGCGCGGACCTTCGCCTTCTTGGGCAGCGAGAGCCGGATCGTCAGGTAGCGGCCGCGGAGGGTCGCGCTGGCGTTGGGGCCGAAGAGGACCTTCTCGACCTCCTCCTTCGTCAGGCCGACGTCGTCGAGGAACGAGCCCTTCTGGCCCTTCTCGCCCGGCGTGCCGTCCTTGCCGTTGGTGCCCGGCAGGCCGGGGCCGCCCGGCTCGCCCGGCCCCGGGACCGGCAGCGCCTTGAGGACCACGTTGTCGTAGTCGAAGCTCGCCAGCGGCCCGACGTTGACGCCGCCCTCGAGCGTCGTGCGGATCCGGATCTTGTACTGCTCGCCGACCTTCAGGGTCCCCGGGTCGATCTCGATCGGGGCGGCCATCGGGGTCCAGCCGGCCAGCGGCTTGACCGGGACGCCGGCCACCGGGGTGGCCACGACGGCGCTGTCCGCCGCCCGCAGGATCTGGACCGTGTAGTAGACGTTCGTGCCCAGCTGGAGCAGACCCTGGACGTTGGCGCGACGCGAGAGACTGAACTGCAGCTTCCACGGCGTCTTGCCGCCGACGCCGTTGTAGACGAAGCCGGGGCTGGTCAGGATCCCCGTCGCGACGCCGGTCACCGAGGCCAGCGAGAGGAAGCCGCTGTAGGCGAACCCGCTCTGGCTGGCCGGCTTCGGCCCGTCGCCGCCGGTGGGGGTGTGGCCGCTCGAGGTCCCGGTGCAGAGCAGGATCGGGATCAGGCAGAGACCGCTGTACTCCGAGGACCCGACCCAGTTGCCGAGGCCGCCGTCGAAGTTCTGGGCCTGGACCGGCGTCGGGTAGGTGGCGGGCGCCGTGGCGGCGCCGGCCGGGGCCGCTCCGGCGAGGGCGACGATCGCGGCGGAACCGGCAGCGCCGGCGCCGAGCAGCGAACGGCGCCGGCGGGAGCCAAGGGGGGTGGGGGATCTGGTCATCGGGTCTCCTCGGTGGCGGAAAGCGTGTGGCGGCGGCGGGACGGGCCGCCGGAGGGGGAGGGCGACAGGGCCGCGCCGTGATCGAGATGACGGCACGACCGCTGGCGCGCGGCCAGCGCGCGTCGGGCAGCATCTGCGTCCCTGACGTGCATGGGTTCCTCGTTCGTTGGGGGATCGGTACGGGTGAGGCCGGCTCACGGTCCCGCGGAGCGCAGACCACCCGGGCACCGCCCTCACGGGCAATGCGCACGACCCAGTACCCCCTCGACGCTACCCGACCTTCCGGCGCCCTCCACCGGGTCGTTCCCCGGGGAATCCAGGGGGTTCTCGATGAACGGTCGATGGTTGACGGGGTTCTTGATCGATCAACGGTCGAGCGCGCCGTCCACCGATCGTTGAGCGCGGTCGATCGGGAACGGGTCTACGGCGTACCGAACGGCTGGTCGTCCGCGGGCGATTCGGCGCGTCCGACCTTCGGACCAACGGTCGTTCACTCGTCCGCGGGGGTGCGACCAGTCGTTCGTCCAGGTCGTTCTGGGCGATTGCGACCAGCACGACGGCGCCGACTCGTCTAGCGTTCCGACGATGTCCAGGCTGGCAGGCCCGATCGCGCGGCCCGGGAGGGTGCCCGCGGGAGCGCCGTCCGGTGCCGCTTCCGCCTGCGCGCGGGGGGCTCACGGGTGAGCCGCCGCGGCCGCCGGGGCGGCCCGCGTTCGGAGGAGGATCGGCAGCGCGCACGGCTCGAGCGCGAGCAGCGCCGTGCCCGCCGCGAGGGTCGGCCGATCCCGCAGAGCCTCGACGAGCTGAGCGGGGGCGAGCCGACCTCGCTCGACGAGCTGGGCGCCCCGCCGCCGCCGTCGGGCCAGGCGTTCGACGCCGGCGACCAGTACAGCTCCGGGTTCGAGATCGAGGCGGGCGCCGTTGCGCCCGCGCAGGAGCCGCCTTCGGCGGCTGCCCCGCCCACCGGGGCCGAGCCGGGGACCGAGCCCTGGTGGACGCAGGAGCCTGCCGCGTCGGGTGCCGCCGGCGGCCAGCCGGGCACGCCCGCCGCTCCGGCGGGTACGCCTCCGGGCCAGCCGGGCCAGCCGGGCCAGCCGGGCCAGCCGGGCCAGCCGGGCCAGCCGGCTCGGCCCGACCGGGTCGACTGGTTCCAGACCGCGGCGCCGCGGGTCCCCGCGACCGACGACGTCCCGCCGCCGCCGGCGGCGGCGCCGTCCGCCGGCGCGGTGCCGCCGACCGGTGCCGCCCCGCCGCCGCCGAGCGCGGCCGGGCCG
>NZ_JAWZSQ010000037.1:0-38361 GCF_034096925.1 Patulibacter defluvii
CGGGCCGACGACCGGCTGGCCGCCGTCGGCGCCCACGGCTGGGCGGCCGCGGCCAGCCGCGAGCTGCGGCGGCTCGGCCGCCGCCGCCAGCGCAGCCGGGCCGCGACCGGCGGGCCCGAGGCGCTGACCGAGCGCGAGCGGCAGGTCGCCGACCTGGTCCGCTCCGGCAGCAGCAACCGCCAGATCGCCGAGCGGCTGTTCGTCAGCGAGAAGACGGTCGAGCGGATCCTCTCGACCGTCTTCGACAAGGTCGGCGTCCGCAACCGGACGGCGCTCGCCGCGCTGCTGGAAGCGGCGCGGACCGGCTCCGGGCTCGACGGCTGAGCGCCCCGCTCAGTGCTCCAGCTCCTCGCGCGAGCGGACCTCGCCGTCGGGCACGATCAGCAGCCGCCGCTCGTCCGCCTCGAGCACCTTCAGGAACCCGGGATCGGTGGCCAGGACCCAGCCGACGATCGGCCCGCGGGTGGTCTCGATCCGCTCCTTCGGCACCCACGGCGTCCGCGAGACCGCCGCCGCCAGCAGCAGCGCGACGACCGCCAGCAACCCCGCCCGCGCCACCAGGCCGCGCACCAGCCGGCCGCCGGGGCGGTCGCCGTCGAGCCCGCCGACCAGCGCCGCCAGGCCGCCGATCGCCAGCGCCGTGGCCGGCACCCACCAGCTGCCGGTGCTGGCCGTCAGCGAGATCGCGATCACGGCCAGCGCCACCAGCACCACCAGGCCGGCGTCCGGCCGCCGCCCCCGTCCCCACCAGGCGAGGGCGACGAACGGCAGCACCAGCGCCAGCAGCGCGCCGGCCAGCAGCTGGTCGCCCATGAAGGTGCCGAGCATCAGCGCCGGCAGGTCCTCCAGGTCGACGGTGTGGGTGATCGCGAACGCGACGTGCCAGTCGTAGCCGGCGACCGCCAGGATCCGGATCAGGACGACCAGGACGGCGAGCCCGGAGGCGACGCCGGCGCCGATCGCGTGGCGGTGCTCGTCGTCGCCGCCGGCCATCGCGCCGTCAGTCGATCTCGAGCCGGTCGAGCGCGCTGTCGTCGCTGCGCCAGTTGCGGCGGACCTTCACCTGCAGGTCGAGGTGGACCTTCGTGCCCAGCTCACGCTCCAGCTCCTTGCGGGCGGCGGTCCCGATCGCGCGGATCATCCGCCCGCCGGCCCCGATCAGGATCCCCTTCTGGGACGGCGACTCGACCCAGGCGTTGGCGACGATCACCGTCAGGTCGCGGCGCGGCCGCTCGACCTCGTCGACGGCCACCTCGACCGCGTGCGGGACCTCCTGGAAGGTCCGGCGCAGCACCTGCTCGCGGATCAGCTCGGCCAGCAGCACGTGCTCCGGCTGGTCGGTGCGGTCCTCGACCGGGAAGTAGAACGGCCCCGGCGGCAGCAGCCCGACCAGGTGGTCGAGCAGCGGCTGGACGCCCTTGCCGGTGCGGGCCGAGATCGGGAAGACGTCCTCGCTGACCTCGAGCTCGGCCGCCGCCACCAGCACCCCGACGGTCGCGGTCCGGTTGAGCCGGTCGACCTTGTTGACGGCGATCACGATCGGCACGTTGCCGAGCTCGCGCAGCTGGCTGGCGATGTAGCGGTCGCCGGGGCCGACGCCCTCCTCGCCGTTGATCACCATCAGCGCGATGTCGGCCTCGCGCATCTCCGACTCGACCCGCTTCTGCATCCGACCGGTCAGCGGGTCGAGCGGACGCTGGACCCCGGGCAGGTCGACCAGCACCAGCTGCGCGTCGCCGCGGGTGAGGACGCCGCGGATCGCCCGGCGGGTGGTCTGCGGCTTGTCGGAGGTGATCGCCACCTTCGCCCCGACCAGCGCGTTGGTCAGCGTCGACTTGCCGGCGTTCGGGCGGCCGGCGAAGGCGACGAACCCCGAGCGCGTCCGCAGATCCCGCAGGTCGGCCAGCGGCTCGCCGGTCGGGATCGGGATCTCGACGCCCGGCTGCTGGTCGTCGTCGGGGGTCTCGGGGGCCTCGTCCACGGCCGCGATCATCGCAGGGCCGGGGCGGGCGCCGAGGTCAGGCCGGGGCCGGGACCCAGGCCAGCACCTGGGCCTGGAGCGCCAGCATCTGGCCGTCGTCGGTCTCGTGGTCGAAGCCGACCAGGTGGAGGACACCGTGGACGACCGCCTCGCGCAGGTCGACCGTGTGCTCCGGGCAGATCACGACGTCGCCGATCTCGCGCGGGCCGGCGACCGGCCCGGCGCCGTCGATCGGGAACGAGAGCACGTCGGTCGGCTTGTCCTTGTCGCGGTGCTCGCGGTTCAGCTCGTGGATGGTGTCCTCGCCGACGATCGAGATCGCCAGGTGGCCGTCGTCGACCCCGGCGGTGGCGGCGGCCGTCTCGACCAGCCGCCGCAGGTCGTCGCCGACCGGCAGGCCGGCGGGCGCCTTCCCGCCGACCTCCTCCAGCTCCAGCTCGATCTCGATCGTGGTCGGGCCGACCCGCGGCGAGCCGTCGCTCACGCGCGGCGGCGGTCGCCGCGCCGCTCGACCGGCCGGGCCGGATGCAGCTCCGGCGCCTGCCGCTCGGCGTGGGCGTCGTAGGCGTCGACGATCCGCTGGACCAGCTTGTTGCGGACGACGTCGTCGCGCTGGAAGCGGACGAACTCGACCTGGTCGACCTCGTCCAGCACCTCGCCGACCGCGATCAGCCCCGAGCGCTGCTCCCGCGGCAGGTCGACCTGGGTGATGTCGCCGGTGATGACCATCTTCGACCGGTAGCCGAGCCGGGTGAGGAACATCTTCATCTGCTCGGGCGTGGTGTTCTGCGCCTCGTCGAGGATGATGAAGGCGTCGTTCAGGGTCCGGCCGCGCATGAAGGCGAGCGGGGCGACCTCGATCACGCCGCTCTCCAGGTAGGCCGTCACCCGCTCGGGGTCGAGCATGTCGTGGAGGGCGTCGAAGAGCGGCCGCAGGTACGGGTCGATCTTCTGCATCAGGTCGCCGGGCAGGAAGCCCAGCCGCTCCCCCGCCTCGACCGCCGGCCGGGTGAGGATGATCCGCTTGACCTCGTGCCGGGCCAGCGCCGCGGCGGCCGCGGCGACGGCGAGGAAGGTCTTGCCGGTGCCCGCGGGACCGATCCCGAAGGTGACGGTGTTGCCGCGGATCGCGTCGACGTAGCGCTTCTGGAGCGCGGTCTTCGGCGCCACCCGGACGTCGTTGTGCTGCCAGACGACGTCGTCGAGCATCTCGGTCGGTCGCTGGGCGGCGGCCAGCGCGCTGCCGACGGCGGGGATGGTGCCCGCCTCCAGCCGGTGGCCGCGCTCGGCCAGGGTGGTGAGCTCGCGGACGACGGTCGCCGCCCGCTGCACCGCCTCCGCGTCGCCGTCGAGCGTCAGCTGGTTGCCGCGCAGGAACACGTCGCAGTCGACGTGCTCCTCGAGCGCGCGCAGGCCGGCCTCGCCGGCATCGCTGAGCTGTACGGCAACCTCGTACGGCACTTCCAGCCGTCGCCTCAGGAGAGTCCCTCCGGGTGTCGTGCGCCGCGGGACGCCCCGTCGAATCGGTCGGCGGGACGGTGCCTCGGAGGGGCAGCCGCGGGGCGGTTCATGCTCTTCGATCATACGCCCCACCCGGACGGATCACACCGCGATCACGGGCCGTTCACGCGCCCGTGACGGGTTCGACTCCCGGCGGGCGACGGGCGCCCGGCCAGCGCCTATGCTCGCGCCATGTTCGGGGGGAAGAAGCGCCGCCAGGCGCAGGCCCTGCTGGAGACCGGCGCGCGGGCCGTGGGCACCGTCACCGACGTCGCCGACACGGGCATGACGATCAACGACAACCCGCGGATCCGGCTGACGTTCCGGATCGCGCCGCTCGACGGCTCGGCGGCCTTCGAGGGCGTCAAGAAGGCGACCGTCTCGCGGGTCGCGATCCCGCGGATCGGCGACCGCTTCCCGGTCTTCTACGACCCGGCCGACCCGGGGACCTTCGCCTACGTCGGCGGGGTCGACGGCGCCGAGGGCGTGCAGGGGATCGTCAGCCGCTTCGGCGACGCGTTCGGCGCCGACGCCAGCGGGATCGGCCAGCCCGCGCCGAGCGCCGCGGCGGCCGCCGCCGAGCCGGCCGCCGCCGATCCGCTCGAGCAGCTGCGCAAGCTCGGCGAGCTGCGGGCCGCGGGCGTCCTGACCGAGGCCGAGTTCGAGCAGCAGAAGGCCCGGATCCTCGGCGGTTGAGGTCAGCCGCGTCGCAGCAGCAGCGCCGCCCACTCGCCGTCGTCGCGGCGGTCGGCCTCGACCAGGCCCAGGCGGCCGAAGGCGGCGGCGACCCCGTCGGCCTCGGCCACCAGCAGCCCCGAGGCGATCAGCGCCGCCGGCACCACCGGCGCGCCGTCGCCGTCGACGAAGCCGTCGGCGGCGACCCGCAGCAGCAGCGGCCGCAGCAGGTTGGCGAGCACGATCGCGCCGGCCGCGGCGTCGGCCGGGCCGGGGATCGCGGCGGCCCCGTCGCGCAGCAGGTCGAAGCGCTCGGCGGTCACCGTCACCCCGTTGACGGCGGCGTTCTCGACGGTCGCCTCGACCGAGGCCTGCTCGTGGTCGACGCCGTGGACCGGGCCCCAGCCGAGCTGGGCGGCCGCCACCGCCAGCACCCCCGATCCGCAGCCGAGGTCGAGCGCCGCACCGCGGTCGGCCCCCTCGCCCTCGCCGGCCAACCCGACCAGCAGCTCCAGGCAGAGGCGGGTGGTGCCGTGGCCGCCGGTGCCGAACGCGCGGCCGGGATCGACGACCAGCTCGGCGACGCCGTCGCCGCCGTGCGGGGGCTCCCACGGCGGCCGCACGTGCAGCCGCTCGGCGATCAGCACCGGCCGGTGGAAGGCCCGCCAGCGGTCGGCCCAGTCGTCGGCGATCTCCTCCGAGACGACCTCGACCAGCGCGCCGCCGATCGCCGCCCGCACCGCCGGCAGCTCCGGCAGCTCGCCGGGAGTCCCGTAGACCGCGTACTCGACGACCTCGCCGAGGTCGCGCTCCTCGACCCCCGAGGGCGCCAGCTCGACCAGCTCGGCGAGCACCAGCTCGGCCTGGTCGCGGCGGACGCGGAAGGCGAGCCGGATCACGCGTGCTTGTTCCGCCAGAGCCGCCGCAGCCGACCGACGACCGACTCGTCGTCGTGCAGCTGGCGCTCCTGGATCGAGTCGGCCAGCTCCTCCAGCAGCTGCTTCTGGCGGGCGTCCAGGTGGCGCGGGACGACCACGTCGACGACCACGTGCAGGTCGCCGCGGCGGCCGCCGCCGATCCGCGGCATCCCGCGCCCGCGGAGGGTGATCGTGGTGCCCGGCTGGGTGCCGGCGGGGACCTCGACATCGAGCGGCTCGTCGAGCGCGTCGACCGTCAGCCGGTGGCCGAGCGCGGCCCGCGGGGCCGGCACCGGGATCACCGTCACCAGGTCGTCGCCGTCGCGGACGAAGCGCTCGTGGGGGCGCACGCCGACGACCACGTAGAGGTCGCCGTCGGGCGCCCCGGGCTCGCCCTGGTGGCCGCGGCCGGCCAGCCGGATCCGCTGCCCGTCGGCGATCCCGGCCGGGACGTCGACGGTCAGGGTCCGCGTGGTCGGGGTCATCCCGCGCCCGCGGCAGTCGGGGCACGGCTCCTCGGGCACCTGGCCCTGGCCCTGGCAGACGTCGCAGGTGACGCGCCGGACCATGTCGCCGAACGGCGTCCGGCTGACCTGGTCGAGCACGCCGTGGCCGCCGCAGCGCGAGCAGGTGACGAGCTTCGAGCCCGGCGCCGCCCGCCGGCCCTGGCAGGTGCCGCAGCGGGCGACCACCTCGACCTCGACCTCGACCTTGGCGCCGGTCAGCGCCTGGGCCAGGTCGAGCGTCGTCTCGACCGCCACGTCGCCGCCGGGACGCGGGCCCGGATGGGCGCCGCCCCCGCCGCCGAAGGCCTGGCCGAAGACCGCGCCGAAGAGGTCGGAGAGCGAGCCGAAGCCCTCGAAGCTCGGCCCCATCCCCCGCTGCCGCAGGCCGTCGTGGCCGTAGCGGTCGTAGGTGGCGCGCTTCTCCGGGTCGGAGAGGATCTCGTTCGCCTCGGCGACCTCGCGGAACCGCTCCTGCGCCTCGGGATCGTCGGGGTTGACGTCCGGGTGCAGGGTCCGGGCCAGGCGCCGGAAGGCCTTCTTGATCTGCGCGTCGTCGGCGTCGCGGTCGACGCCGAGCACTTCGTAGGGATCGCGGGGAACGGTCTGGCTCATGCGTTGTCGTACAGATCCTCGACGTAGCGGGACAGCTGGAAGGCGACGTCGCGCACGGCCTGGATCGCGCGCGCGTAGTCCATCCGGACGGGGCCGATCACGGAGACGCTGCCGAGCCGCCGCTGGGGCGGCCCGTAGCCGGCGGTGACGACGGCCAGCGAGCGGAGCGCCGGCAGCGGGTTCTCGGCCCCGATCCGGACGGTGACGTCCGGGCTCTGGAGCGCGTGGCGGAGCAGGTGCAGCAGCGTGGCGCGGCGCTCCAGCTCGTCGACCAGCGCGTCGAGGTGGGCGACCTCGGCCGCGCGCGACTCGTGCAGCAGCCGGGCGGCGCCGGAGACGAAGACCGCGCCGGCGTCCTCGTCGCCCGTGCCGAGCCCGTCGAAGACCGGCCGCAGGGCGTCGAGGAAGCGCTGCTCGCTGGCGCCGAGGCCGGGATCGTCGAGCCGCGCCCGCAGCATCCGCGCGCCGAGGCCGATCCCCACCAGCCGCTCGTTCAGGTACTCCTTGGCCCAGGCGGCCAGGCCCGGATCGACCGGCGCCGGAAAGGCGATCGTGCGCTTGGCGACGTCGCCGGCCGAGGTGATCACCACCACCATCGCCGTCCGCGGCTGCAGCAGCAGCACCTCGACGTGGCGGACGGTCGCGGTCGTGACCGGTGGGGCGGTGACCACCGCCAGCAGGTCGGTGACGGCGGAGAGCGTCTCGCTGGTGACCCGCATCGCCTCCTCGACCTCGCGCTGGACGAGCGGCAGCGGCACCCGCTCGGCGCTGGCCGGCGCCGGCAGCAGGTGGTCGACGAAGTAGCGGTGACCGGCGTCGGTCGGCACCCGCCCGGCCGAGGTGTGCGGGTGGGCCAGCAGCCCGTGCTCCTCCAGCTGAGCCAGCTCGTTGCGGATCGTGGAGGGGCCGAAGCCCAGGTCGGGATCGGCCGACAGCAGCTTGCTGCCGACCGGCAGGCCGGTCTCCCCGAAACGGGCCACGACCTTCTGGAGGATCAGCTCCTGGCGGGGCGAGAGCATCCGGACCCCGATCGTACCGAGGGTCCGTCCCGTTCCCGCCGCCGGTGGGCGCGGCCGCGGCCAGCTCAGCCGCGCGCGCGGGCGTCGGCCGCCACCAGCAGCAGCCCCGCGGCGACCGCGACGTTGGTCAGCAGCGCCGCCCGGTGGATCGCCCGCGGCCCCGGCTCCTGCTCGCGCCAGAAGCCGTGGACGCCGTAGGTGGCGCCGGCCAGGCAGGCGGTCAGCGTCGCCGCGCTGGTGACCGGGGCGATCCCCAGGCTCAGCGCGACCCCGCCGCCGACCATCGCCGCCGACGTCGCCGGGACCGCGACGTCGGCCGCCGGCACGCCGGCCTTCCGCGCCAGTCCGATCAGCCCCGCCGGATCGCGCAGCGAGCGCCAGCCGCCGTTGACGAAGGTCGCCGCCAGCAGCGGCCGGGCGACGACGGTGACCAGCGAGGGACGACCCATGCGGGACACGGTAGCTCCCCGAACCGGCGTCACTCCACCCCCACCCCCGCGAACTGGCGTCATTCCGCGCCGGATAGCGGCGCGGAATGACGCCAGTTCGGGGGCGGGGGTGCGAGATGACGCCAGTTGCCGGGCGGCCTGCCATCGTCCCCGGCCGATGCTGGTCTTCGCCCTGCTGGCCCTGGAGCTGGTCTGCGTCTACGTGCTCGGCCGGCGGGTGCTCGACCGGCTGGTCGCGCGGGCGGCGTACGGGCCGGCCCCGCGCCGCTGGCTGACCTGGGGCTTCCTGGCTCCGGGCGTCGCGCTCCACGAGAGCGCCCACGCGGTGACGGCGATCGCGCTGCTCGGGCGGGTCGAGCGGTTCGTCCCCTTCCGCCCGCGGCCGCTGCCCGACGGCGGCGTGCTGCTGGGCGAGGTCCGCTACCGCGGCTCGCGGCTGCCGCTGCTGGGCGGGCCGCTGGGGCGGGCGCTGGTCGGGCTCGCGCCGTTGGTGCTGGTGCCGCTGGTGGTCTACGTCGCCGGCTGCGCGCTGGTCCCCGGGGTCGCGGTCGGCGACGATCCCGCGCGGCTCGGGCGGGCGCTGGTCGACGACGGGCTCTCGGCCGGGCTGGTGGTCTGGATCGCGATCGCGCTCTCGGCCAGCATCGGCCTGCTGCCGTCGCGGATCGACCACCAGGACCTGCCGCGGGCGCTGGCGCTGGTGGCCGCGGTGGCCGTCGTCTGGCTGCTGTGGCGGGGCGGGATCGACGCCGTCGAGGGCCGCCGGCTGGTGACCGACGCGGCCGGGCCGGCGACCTTCGCCGCCCAGCTGCTGGCCCCGTCGGCGGTGGTGGCGCTGCTCGGGTCGCTGCTGCTGCGGCCCTGATCGGGTGGTCGGCCGGCGCGTCCAGCCGACGGCGTACCCGTCCATCCGCCAAGCTGCCCGGGTTCGATGCGCCGAGTCGTCGCCATCCTCAAGCGCACCGTCATCGCGTTCTACAACGACCAGATGACGCAGCACGCGGCCGCCCTGACCTACTACGGGCTGATGTCGCTGTTCCCGACGCTGCTGCTGGCGATCTCGCTGCTGGGCCTGATCGGGCAGTACCCGGAGACCTACGACGCGATCATGGGTTACCTGCGCGACGTCGCCCCGCGCTCGGTCGTGGTCCCGATCGACACCTCGCTGCACAACGCGCTGAACAACAAGGGCGGCGCCGCCACCGGCCTCGTGATCAGCGTCGTGGTCGCGCTCTACGGCACCACCGGCGTCCTGGAGTCGGCGCGGCGGGCGCTGAACGTCGTCTTCCGGGTCGAGCAGGGCCGCAGCTTCCTCCACCGCAAGACGCTCGACGTCGCCTTCACCTTCGTGCTGATGGCGCTGGCGCTGGCGACCGGGGTCTTCATCGTCGTCGGCGGCAGCCTCGCCGACGAGCTGCTGGGGGCGATCGGGCTCGACCACAGCGCCCGCACGATCTGGTCGATCGTCCGCTGGCCGGCGGCGCTGCTGAGCGCGATGCTCGGCTTCTCGCTCGTCTACTACATCACCCCCGACGTCAAGCACCGGGCCTTCCACCTGGTGACGCCGGGGGCGCTGGTCGGGGTCCTGCTGTGGCTGCTGGTCAGCTACGTCTTCTCGCAGTACTTCTCGAACGTCTCCGGCGCGAGCGCGCTCTACGGGGCGTTCACCGGCGCGATCCTGGTCGTCGTCTGGCTCTGGCTGACGAGCTTCGCGCTGCTGGCCGGGGCCGAGCTGAACGAGGCGATCGAGCGCGAGCGGGAGCTGGCCCGGGCCGCCGAGGCGCTCGCCCGGCCCGAGCCGCCGGCGGTCGCCGCGGCCGTCGAGCCGGAGCAGCTGCCGACGGCCGAGGTCCCCGGCGAGACGCCCTTCCAGGGCGGCTGGTAGCGGTCAGCCGACCCGCAGCTCGGCGACGCCGTTGCGGACGATCCGCGTGCCGCCCTGCTTGGCGGTCGCCTTGACCGTCGCGACGCCGTCCTCGACCGAGGCGACCTGCGACTCGACCAGGACCTCCTGCTCGGGCACGCCCATCCCGCGGAACTCGACCTTCAGCGCCCGCAGCGCCGCCGGGCCCTCGAGCCCGGCCGCGCGGGCGGCCTCGGTCTGGGCGCGGGCGACCTGCGCCATCGTCCAGAGCCCGTGCAGGATCCGGCCCGGCAGGCCGACCTGGCGGGCGAACTCCTCGTCGATGTGGATCGGGTTGAAGTCGCCCGAGGCGCCGGCGTAGCGGACGGTGGCGTAGCGGTCGGGGGTCACCTGCAGGTCGGGCAGGGCCTCGCCGGCCTCGAAGCGGACGGGCTCGTCGCTCATCAGGCGGCTCCTCGCACGATGTTGGTCCAGGTGCCGGTCGAGACCAGCTCGTCGGCGACCGTGGCCCGGTGGCCGAAGACGTAGTAGGTCAGGTTGGCGGCCTCCAGTGGCCGCACCTCGAGCAGCGTGACGACGGTCGAGACCTCCTCGCCGGCGATCACCGGCCGCTCCCAGGTGAACTCCTGGCCGCCGTGGACCAGGCGCGGGAAGTCGATCCCGACCTCGGGGTCGAACATCGCCCGGCCGAGCGGCTCCGAGGCGTAGACGACCACGAACATCGGCGGCGCGACGAGGTCGGCGTGACCGGCGGCACGGGCGGCGGCCAGGTCCAGGTGCAGCGGGTCGGTCTCCCCCACCGCGCGGGCGTACTCGCGGATCTTCTCCCGGCCCACGACGTAGGCGTGCGGCGGGTACTGCTTGCCCACCGGGGCGGTGCTGTCGGCCACGCTGGCTGGTCCTCGGTTCGGGGGACGGGGCGGGCGCCGGCCGCGCGACGGCGGACGGGCCCGGGCGCGGCGATGCTATCCGGCGCCCCGGCCGCGGCGGGACCGCGCGCGGGCGTCGACCCCGCGGCCGGCGGGGGACGACTCCCCCGTCCGCGCTCCCCGCCACGGGGGACGGCACGGCGACCAGTGGCGCACGGCCGCGGCGCGATGCGCCACCATCGCGGGCGTGTCCCCGTCCCGGTCCACCCGTTCCCTGCGACCCGCGCTGCTCGCCGCCGCCGCGCTGGCCGGCCCCGTGCTGGCCCCCGCGGCGTCCTCCGCCGCCACCCCCGCCGGGCCCGCGCTCCAGCAGCTGCAGCAGGCGGCGCCGGGCGACCTGTGGACCGCGGCCGACGCGGTCACGGCGCCGATCGACCCGCTCTGGAGCGCCTCCGCCGGCGCCTACCTGGTGAACGGCGCCCCGCGGGCGCGGCTCAACGCCGAGATGCTGCTGGTCCACGCCTACGCCGCGCTCAGCAGCCGGGCCGCGGCGGGCAGCGCCCGCCACGACGACCGGATCGAGCCGCTGGTGCGGCTGTTGACCGGGCCGATGTACGTGCCGACGCTGGAGGGCAAGGTCACCCAAGCGCCCGAGGAGGGCCACAGCGTCACCACCCACGCGCCCGGCTTCGCCGACGCCAGCGGCAACGTCAACACCATGCACCAGTCGCTCGACGCGGTGGTGATGCGGGCGCTGGCCGCCGCCTGGCGGGCGCGGACGGTGGCCGACCTGTCGCCGGCGACCCAGGCCCTGATTCGCGACCGCGTCAGCGCCGTCGCCCGCTCGCCCTTCTGGCGCTCGCCGAGCCGGCTGCTGAACCAGATCAACTGGAACGCCGACGTCTACGCCGCCGACGCGACCGTCACCGGCGACCCGCAGCTGCTGCGCGACGACTACCGGGCGCAGCTGCGCTGGTTCCTCGACCACGCGCGCAAGACCGCCTACCCGAAGGGCGCCACCAACCTGGCCAGCGGGCTCGGCTTCCACTACCTGCCGAACCGCGCGCCGAGCAACGTCACCAACCGCTCCGACACCGCCGAGTACGCGAACATCACCTACGGCGCGCTGGCCTACTACGACCAGGCGCTGCAGGCCGGGATGACCCCGCTCTCGGCCAGCGAGCGGCGGCGGCTGCGCGACTGGACGCGGCGGATCGCCTACGGCAACTGGACCAACGCCGGCTACCTCAACTGGGACTCCGGCAAGGGCGTCCAGCGGCTGCACCTGACCCAGTACTGGCTGCTGGCCCTGCGCGGCTTCGTCGCCGGCACCAGCGGCTCGACCAGCGGCGGCTGGCTGCCCTCCCAGGCCGACAGCGCCCGCTGGCTGCTGCACCAGGCCGTCGCCCACTACCAGCAGCGCGCGACCGCGGCCGGCGACGTGATCCTGCCCGCCGCCGCCTTCGGGCTCCGCGGCAGCAACCTGGTCGGCGAGAGCTTCGATGGGCTGACCGGCACCGCCCGCTTCGCGGCCACGCTGGCCGAGATGGCCGACCGCGGCCTGGCCGGCGGCAGCGGCCGGGCGCTGCCGGCCGCCGCCGCCCACGACGCCGACATCGGCCGGCTGGCCGTCACCACGCCGCGGCTGGCGACGGCGATCCTGGCCCCGTGGTCGCCGATGCGGGTCGGCGGGCTGGAGCCGGCGCGGCTGCTCGACGGCGCCGGCCGGCCCCTGACCGGCGTCGGCGGCAGCGGTCCCGGCAGCCTCGGCCTGACGCTGCGGGCCGGCGGCAGCACGCTGATCGAGACCGAGCCCGGCCGGACCCGCAAGAGCGCCTCGGCGCTGAAGGTGCCGGCCGGCTACCGCAACCGCTCGCGGACGCTGTCGGGCACGCTGACCGTCTCCGGCAGCGACACGGTCAAGGACCTCGACGTCGGCGTCTCGCACCGGATCAGCATCTCGGCGATCCGCACCACCTACACGGTCCGCAACCGCCGCTCGGGCACGGTCACCGCCGAGCTGCGGATCCCGACCTACGGGACCGGGAGCGGCTCGCTGCGGGTCGGGCAGAAGCTGAGCGCCAGCGCGCTGAAGCGGCAGCGGGCGATCACCGCGCCGAGCGGCGGGCGCTTCACGCTCGGGCTCAAGGGCCTGCCGTCGGGCGCGACCGGGCAGGTGGTGAAGGTCGCCGGCCAGCGCGGCAACCCGACCCCCGGGCCGCAGCTGCGGATCCGCTTCGCGCTGCCGAGCGGGACGACCCGGATCGAGCGGCTGATCAAGGTCCCGGCGGCCTAGGACTGCGCCCGCTGTGACGTTCCCGGACGCTCAGCGACCGGAACGTCGCGGTCGGCGGGCGGGGTCAGACGTAGAACGGCACCGAGCCGCCGTCGACCGACCACGCCGCGCCGACCGCGTAGCCGGCCCGCGGCGAGGCCAGCAGCACGATCGCGTCGGCGACCTCGTCGGGGGTGCCGAAGCGGCGCAGCGGCACCCGCCCGCGGGCGTCGGCCAGGACCCGCTCGCGGTCGACGCCGGCCGCCTCCGCCGCCTGGTCGGCGAGGCCGCCGGGCCGCAGCCACATCTCGCCGTCGATCGGTCCCGGGGCGACCGCGTTGACCCGCACCCCGCGCGGCGCCAGGTGGTCGGCCCAGGCCCGCGAGAGCGCCAGCTGGGCCGCCTTCGTGACCGAGTAGGCCATGTTGCTGGCCGACGGACGCTTGCCCGACGACGAGGAGACCAGCACCGCCCGGCCGCCGCGCGGGGCGGCGACCAGCGGCTCGGCGGCGGCCAGCAGCAGCCGCTGCGGGCCGAGCACGTTCAGCTGCCACTGCTGCTCCCAGTCCTCCCCGGTCAGCTGCTCCGGGGCCGCCCGGCGGCTGGCGCCGGCGCCGATCACCAGCGCGTCCAGCCGCCCGAGCCGGTCGTGGGCGGCGGCCACGATCCGCTCGCCGGCGTCATCGGCGGCGACGTCCTGCGCGAGCACCGCGTGGGGACCGCCGGGCAGCGCCGCGGCCGCCGCGTCGAGCCTGGCCCGGTCGCGGGCGACGAGCAGCACGCGGGCGCCCTCGTCGGCCAACCGCCGCGCGACCGCGGCGCCGATCCCGCTCGTCGCCCCGGTCACGACGACGGCCTCTCCGCTCAGCTCCAGGTCCATGGACGCATCTTCGCGCGTCCGTGGACGGGGCGACCGGACGAGCGTCCACGGGCGGCGGCTCCTGCGGCCCGCGCGTGTGCGAGGCTGCGGCGATGCTCGTCCGGAGGGGAGTCCGCCGCCGACCGTCCGCCCGCGCCGCCGCCGCGGCCGCGGTCGCCGCCACGGCCGTCGGATCGCTGGTCGCCGTGGCACCGGCGGCCGCGACGACGGTCGTCCAGCGCGCCAGCGACGGGGCGATCCTGACGCTCAACCCGACGCCGGAGAACCGCAAGCCGCCGCGGCTGGTCGGCTTCGGCCGCTGCCCGGTGCTGACGCCGGACGGCCAGACGGTGGTCTTCTTCGCCCCCGACGACAAGTCGCTGCTGGCCGCCCCGGCCGCCGGCGGACCGACCCGGCTGCTGGCGGCCGGCGTCTCGGCGACGCCCTCCTGCGGTCGCCAGGCGGTGGTCTCGCCCGACGGCTCGACGGTCGCGGCCCAGACGGCCAGCCGGCGGGTGGTCGTGGTGCGGCTGGCCGACGCGGTCCGGACGACGCTCGGCACGACGACCGTCTCGCAGCTGGCGCTGGCGCCCGGCGGCGGATCGGTGATCGTCGACCGCAACGCCCGTGGCGGCGGGATCGACCTCTTCAGCGTCAAGGCCTCGAAGCGCACCAAGCGGCGGGCCCTGACCAACGACCGGGTCAGCTTCGCCCCGACCTGGGCGGGCGGCAAGCTCGTCTACTCCCGGATCCAGGACGGGCGCTCGACCCTGCGCTCGCTCGACCCCCGCAACCGCCGCACCCGGCTGCTGATCCGGCGGCCGAAGGGCTGGCTGCTGACGGCCAGCGGGATCGGCCCCAACGGGGCGGTCGTGGTCGCCACCACCCAGCGCTTCACCGAGCGCAAGACGAAGCTCGTCACCCGCGGGCCGGTCTCGGTCGGCGTGGTCGACGTCCGCAAGCGGCGGGTCCGCTGGCTGACCCTGCCGGCCGGCGAGCAGCCGCTCGGCGGCGTCGACGGCGGCGCGGCGCTGCTGACGATCACCGCCACCGGCGAGCTGGTGCGGATGGACCTGGCCAGCGGCGCCCGGACGGTCGTTGCGATCGGCATCAGCGCGGCCGCCGGGGTCTGAGCCCTCGACCGGGGCGCGTTCGGCACCGCCGCGGTTCCGAACGCGCCCCGGTTCAGCAGCCGCTGAGCGGCGTCGGCGCGGCGTGGTCGTCGCGGCCGGTCAGCAGGTTGACCGGGGTGCCGAGGTCGAGCAGCTGGTCGACGAGCTGCTGGAGCGTCCGCGGCGGGACCGGCGCGCCGTCGCGGCCGAGCGCCCAGCACTGCTTCGGCAGCCGCAGCGCGTCGGCGGTCACGACCAGCGGCGCGGCGCTGTAGCGGCGGCCGCCGAGCGGCCCGTCGAGCAGCGCCCGCAGCGCCGGGTCGAGGGCCTCGCGGCGGGCGGCCAGCGCCGGCGGAACCTCGATCTGGCCCAGGTAGCCGCGCGGCGTGGCGTCGAGGCCGGGACCGCGGGTGGCCTGGCGGATCGCCTCGGTCAGGTGCAGCGGCAGCTCGACGGTCGCGCCCGAGGGCGCGCGCAGCCGCAGCGTCGCCGGCGAGCAGGCGACGGAGAAGTCGGGCACCTCGGCGGTCACCTCGCCGATCCGGCCGCGGTAGGCGGCGACGGCGGGCGCGGCCAGGGCGGCCGGCGTGCGGTCGTCGCTCAGCGGCCGGCCGCGCAGCGGCTCGTCGGTCCGGACCCAGTTCCAGCGCGGCGCGTCGATCCGCTTCTGCCAGACGCCGGTGCGGCCGGCGCGGTTGCGGCCCTCGACCCGCAGCAGCCGCTGCGGCTCGTCGAGCCCGGTCACCACGACCGAGATCGCCGAGGTCAGCGGGCGGTCGATCGGCGGCTGCCGGCGCCAGCCGGCGCGCGGCAGCCGGATCGCGTCGGCCGGGGTGGCGTCGCCCCAGCCGTAGCGCAGCAGCAGCGTGTTGGCGCCCGAGAGGTCGAAGTCGTAGCTGCGGGTGTAGAGCTCGCCGTGCTCGCCGATCACCATCACCGTCGCGCCGCCGGAGGCGATCCCGGCCGCGCGCAGCCGGCCGTTCTCCGGTCCGCACAGCTCGTAGCTGCCGTCGGTCGGCAGCCACGGGTCGTCGTAGGTGATCCGCTGGCCGCCGGCCCGCAGCTCGTAGAGGGTGCCGGCGCCGGCGGTCGGCCGCAGACCCCCCGTCGCGTCGTAGAAGCGGTAGGCGCCGGTGGTCGACGAGACGCTCCAGTCGACGGTGTCGGCGGGCAGGTCGAGCCGCTCGCCGAAGCCGAGGATCGGGCCCCAGCGCATCGACCAGTCGAACCGCTCCGGGCCGCCGTCGGCGTGCGAGGTGCCGAACACCTGGCGGTCGTCGGTGACGACCAGCAGCCAATCGCGGTCGGCGTCGATCGAGGCGATCCGGCCGCCGAAGCAGCGCGGCACGACCACCTGGCCCCACGGTCCGGCGGCGGTCTGGCCGCGCTTGCGGGTCCGGAAGTAGAGGTCGCCGTCGCGGACCGCGTAGTCGTAGCGCCGGTTGAAGGTCTCCTGGCCGCTGCGGAGGACGAGCGTCCGCGGCAGCCGCGCGACGACCGCCGGCGTGGCCGCGGCGGTGGCGCCCGACTCGGGGTTGCGCCAGGTCAGCGGCTGGGTCAGGTAGAGCGTCAGGCAGCTCGACTCGCGCGTCGGCCCGCCGTCGTCGGCGGTGGCCGGTCCGATCGTGGCGCTCGCCAGGCCGACGGCGACCGCGAGCACGACCAGCGCCGCCCGCACGGCGCGGTTCCTCATCCCCCTCATGCGCTCGCAGCTTGCCAGAGCCGAGGATCTTGGGGTGGGGTTCGGGGCACCGCCCCGATGTCCCGCGGGCGCCGCGACCGTAGCGTGGCCGGCCATGATCCTCCCCCGTACGGCCCTCCCCCTGACGGCGATGCTCGTGTCCGGCCTGGCGCTGCCCGCGACAGCCGGCGCCGCCTACACGTGGGGCTCGGCGCCCGGCTTCGGGACCGGCGAGGAGATCGCCTGCGCCGCCACCTGCACGGTCGCGCAGGAGCGCTACGCCAACCAGGAGCTGGCCGAGGTCCTGGGCGGCGAGCCGGGCGTGGTGACGGGGTGGAAGCTGGACGCGACGGCGGCCGGCGGCCAGGCGCGGCTGCGGGTGCTGGGCGGCCCGGGCGCCACGGCCTGGACCCCGGTGGGAGGCTCGACCGAGCAGGCGGCCCAGCTGCCGGTGCGGCCCGGGCAGCTGATCGGGCTCGACCTGTCCGGCGGGGCGCGGATCGGCTTCGTGACCGCGATCCTCGACGGGGCCGACGTGGTGCGGGTGTGGGAGCCGGCGGTGGCCGACGGCGGTGGCGTCGGCGGCGGGACGGCTCGCCAGGGCTACGCGGCGCTCGAGCTGCGGATCGAGCGCGACGCCGACGGCGACGGCCTCGGCGACGACACCCAGGACCCGGACGGCGGGCAGCCGGCGGGCGAGCCGGGCCCGGGCGGGGATCCGGGTCCGGGTGGCGATCCCGGCCCGAGCCTGCCCGAGGTGCCGAAGGCCGGGCCGGCGCTGCGGCTGCCGGCGAGCGCCGGGGCGTCGGCCAAGGGCGCGGTCTCGCTGGAGCTGGAGAACCCGTACCGGCAGCCGATCGGCGGCACGCTGCGGGCCCAGAGCGGACGCAAGACGGTGGCGTCGGCGAAGGTCCAGCTGGCGGCGGGCGGCACGCGGCAGGTGACGCTGCGGCTGTCGGCGGCGGCCCGCTCGACGCTGAAGCGCAAGGGCAAGCTCTCGCTGCGGGTGAGCGCGGCGATGAAGGCGGCCGGCGGCAAGGCGAAGACGACCACCCGCACGGTCGTGGTCCGTCCGCCGGCGCGGCCGGGGGCGGTCGACGGCACCTACCGGGCCAGCAGCGGCCAGACGATGGTGGTGCGCGGTGGCAAGGTGACCTCGTTCAACGGCTCGATCACCCTCTACTGCACCCGCTCGAAGCGCCAGAAGCTGGTCGGCTACGCGATGCTCGGCGACGACCCCAAGCCGACGGTGGCCGGCGACGGCCGCTTCGCCTGGGAGGCGACCAAGGGCTACGGCTTCGTGAAGCTGAAGTTCGACGGCCGGATCAGCGGCCGCAACGCCAGCGGCAAGCTCGTCGTCGAGGACCGCTCGCCGCTGCTCGGCACCGGCCGGATCGAGTTCGACTACTGCTTCGCCGGCCAGCAGTGGAAGTTCAAGCGCTAGCGGGCGCCACCCCGAGGACCCGGTGCCCCGGGCCCTTCGTCACCACCACGTCGGCCCGGTCGCGCGCCGGGGCGACGTGCTGGCGGACGTTGGGCAGGTTGACCGTCTCCCAGACCTGGATCGCCAGCGCGTCGGCCTCGGCGTCGGGCAGCTCGCGCAGCGGGTGGAGGAACGATCCGGGGTCGTCGGCCGCGGCCCGCCGCCAGCCGCGGAAGCGGTCCAGGTACCAGGCCGCCGCCAGCTCCTCCGGCGCGTCGACGTAGACGCTCGCGTCGACCAGGTCGGCGATCCGCGCGTCGAGCGCCAGCAGGCCCTCCAGGACCAGGAACGCCGGCCGCTCGACGGCCACCGCCGCGTCCGGCACGCGGTCCTGCAGCCGGTGGGCGTAGACCGGGGCCCGCAGGCCGGGCTCCCCCGCCCGCGCCGCCGTCAGCAGCGCCCGCAGCGCCGCCAGGTCGTAGCTCTCCGGGTAGCCCTTGCGGCGCTCAGCCCGGCCCGCTCCAGCTCGGCGTTCGGCCGCAGGAAGCCGTCGGTCGAGACGACCACCGCCGCGCCGCCGTCCGCGTCCTGTTCCAGCGCCGCGGTCAGCGCCCGCGCGACCGCGCTCTTGCCGACCGCCACGCCGCCGCCGACGCCGATCACCCGCGCCCCGCCGGCGGCGGCGGCCGCCCGGGTCGAGCCGGTCGCCGTCGCCGCCGCCGCCGTCAGCGCGATCAGCCGCCGGGCCAGCGGCCGGAAGACCCGCTCCCGCTCGGCCGGGTCGACCTCCTGCTCGCCGCCCCAGCCGCCGGTCATCGCCGGTCGCCTACTTGTCGTCGCCCAGCTCGAGCACCGCCAGGAAGGCCTCCTGCGGCACCTCGACCCGGCCGACCTGCTTCATCCGCTTCTTGCCGGCCTTCTGCTTCTCCAGCAGCTTGCGCTTGCGCGAGATGTCGCCGCCGTAGAGCTTCGCGGTCACGTCCTTGCGGTACGCCTTGACCGTCTCGCGGGCCAGGATCCGGCCGCCGATCGCGGCCTGGATCGGCACGTCGAACATCTGCCGCGGGATCTTCTCCTTCAGCTTCTCGGTGAAGCGGCGGCCGATGTCCTGGGCCTTGGTCCGGTGGACCAGCAGCGAGAGCGCGTCGACCGGCTCGCCGGAGAGCAGGATGTCGAGCTTGACCAGGTCGCTCGGGCGGACGCCGATCGGCTCGTAGTCGAGCGACGCGTAGCCGCGCGAGCGCGACTTCAGCTGGTCGAAGAAGTCGAGGACGATCTCGGCCAGCGGGATGTCGTAGGTCAGCTGGACCCGGTCGGCCGAGATGTACTGCATCCCCTGGTGCTCGCCGCGCTTCTCCTGGCACAGCTCCATCACCGTTCCGACGTACTCGGTCGGCGTGAGGATGTTGATCTTCACGTACGGCTCGCGGATCTCCTTGATGTGGGTCGGATCCGGGTAGGCCGAGGGGCTGTGGATCTCCTCGACCGTGCCGTCGTGCAGCTCCAGCTCGAAGCCGACCGACGGCATCGTGGCGATCAGGTCGAGGTCGTACTCGCGCTCCAGCCGCTCGCGGACGATGTCCATGTGGAGCAGGCCGAGGAAGCCGATCCGGAAGCCGAAGCCGAGCGCGTCGGAGGTCTCCGGCTCCCAGGCCAGCGCGGCGTCGTTGAGCGACAGCTTCTCGAGCGCGTCGCGCATGTCCGGATACTGCGCCGTGTCGGTCGGGAAGAGCCCGCAGAAGACCATCGGCTTGATCTCGCGGTAGCCGGGCAGCGGGGCGCTGGCGGGCACCAGCTTCTCGCCCCCGCCGCGGATCTGGGCGCGGTGGGTCAGCGTGTCGCCGACCCGCAGCAGCATCACGTCCTTGATCCCGGTGATCAGGTAGCCGACCTCGCCCGCCGCCAGCTCGTCGACCGGCGTCATCTGGGGGCTGAAGATGCCCAGTTCGTCGACGTCCGCCTCGGTTCCGGCGGCCATCGCCGCGATCTTGTCGCCCTTCCGGAACACCCCGTCGACGACCCGGATGTAGGCGACGACGCCGCGGTACTGGTCGAACTCGGAGTCGAAGATCAGGGCCCGGGCCGGCGCGTCGCGGTCGCCGTCGGGGGGCGGCACCTGCTGGACCAGCTGGTCGAGCACCGCCGGGACGCCCTCCCCGGTCTTGCCGCTGATCCGCAGGATCGACTCGGCCGGCTCGCCGAGCAGGTCGGCGACCTCGGCCCCGACCCGCTCCGGCTCGGCGCCGGGCAGGTCGATCTTGTTCAGGCAGGGGATGATCTCCAGCCCCGCGTCGACCGCCAGGTAGGTGTTGGCCAGCGTCTGGGCCTCGACGCCCTGCGACGCGTCGACCACCAGCAGCGCGCCCTCGCAGGCCTGCAGCGAGCGCGAGACCTCGTAGGTGAAGTCGACGTGCCCGGGGGTGTCGATCAGGTGCAGCTGGTATGTCTGGCCGTCGGAGGCGTCGAAGTAGACGCGGACCGCCTGCGACTTGATCGTGATCCCGCGCTCGCGCTCCAGCTCCATCGAGTCGAGCAGCTGGTCCTGCATGTCGCGGTCGGCGACCGTGTCGGTCAGCTCCAGGATCCGATCGGCCAGCGTCGACTTCCCGTGGTCGATGTGGGCGATGATCGAGAAGTTGCGGATGAGGGACTGATCGGCCATGCGGAACGACACAGGGTACGGAGGTCCCGCTCCCGCTCGCGTGGCGGCTGACCCCCGGCGTGCGGGGGCGAACCGCCACGCGAGCCGTCGGGCCTGGGATGCTGGCCGCGATGGTCCACCGGTCGGCCCGCGAACGACGCGCGATGCTGCGCGAGATCCGCGAGCGCGCGGACGGCGTCGAGCCGCTGGTGCGGACGGTCCGGCTGCCGGCCGAGGTCGGCGACGAGCGGCTCGACCACGCCGCCGCCGTGCCCGCGGTCCAGGCGCTCCGCGAGGGCCTGGAGCTGGATCCGGCGGTGACCTTCCTGGTCGGCGAGAACGGCGCCGGCAAGTCGACCGTGGTCGAGGCGATCGCGGTCGCCGCGGGCCTCAATCCCGAGGGTGGCAGCAGCCAACTGCAGCTGACCACGCGGGCCTCGCACTCGCCGCTCGGCGAGCAGCTGCTGCTGGTGCGCGGGGCGCGGCGGCCGCGGACCGACTTCTTCCTGCGGGCGGAGAGCGTCTTCACCGTCGCGACCGAGCTGGACCGGCTGGCCGAGGAGCCCTACGCCGGCGACGTGCTCGGGCCCTACGGCGGCGTCTCGCTCCACGCCCGCTCCCACGGCGAGTCGTTCCTGGCGATCGCCACCCACCGCTTCGGCCCCGACGGCTTCTACGTCCTCGACGAGCCGGAGGCCGCGCTCTCGGCCCAGAACCAGCTGACCCTGCTGCGGCGGATCCACGAGCTGGTGCGGGCGCGATCGCAGTTCGTGATCGCCACCCACTCGCCGCTGCTGCTGGCCTATCCCGGGGCCCGGATCCTGCTCTGCGACGAGCACGGCCTGCGCCCGATCGCCTACGACGACGCGCCGTCGGTGGCCCTGACGCGCGGCTTCCTCGGCGCCCCGGAGCGGTTCGTCGAGCGGCTGCTGGCCGAGGACTGAGGGGGTGTCCCGGATCAGTCGCGGCCGACGTGCGGTTCGCGGTCGGGCGGCGGGTGCGGCGGCCGCTCCTCGGCGACGTGCGCACCGGCCTCGCGGACGTCGGCGTCGGGCGCGGCCGCGGCCTTTCCGGGCGGAGGGTCGTTGGTGGGTGGGTCGGGGCCGGGCGCCGGGTCGCCGGGCGGCGGCTGGTCGGGCCCGGGGTTCGGGGCGGAGCCGGACGGCGGGCCCGGGTCGGGATCGGGATGCGGGCCGATCCGGTCGGGGGTCGTGGCCGGGCCGGCGTCGGGATCGTGGTGGCGGTCGGGGTCGGTCATCCCGGTCCCCTACCCCACCCCGCCCGCCGTCACCCGTCGCGTGGCGGATCGGCCCCGCACGCCGGGGGTCAACCGCCACGCGAGGCCTCGCCCGCCCCGCCACGCGAGGCCTCGCCCGCCCGGCCACGCGAGGCCTGGGCCGCCGCACTTCCCCCGAAATAGTTTGGTAGAACTATTCGCGTGAAAGTGAACCACGCGACCCTGGTCGTGCTCGCGCTGCTGGGCGGCGAGCCGATGCACGGGCATCAGATCCGCCGCGTGGCCGAGATCGTCAACCTGAGCGAGTGGGCCGAGGTCTCGACCGGCTCGATCTACAACACCCTCCGCCGGCTGGCCGACGACGGCTCGATCGTCGCCGTCCGCACCGAGCAGGAGGGCAACCGCCCGCCGCGCACCGTCTACACGCTGACCGAGGCCGGCCACTACGAGCTGGAGCGGCTGCGCGAGATCGCCCTCACCCAGCCGATCCCCGACGCCTCGGTGATGCTGGCCCTGATCTTCACCGCCCCCGGCAGCGATCCGGCCGAGCTGCGGCAGCTGCTGACGATCCGGCGCGAGAAGCTGGTCCGCCAGCACGAGGACCTGGTCCACCTGCGCGAGCGCAAGCACGAGCAGGGCGCCCCCGCCAGCGCCGACGTCGCCTTCCGCGCCTGGGAGATGCAGCTCGCCGCCGCGATCGCCTGGCACGACGAGGTCGACGGCCGGATCGACGAGCTGTGCGCGCCCGAGGCGACGATCCGCGCGCCCGACCACCGCCGCGCCGCCGGTCCCGGCATCCCCCGCGGCCGCCGCGACCGCGCCGCCGCCCGGGCCGCCGCCGCGACCGCCCGCACGGACTCGAACCCCACACCGCCGCCGGCCGCCGACGACCCCGCGGCCGCCGCGCCGCCTACCGTCCCCCCGTCCCCTTCCGCCGGCCCGACGCCGGACGCCGGAACCGACACCAGGAGCACCCCGTCGTGAGCACGACGACCACCCCCGCGCCGACCGGCGCACCCCCGCTGGCGATCGACGCCCGCGGCCTGATCAAGCGCTACGGCACCGTCGAGGCCCTCCGCGGGCTCGACCTGGAGGTCCCCGCCGGGACCGTCTTCGGCCTGCTCGGACCGAACGGCGCCGGCAAGTCGACCACGGTCAAGATCCTGACCACCCTCGCCGCGCCGACCGACGGCAGCGCGACCGTGGCCGGGGCCGACGTGCTCCGCGACCCCGCCGCCGTCCGCCGCCGGATCGGCGTCGTCTCGCAGGCGTCGGGCACCGACAAGGCCCTGACCGGGCGCGAGAACCTGGTCCTCCAGGGCCGGATCCACGGGATGGGCAAGGCCGAGGCCCGCGCCCGCGCCGACGAGCTGCTGAGCCGGCTGGCGCTCGACGAGGCCAAGGACCGCGTCGTCAGCGGCTACTCGGGCGGGATGCAGCGGCGGGTCGACATCGCCACCGCGCTGATGCACCGGCCGCAGGTGCTGTTCCTCGACGAGCCGACCACCGGCCTCGACCCCGAGATCCGCGCCGACCTCTGGCAGGTGGTGCGCGAGCTGGCCGACGACGGGATGACCGTCCTGCTCACCACCCACTACCTGGAGGAGGCCGACCAGCTGGCGGCCGAGCTGGCGATCGTCGACCGCGGCCGGGTCGTGGCCAAGGGCACCCCGGCGGCGCTGAAGGCCGAGCTGCAGGGCGACGCGATCGTCGTCGAGCTGGCCGCGCCGGTGCCGGAGGGGCTCGACGTCGCGGCGCTGCTGCGCGAGGGCGCCAGCGGGCTCGGCGAGATCACCGTCGACGGCCAGACCGTCCGCGCCCGCGTCGAGCGCGGCGCCGGCGCCACCCCGCAGGTGCTGCAGGCGCTCGAGGCGCGGCAGCTGGCCGTCGCCTCGATCACGCTCTCCCGGCCGTCGCTCGACGACGTCTACCTGCGCTACACCGGCCGCGCCTTCAGCGAGGCCGACCGGGCCGGCGCCGGCGGCGGCCCGCCCGGTCGCCGCGGACCGGCCCCGTCCCCCACCGCCGAGCCGGCCGCCGCCGGGGAGGAGTCCCGATGAGCAGCACCCTGGCCCAGAGCCGCCACTTCGCCTTCCGCGCCCTGCTGAGCCTCTGGCGGCAGCCGTGGTGGATCGCCGTCACCCTGATCCAGCCGATCGTCTGGCTGGTCCTGTTCGGCGCCCTCTTCAAGAGCGTGACCCAGATCCCGGGCTTCGCCGGCGACGACTTCACCCAGTTCATCGCCCCCGGCGTGATCGTGATGACCGCCTTCTTCTCCGCCGGCTGGGCGGGCATGGGGCTGCTGAACGACATGCAGACCGGGGTCGTCGACCGCTTCCTCGTGACCCCCGCCAGCCGCTCGGCGCAGCTGATCGGCCGCACCGCCCAGGGCGCCACGACGGTGATCGTGCAGTCGCTGATCATCGTCGGGCTGGCGCTGCTGCTGGGGGCCTCGTTCCCCGGCGGGGTGCTCGGGATCCTGGTCCTGCTGGCCGTCGCGGTGCTGCTGGCGGTCGCCGTCGCGGCGCTCTCCTACGCCCTCGCCCTGGTCAGCGGCAAGGAGGAGACGGTGATCGCGGTCATGAACTTCTTCATGCTGCCGCTGACCTTCCTCTCGACGTCGTTCCAGCAGAAGCAGCTGATGCCGGACTGGATGCAGACCGCCACCGACTTCAACCCGCTCAACTGGGCGATCGAGGCGGCCCGCAGCGCGACCCTCGACGTGCCGGTGAACCTGGCCGACGGCGGCGGGGCGGACTGGGGCGCGATCGGCCTGCGGGCCGGGGCGCTGGTGCTGCTGGCGGTCTTCTGCCTGTGGGTCACCGACCGCGCCTTCCGCGCCTACCAGCGGCGGGTCTGAGCGCCCGCCGTTCCGCCGGCGGCTAGTGGCGTCGGCGGCCGCGGCGGGGCCCGCGCGACCCGCCCTCGCGGGCGCGCTGGCGCTCCGCCATCCGCTCGAGCGCGGCCTCGCGCGCGGCCATCATCCGCCGCGCCTCCTCGCGCCGGGCCTCGCGCTCGGCGCGGCGCTCGGGCGAGACGACCTCCTCCGGCCCCTGGTCCACGCCGTAGACGTCGAGCAGCGAGCCCTCGGGCTGGTCGTAGCTGGGACCGCCCCAGCTCGGCTCGGCCCACTCGGCCGGCGGCGGGCGCCGCAGATCGGCCGGCGGCTGCGGCTCGACGCCCGGCCAGGGGACGTCGAGGGTCTCGCCGCCGCGCTGGCCGATCGTCGGCCAGTCGACCGCCGCGTCGTAGAGCCCGCCGGGGTGCTCCTCGGCCGGGGCGGTCGGCGCGACCGGCGGACGACGGCGACCGCGCGGGGGCACCGCGTCGGTCGGCTCCGGGGCGGCCGGAGCCGCCGGGGCGGACGCGCGCGGGGCCCGCGTGGGAGCGCGCTCGGCCGTCGGCGCCACCACCGGCAGCGTGCCGGTCCCGGCCGCCGCGGTCACCGGCACCAGCACCACCAGCCGGCCGGCGATCCAGCGGGCGATCGCCGAGGCGGCCACCAGCGGCAGCGCCAGCACCCCCAGCAGCGCCCCGACCGCCCGCCCCAGCGGCCCGCGGGCGACGGCGCCGATCGTCCCCACCAGCGGCAGCCGGCCGCCGATCGCCGCCAGCCGCGCCCCCAGCCGGACGAAGCGGCCGCCGGCGACCTCGAGCTCGCGCAGCCGCAGCTCGCGCGCCATCCCGACGTAGGCGACGCCGCCGGCGATCACGGCCAGCCCCAGGTAGACGATCGTCACCACCGAGCGACCGGTGCCGGGATCGACCGCGTCGGCGGCGATCCGGCCGATCAGGACCACGCCGGTGGCGACCGCGACCGCGACCACCGAGGCGACCAGCACCTGGATCAGCGAGCGCGCGACCGGCGCCAGCCCCAGCGGCCCGCCCGTCTCCCGCCGCAGCAGCCGGATCTGCATCGCGACCAGCACGACGTTGCCGACGAAGGTGCCGAGGACGATGCCGGCGATCCCCAGCGGGCGGTACATCGCCAGCGAGGCGATCGCCGCCGCCACCAGGCTGCCGAGCGCCAGGCCGGTGTTCGCCCACGGCCGCTGGAGCGCGAAGAAGGTGCGGCTGAGCAGCAGGCTGACGCCGTTGAGGGCCAGGCTGGCGCCGAACCAGACCAGCGCGGTGGTGGTGGCGTCGGTGTTGGCCTCGGTCCACTTGCCGCGCTGGAAGAGCGTCTCGACGATGTCGTGCGAGATCACCGGGCTCATGAACAGCAGCCCGACCGGCACCAGCAGCACCACGATCTGGGCCATCCCGCTGCTGACCAGGCCGCGCAGCTCCTGGCGATCGCGGCGCGAGACGGCGCGGCTGAGGGCCGGGAACAGCACCGTCACGATCGCGACGCTGAAGATGCCCTGGGGCAGCATGTAGAGCCGGAACGCGGCCTCGATCGCGCGCGGGCCGTCGTCGTCGACGTGGCTGGCCAGGATCGAGTTGATGAGGGCGCTGAAGTTGATCAGGCCGAGGCTCAGCGCCACCGGCACCATCAGCACCAGCACCTGGCGCAGGCGCGGGTCGTGGAGGTCGACCCGCGGCACCAGGCGGATCCCGTAGCGGCGCAGCACCGGCACCGCCATCAGCAGCTGGACGACGGTGCCGACCAGCACGCCGATCGCCTGGGCGTAGATCCCGTCGACGTCGCCGGTGCCCCCGAAGGCGGGCAGCAGCGCCAGGTTGACGACGATGATCACGCCGTTCCAGACCAGCGGCGAGAGCGCGGGGACGGTGAAGTGGCCGTAGGCGTTCAGCGCCCCCACCAGCAGGCCGTTGAGGCCCAGCAGCATCACCGTCGGCAGCATCACCTGCGAGAGCCCGCTGACCAGCCCGTCGGCCGCGCCGCCGAGGTCGTTGGAGACCTCCGAGCCGACGAACAGCGGCATGTAGAGCGGCGCGGTCAGCATCGCCACCGCGCAGAGGATCGTCAGCCCGCCGAGCAGGACCCAGAAGAGGGTCGAGATCAGCAGCAGCGCCTCGCGTCGCTTCTTCTGCTCGATCAGGTCGGTGAAGACCGGCACGAAGGCGGCCGACAGCGCCATGTCGGCGAAGAGGCTGCGGAGCAGGTTGGGGACGGTGAAGGCGAGCGTGAAGGCGCTGGCCGCGCCGCTGGCGCCGTAGAGCGCGCTGGCCACCATCTCGCGCACCAGGCCCGCGATCCGCGAGAGCCCGGTGGCGATCGAGAAGATGATCGTGTTGCGGGCGCGCCCCTCGGCGGTGGCCGCTCCGTCCTCGACCGCCGGGAACGAGCCGGTGACGCCGCCGGCGATCGTCGGCTCGGTCGGGGCGGACGCGGCGATCCGTTGTCTGGGGGACGGCACCGGTGCGGCATCCTACGCGGAAGGCAGGTCGGCCCCCGGGTCGCTATGATCCGCCGTCGCTCTATGGCAAACATCGCATCGCAGAAGAAGCGCATCCTGCGCACCGAGCGCGAGCGGCAGGAGAACCGCCGCTACACCTCGGCCATCAAGACCCAGTTCCGCCAGCTGGAGTCGACGGTGCAGTCCGGCGACGCCGCGGCCGCCGACGAGGCTCAGCGTCACCTGATGAGCCTGATCGACAAGGCCGTCAAGACCGGCGCGATCCACCGCAACACCGGCGCGCGCAAGAAGGCCCGCGCCGCCCGGATCCGCGGCGCCGCCGCCTGATCGGCCCCCGGCGCCCTCGGCGCCGCTCGCTCGCACGGCCCGTCTCGACGGGCCGTTCGTCGTTCCGGGACGGCCGCGGCCGCCCCGGGCCTCCGCCCCGCGGTCGCGTTCGGCCGGCCGCGACGTTTCGGTCGCTCAGCGACCGGAACGTCACATCGGGCGGGGCGGCGGCCCCGCCCCGCCCCTCAGCGCCGCGCGGTGACGGCGCCGATCACCCGGATCGCCTCGCTGTCCTGGTCGAGCGTGCTGTCGCCGCGGGCGGCCAGCTCGAGCGCCGCCACCCGGTCGACGGCCATCGCCAGCGTCGGGACGCCGATGTCGCGGGCCTCGGCGATCCGGCGGTCGGCTTGCCACGGCGGCAGCCGGATCGCCTTCGCGACCGTGCCGCGGTCCTCCCCCGCCTCCAGCCGGCGGGCGATCTCGAGCGCGATCCGCAGCCGCGAGGCGAGCATCCCGGTCAGCCGCGCCAGCGACTCGCCCTGGCCGCGCAGGGCCAGGTAGGCGCCGACGGCGACCGCGCGGTCGGCGGCCATGATCGCGTCGACGAAGTCCCAGACCCGCTTCTCGGCCGCGTCGGCGACCGCGCCCTCGACGTCGGCGGTCGACAGCCGGGCGCCGGGGCCGTGCTCCAGCGCCAGCTTCTCCAGCTCGCGCTCCAGCCGCACCCGCCGCTCGCCGACGGCCGAGACCAGCGCCTGGGCGGCGGCGCCGTCCAGCTCGATCCCCAGCCGCCGGGCCTCGCCGACCGCCCAGCGCGGCAGGTCGCGCGCCTTCAGCGCCCGCTCGACGACCAGCGAGCCGCCGATCCGCTCGACGGCCTGGGCCAGCGCCGGCGGCGCGGCCAGCTTCTTGTCCTCCATCGCGACGAAGGCGACGGTCGTCGTCTGCGGGTCGATCGCCGTCAGCGGGCCGATCAGCGACGCGGTCACGTCGGCCTCCTTCCAGCGCTCGACGCCCTCGACCAGCACGAACCGGCGGCCGAGCCCGAGCGTCATCGCCGACAGCGCCGCGGCGGCGCCGGCCGGGGTCGCGTCCTCGTCGGAGAGGACCTCGACGCCCTCGGCCCCGACCTCGCGCTCGGCGGCGGCGCGCAGCCGCGCGCGCCGCTCCGCGACCCGGTCGTGGTCGTCGCCGTGGAGCAGGTAGGCGGGCAGCCAGGCCATCGCTCCCCAGCCTGCCAGAGCGGGCGGCGCCGCGGGTCGCGGGTCAGCGGCTACCGCGGTCGATCGGCACCACCGGCTGCTCGCTGGTCGGCGCGTCGACCGGCGGGGTCGCGACGGTCGGCTGATCGCCGCCGTCGGCGACCGCGGTGAAGGGCCGGCCCGAGGGGTGGACCGGCGACGGCTCGGCGGCCGCGCGGGCCGGGCTCGGCCCCGGGGTCGGGGCCGGCGACGGCACGGCGTCGATCACCCGCGCCAGCAGCCGCTCGCCGCAGCTCCAGCAGAACTCGGCCGAGCGGCCGTGCGGGGCCCCGCACGAGCGGCAGTGGCCGGCGATCCCGGCGTGGTCGGCCAGCAGCCGCTCGACCTCGCTCAGGCGGGCGTCGATCACCTGCAGCTCGGCGGCGCGACGGGTCAGCACCTCGAGCCGGAAGTGGTCGCGGACGGCCATCTCGTAGACCAGGCCACCGAGGTCCCAGGTCCGCTCGGCGACCTCCTCGGCCAGCCGCCGGCGCTCGGCCAGCAGCGCCGACTGGCCGGCGGTCGGGCCCGGCAGCGGGGCGACCGGGGCGGGCTGTGCGCGTCGTCCGAGCACGGTCACTTGCCCGCGTTCGGATCGCCGTCGCCGGTCACCACGACGTCGGGCAGGTTCTCCGAGGCCTCGGCGGCCTGCTTCGGCGTCTTCGCCGCGTCGAGCGCCTTGAGCGCCTTCTTCGACTGCTCGACGACCTTCTTCGGGGCCGCCTTCGGCTTGCTCGGCGTGGCCGACTCGCCGCCGCCGTCCGACGACGACTCGTCCTTGCTCGACGTGTCGCCGGCGTCGGCGGTGGTGTCGGTGGTCGCCGCCGCCTCGGTCGTCGTCGGGGCCGCCGCCTGGGGCGCGGCGCCGCCGACCACGACCGGCTGCTGGTCGCCGCCCTTGCCGCCGACCAGCACGCCGACCCCGAAGGCCAGCAGCACGCAGGCGAGCGCGGCGAGGGTCGTCAGCAGCGTCGGCGAGGTGCCGCCGGCGCCGCCGCCCGCGGGCGCGTAGTAGGCGACCGGCGCGGCCACCATCGGCGGCTGCGTGGCCGGATCGGGCGCGAGCGCGTCGCGGTAGGGCAGGCGGGCGCCGTCACGGCGCGCGCCGCAGCTCAGGCAGTAGCGCTGGTCGGCCGCGAGGACGGCACCGCAGGCGGCGCAGGTCCCCGCGCGGGGATCGAGGGGCGGGAGGGGTGCGGTGCTCATCGTGGGGCGATCACTTCTTGCGGAGGACGGTCGGGGGCGCCGCGGCACGCAGCCGCGCGCCGCGGGCGTCGCCGACCAGGAAGGCGACGAAGGACTCGCTGGCGCCGGGCGCCAGCCGCTCGATCTCGGCCGCGCCGGCGGCGACGGTGCGGCCGCCGCGCTCGGCGGTCACGAAGACGACCAGGTTGGCCTGGGTCACCGAGCCGTCGTTGCGGACCCGGCCGGCGGCGGTCGCGCGGCCGTCCTCGCGGCCGCCGTGGAGGCCGGAGACCCGCAGCCGCGGGATCCGCGCCGCCGGCACCGTCCGCGCGCGACCGGGGTTGGCGACCGCGCGCCCGCGGGCGGCGTCGGCCGGCAGCTGGTCGTTGACCCAGGTCAGCCGCTCGCCCGGGCGCAGCGCGGTCACCCGCAGCAGCTCGCGGTCGAGGCCGGCGGTGCGGTTGGTGTAGAGCGAGGTCGCGCCGCGCCGCACCCGGACGCCGATCGGCAGGTCGACGAGCGCCCGCTCGCCGACGTTGCGGACCTCGATCGCGACCGCCGCGCCGTCGGCGCCGCCGAGCAGCGTCGGCCGCCCCAGCCGGACCCCGGGGGTCGCGCGGCCCAGCCGCACCAGCGGCTCGTGCTGGGAGCCGACGGCGCCCAGCTCCTTGGCCCGCTGGGCGCTCAGCTCCTGGGTCGTCGTGCAGCCGGCGAGCGCCAGCGCGGCGGCGCCCGCGAACGCGACGGTGACGGGGGCGGCGAGCGGCCGCCGGGGGTTCGGGGCGCCCCCGGGGCTCACCCGAAGCTCCCCCCGACGTACTCGCGGGTGCGCTCGGCGCGGGGCCGCTCGAACAGCTCCTCGGTCGGGCCGTACTCGACCAGGTCGCCCAGGTACATGAAGGCGACGTTGTCGGCCACCCGCCGGGCCTGCTGCAGGTTGTGGGTGACGATCACGATCGCCAGCTCGCGCCGCAGCTCGTGGATCAGCTGCTCGATCACGGTGGTCGAGATCGGGTCGAGCGCCGAGCAGGGCTCGTCCATCAGCAGCACCTCGGGCTCGACCGCCAGCGCGCGGGCGATGCAGAGCCGCTGCTGCTGGCCGCCGGAGAGCCGCAGCGCCGGCCGCCCGAGGTCGTGCGAGACCTCGTCCCAGAGCCCCGCCCGGCGCAGCGCCTGCTCGACCCGCGGCAGCAGCTCGCGCTTGCCCGGCCGCTTGCGCGACTGCTCGCGGAGCGCGTAGGCGACGTTGTCGAAGATCGACATCGGGAACGGGTTGGGCTGCTGGAAGACCATCGAGACGCGCCGCCGCAGGCGGGTCATCTCAAGCTGGTCGACGTCGTCGCCGTCGAGCACGATCCGGCCCTCGCGGCGGGCGCCGGGGGTCAGCTCGATCAGCCGGTTGAGCGACCGCAGGAGGGTCGTCTTGCCGCAGCCGGAGGGACCGATCAGGGCCAGCACCTCGCCCTCGTGGACCGGCAGCGTGACCGCGTTGACCGCCGGCCGCGGGGCGTCGCCGTAGAAGATCGAGAGACCGTCGATCCGCAGCCGCTCGCGGCCGGTGGCGGGCCGCAGGGCGCGCTCGATCGAGGGCGAGACGTAGGGCCGCTCGGCGGGGTCGTCGGCGACCACGGTCGGCGCCCGGTCGAGGGCGATCCGGCGGACCGGCGGCGGGTAGGCGGCCTCGCGGCCGGGGTCTCCCCCGCTCCCGCCGGTCGGATCCTGGGGCTCGGTGGCCGGTCGGCTCATGCGCTTCTCACTTCTGCAGCGTCCGGGCGGGGTCGCGGCGGCCCGCGATCGAGACGAGCGCGTTCAGCCCGAGCACGATCAGGAGCAGCACGAAGGCGGCGGCGTAGGCCTTCTCGGGCGCGCCGCCCTCCCCCGCCGGGGAGTTGTTGTAGACGTAGCTGGTCAGGGTCGAGCCGGTGCCGGTGAGCGTGCTCCAGAGCGGCGCGCTGCCCTCCGGCTCGATCCGCAGCGTGGCGCCGAGCAGCACCACGACGATCGCGGTGTCGCCGGCGATCCGGCCCATCCCGAGCGCGGTCCCGGTCGCGATCCCCGGCCGCACGCTCGGCAGCAGCACCGCCCGGATCGTCGACCAGCGGGTCTTGCCGAGGGCGTAGCTGGCCTCGCGCAGGTGCTGCGGGATCGACAGCAGCGCCTCGCGGGTGGCGGTGAAGATCGACGGGATCGCGATCAGCGACATCATCGCCCCGGCGGTCAGGAAGCTGCGGCCGAAGACCGCGCCGCCGTCGGCGGTGAACGACATCCACGACATCAGCGGCAGCTGGAAGATCGCCAGGCCGAAGATCGCGATCACGATCGAGGGCGAGCCGGCGATCACCTCGATCATCGACTCGACCGTCCGCGCCAGCCACCGCGGGCGGCCGAACTCGACCACCCAGAGCGCGGCCCCGACGGCCAGCGGCAGCGCGATCAGCGTGCCGACGATCACCATGATCACCGTGCCGAGGATCGGGTCGAGGATCCCGCCGCTCCTGGTCTGGTCGAGGCTCGGCTCGGGCTGGCTGACGAGCAGGTCGAGGCTCAGGTAGCGCAGCCCCTGGACCAGCATGTAGCCGAGGATCGAGGCGGCGACCAGGCAGAGCCCGATCCCGACCGCCCAGGCGGCGGCGACCCCGATCAGGTCGGTGACGCGCCAGTGGCGCAGCTCGGCCCGTAGCCGGCGGACCCGCTCGCGGCGGGCGCCGCCGGTCTCGCCGGCGGGCACGGTCGGGGTGCTCATCGGGCCCCCTGGGCGCGCAGCGAGCGCTTGATGAAGTAGGACCCGAGCGAGAGCACGAAGCAGCTGACCAGCAGCAGCAGCGCGAACGCGTAGAGCGTCGACTTGAGCGCCGCCGAGTTGATCGACTCGGTGTTCTCCGCGATCGTCGCCGCCAGCGGGCGCAGCGGCTCGAAGAGGAAGATCAGGCCGTCCTGGATCCGCGGCGCGTAGCCGTTCGATCCGGAGACCATCGAGAGCATGATCGCCTCGCCGAGGGCGCGAGCGCTGGCGAGCACGGCGGCGGCGACGATCGCCGGCCGGATCGCCACGATCGCGACCGACATCGTCGCCCGCCACTGGGTGACGCCGAGCGCCAGCGCGCCCTCGCGCCAGCCGCGCGGGACGGCCTCCAGCGCGTCGGTGATCAGCGCGATCATGATCGGCGTCACCATCAGCGTCAGCAGCAGCACCGACACGAGCAGGCCGGGGCCGGTCAGCGGGATCACGTGCTGGACCGACTGCCGCTGGCTCTCGCTGATCAGGTGGTCGTTGACCCACGGGACCAGCACCAGGATCCCGATCAGGCCATAGATCACCGACGGCACCGCCGCCAGCAGCCGCACGACCGGGACCACCAGGTTGCGGACCCGGCGCGGGGCCAGGTCGACGATGAAGATCGCGGCCAGGACCGAGACGACGATCCCGATCGCGATCGAGAGCACGGTCGTCAGGGCGGTGCCGAAGATCAGCGGCCAGGCCTTGATCGCGTAGGCCTCGGGCGGCGGCGACGCCCCGCCCTCGACCATCGAGCCGAGCTGCTGGTCGACGGTCCCGCCGGTGCTGGCCGAGCCGTCGCCGAGCCAGCCGAGCCCGTTGTGCTGGAAGGTCGGCCAGGCCTGGATGGTCACGAAGACCACCATCGCCAGGACGATCAGCACCACGGCGACGGCCGGCGCGCCGAGCAGCAGCCCGGCGCGCCGATCGCTCAATGGTCCTCGCATGCGGGCGAGCAACGAACGTTCCCCTGTCGGCTCGCCCGCGCGGGACTCAGAGGGAGAGCCACTCCGTGTTGGTGATCTTCTTGGCGGCCTTGTTGCCCCTGACCCAGGCGATGAACTTCTTCGCCTCGCCCTGCGGCACGCCGCGGGTCACGAGCCAGAAGTTGCGGACCGCGCCGTAGCGCTTGGCCTTCGCGTTCGCGCGGGTGCAGGCGACGCCGTTGTAGCCGACCGCGTTGGTGCCCTTGACGAAGTCGAGCGAGACGTAGCCGATCGCGTTCGCGTCGCTCTTGACGCTCTGCTGGACCAGGCCGTTGGAGGGCTTGGCGGCGACGACCGTCGAGAGCGGCGTCGAGCCCATGAACAGCTTCTGGAAGGCGTCGGCCGTACCGGAGGTCGATGTGCGGGTGACCAGGTTGATCGTGCCCTTGGCGGACGAGCCCGGGACCTGCGACCAGTCGCGGATCTTGCCCGAGAAGATGCCCTGGATGTCGGACTGCGAGAGGCTGCTGATCCGGTTCGAGCTGTTGGTGATCAGGCAGACCGCGTCACGCGCGATCTTGGTGAAGGCGAGGCCGCCCGGATCGCCGCTGCTCTTCGGGTCGCGCGAGCTCATCCCGATCGTGACGGCGCCCTTGGCCGCGTCGCTGATGCCGACGTCCGAGCCGCCCTGGGCGATCTTGATCTTGACGCCCTTGTGGCTCTTCTTGTACGCCTTGGCCAGCTGGCTGGCGAGCGGGTAGACCGAGGTCGAGCCGCTCATCGTGATGACCTTGGACTTCGCCTCGGCGGCGGCCGGAACGGCCACGAGGCTGACGGTGACGGCCAGCGCTGAGAGGGCGCGAGCGGAGTTGCGCATCGAACGGTGCTCCTTGGTGACGAGAGGGGGTCCCAGCCGCGGGCCCTCCAGCGGGCGGCACGACGGCGACCGGGAGCATGGCCACCGCGGCGACCCCAGTTGTGACGTTTCCGTGTCAACCGTGTGAATGGTGGGGTTGGTGGGCACGTGCACACAAACACCCGCCGGTCGTCACACCATCACCACCGCGTCGTCACAGCCCAGTAACACCCCGCGATAGGCGGTGGTCGATGGTCCTCCGTCATGCGCGGGGTCGACGATCGATCGGAGCAGACCGGTGCGCCCGCACCGGCGGGCGCCGACGCCGTCACCGGCCCCTGTCGCGAGTGCGGAGCGGCGACCGTCGCCGACCAGCGCTACTGCCTGACCTGCGGCGCGCTGGTCGGCGACCGGCGGCTCGACCCGCTGCGGATCGCGCGCGGCGAGGGCGCCTTCGGCGAGCCGGCCGCGGCCACCCGAGCGACTGCGGCCGCCGGCGCCGCGAGCGGCGACGGCGACGAGCGGCGGCCGTTCTCGCCGGTGCCGCTGACCGCGATCGCGACGGTCCTGATCGCGGCCGCCGGCGGCGTCCTGGCCGGCGGCTCCGGCGGGGCCGCGGCGCCCGCGCTCGCCGGGCCGAGCGCGCCCGCCCCGCCGGCGGCCACGACCACCACCACCCCCGCCGCGCCCGCGCCGGCGGCCGACGCCGGTGGCGGCGACAGCAGCGCCGACGCCGGCGACGCCGCCACGGCCGAGCCGACCACCGACGTGGTCGAGGAGCCGGCCGCCGACGAGCCGGTGGCCGAGGAGCCGGCCGCCCCCGCCCCCGCGCCGCCGGCCGAGGAGGAGGATCCGCCGATCGGGCCGGCGACCACGACGATCGGCCACGCCTGGGTGATCGCGCTGCAGGGACCGGGGGCCGCCGAGGCGGTCTCGGCGATCGGCGGCGGTGGCGTCCAGCTGCCGGCGGCGACCACCGTCACCCAGGGCGGACTCGCGAACGCGCTGGCGCTGACGGCGGGCGCGGCCCCGACCCCGCGCACCCGCGCCGGCTGCCGCGACGCCCAGGCCCCGGCCGCCGGGGCCGCGCCGGCCGCCGACGACCCCTGCGCGCTGCCGGCCACGACCGCCTCGATCCCGGCCGCGCTGAGCGCCGCCCAGCGCCCCTGGCGGGTCTACCTGGACACCGTGCCCGAGGGCCGCGCCGCCGGGGCCGCCCCGCCGGCCGGCGCCTGCGACCTGCCGCCGGCCGGCGACGCCGCCGCGACCGCGCTCGCCGCGCGTTCGCCGTTCGCCCACCTGACCGGTCTCCGCGAGGGCGGGGCCTGCGCGACCGCGGTCCGCAGCCTCGGGCAGCTCGACGGCGACCTGGCCGACGCCGGGGCCACGGCCGCCTTCTCGTACCTGGCGCTCGGCGGCTGCGCGGCCCCCGGCGCGGCGGCGGCCAAGCCGCTGGCCGACCAGCTGCGCGACGCGGTCGTCTCGATCACCACCAGCCCCGCCTACGGCCAGGGCGGGCTGCTGGTCGTGACCACCACCGACGACGCCGCGGCCTGCGGCGGCGCGACCGCGCGGGCCCGGTCGCGGACTGCGGCTCGCTCGCGCGCGGCGTTCCCGGGCGACCCGCAGGCGCCGGCCGGCGTCGCCAGCCCGACGGTCGTCTACAGCCCCTGGTCGGAGGCCGGCTCCACGAGCCCGACGGCCTACGACGGGCTGGCGATCGCGAAGACCGTCGCGACGGTCCTGGGGGTCGCGCCCCCGGGGCTGGCCGCCGGCGACGCGGTCCCCCTCTTCGGCAGCGACGTCCTCGGCCGGGCCGCCCCCGGCAGCGGGGACGGCGCCTCGCGCGCGGTCGCGCGCACGCCCACCCCCGTGTCCCGTCGATGAGCAGCAGCCCACGACGGCGGCGCGCCCGGCCCTGCGCCGGTGCCTCCCCCTCCGGATTCCCCGGACCCCTCACCCCACCTCGACGAGGAGCACCTCCGTTGACCGCATCAGCCCGCATCGCCGGCTTCGCCGCCGCCGTCGCGACCGTGGCCGCCCTCGGCGTCTCGACCGCGTCGGCCCAGACCGTGGACCCGCCGGACCAGATCGTCACGCCGGGCACGCTGGCCCCGCCGGACGGCAGCCGCAACCCGAACCAGAACAGCTGCCACTTCAACCTGAAGTCGCAGAAGCGCACCAAGGGCGAGGACCTGCGGGTCGACTACACGCTCCAGTGCGCGCTGCCGATCAACGCCTACTCGGTGTCGGTCTCGGCCGACGGCGACGAGCCGGTCTCGCTCTACGGGGGCGAGATCTTCCCGCACAAGAAGACCGGCGAGGTGCTCGCCGACCAGTCGTTCGGCTGCTTCGGCGAGCTGCCCGGCTGGGGCTTCAACTGCACCGGCAGCTACGGCGGCGCCTACGCGCTGATCCCGGGCACCTTCGACCTCGACGTGCCGGCCGCGATCACCAACCTGCGCAACGTGCCGGGCCTGAAGGTCACGGTCACGACGATCCGCTGGACGGGCAGCCCGGACGGCAAGGGCGGCTTCAAGAAGAACGCCGACGGCAGCCCGACGATCGTCGGCGCGATCGCCGGTCCCTTCAAGGCGAAGCTGCGCGACCCGAAGCCGGTCGCGAAGAAGGCCAAGGCCAAGGCCAAGAAGGCCAAGGCCGCCGCGAAGACCCGCCGCGCCGCCCGCTAGGGCGACCGCTGCCCCGCGGGGCGGACCGGCCGCGTGCCGGTCCGCCCCGCGGTCCTCAGCGCCGGACCCGCGGGTTGTCGATCCGGCCGAGCCGGTCGACCAGCTCGCGCCACTGGGCCGGCCGCAGCACCGCCGCGACCTGGCGGCCGAGCCGCGGACCGGCCGCGCCCGTGCCCGCCTGGGGCCGGAAGCCGACGTGGATGTGGTCGTCGTGGTCGCCGAGCGCGAGCACGTTCGGCGCGCCGCCGAAGTCGGAGGGACGCATCAGGCTGATGATCTGGTGCGGCTCCATCGCGCCCTGCAGGCGCAGCAGCAGCCGGATCGTGCGGGCGGTGATCGAGCCCGGGCCCTGGGTGGTGGGCGTGATGGTGATGCCGTCGACCTGGGCGATGTCGACCGCGCTGCCGCTCGAGTGCTCGGAGACGTTGCCCGAGGCCGACAGGTAGCTGTGGCCGGTGCGCAGCGAGGTGATCGTCAGCCGGTGGCCGCTGGCGGTCAGGTACTCGAGGGTCGCCAGCACCCGCCGGTCGATCGCCCCGGCGGCGATGTCGGCGCGGCCGCCGGGATAGATCGCGAGCCGCCGGTCGCCGAGCACCCGACGCTGGAGCTGCTCCTTGCTCAGCAGCAGCAGCCGGCCGACGTCGACGTCGGCGCCGTCGTCGGCGGGATCGGCGAGCAGCCGGCTGCGGCGCTCGTTGCCGAAGACGGCGGCCCGGTCGAGCAGCCGCCAGCCGTCGACGATCGGCCGCGGATCGATCCGCGGCGCCTCGGGGCCGCCGGGACGGATCGCGAACCGGAGGCTGGCGCGGCGGCGGGTGGTGGTGGACGGGTCGGGGTCGGGGTCGGGGGTGGCGGCTGCGGCGTCGGAGGTGGTGGTCGGGGCGGTGGCGGCGTCGGTGTCGGTCGCGGCGGCGGCGTCGGTCGGGGCGGCGGTGTCGGGGTCGGCGGGGCCGAGCCGGCCGAGGACGGTGCCGGCGACCACGCGGCTGCCGCGCCGCAGCGGCACCAGCCGCAGGTCGCGGCGACGGACCTGGCCGGCGCGGACCAGGTAGCGGGCGACCTCGTCGGGGGTCCGGTCGGCGGCCGGGTCGTCGGGGTCGGCGTCGGTTGGGGGTCCGTCGGCGGGCGGCGCGATCGTCGCCGGCGCCAGCAGCTCGGGCATCGCCGGATCGAGCGGGCCGCGGCCGGCGGGGGCCAGCAGCTCGGCGGGGACCGTGGCGGCGGTCGCCGGCGGGGGGCCGGCGAGGGCGGGGTCGGCGGCGGGGGTCGCCGGCGGGACGGTCGCGGACGCGCCCTGGGGCGCGGTCGCGGCGCCGCTGTCGGCGGCGCCCGGATCGGCCGCCCAGGAGCCGGTCCCGGACCGCACGCCGACGGCCTCGACCGTGCTTCCACCGACCGCCGACCGCGCCGGCGATCGTCCCGCTCACCCCGGGCCGAGCATCCGCCGGGACTGGTCCTGGCCGTCGCCTCGCTCGG
>NZ_JAWZSQ010000038.1:0-34532 GCF_034096925.1 Patulibacter defluvii
GAAGTCGCGCGGCAGCAGCGCGCCCGGGAACCGCTCGCGGGCCTCGGCCAGCGCGTCGGTCGGGCGGCGCACCCGCCCCGACGACGACCACCGCCACCGCCGTCCTCGCCGGCCCCAGCGCCGCCGACGTCGACGAGCTGCTGCCGACGATCGCCGAGCGGCTGCCGGGCGCGGTCCGCGCCGCGCTCTCGGTCGCCCAGACGGTCAAGATCGGCGACGGGGTCCTGGTCCTCGGGGTGCCGAGCGGCAAGGGCTCGGCCGCCCGCCTGCTCAACCGCGACGACGCGCGCCAGCTGATCGCCGAGGCGGTCCAGGAGCTGCACGGTCTGCGGGTCCAGGTCAGCGCCGAGGAGCGCGCCGACGTGGAGCTGGCCGAGGAGCAGCCGCTGCCGGAGGAGGAGCTGGTGCGGCGGGTCGTCCGCGACTTCGAGGCCGAAGAGATCACCGAGTCCGCCGGCGGGTCCGTCGCCGGTCCCAAGGGAGAGGGCAGCTGATGCGTCAGCCCAACATGCAGCAGATGATGAAGCAGGTCCAGAAGATGCAGGCCGACATGGCTGCAGCGCAGGAGAAGCTGAAGGACGAGGAGCTCGAGGTCACCGCCGGCGGGGGCATGGTCACCGTCAAGATCACCGGCGGGCTCGAAATCCGCGGCGTCACGATCGATCCCGAGGCGATCGATCCCGACGACGCCGAGCTGCTGCAGGACACCATCACCGCCGCGGTCAACGAGGCGATCCGGCAGTCGCAGGAGCTGGCCGAGAAGCGGCTCGGCGGCCTGACCGGCGGCATGGACCTGGGCAGCCTGGGCCTCGGCGGCCTGGGCCTCTGAACCACCCCGACGGCGGCCGGCGCCCGCCCGGCCGCCCGTCGCTCGGCCGCGCCGCCGGTCGAGCTGCCACCCTGCCCTCGTGCAACCCGCCCCGATCGAGCGGCTCGCCGCCGCCTTCGCGCGGCTGCCGGGCGTCGGCCCGCGCACCGCGCAGCGCCTGACGTACCACGTCCTCTCCCGTCCCGAGGACGAGGCGCGGGCGCTGGCCCACGCCCTGATCGAGGTCAAGGAGCTGATCGGCGAGTGCCGGATCTGCTTCAACCTCGCCGAGGGCGAGCTGTGCGAGGTCTGCCTGGACGCGCGCCGCGACCCGACCGTCCTCTGCGTCGTCGAGGGTCCGGCCGACGTGCTGCCGATCGAGCGCACCCACGAGTACCGCGGCCGCTACCACGTGCTCGGCGGCGCGCTCTCGCCGGTCGACGGGGTCGGTCCCCGCGACCTGCACCTGGAGGAGCTGTACCGGCGGGTCGCCGCCGGCGATCCCGAGACCGGCGCCGCCGTCGCCGAGGTCGTCGTGGCCACCAACCCGACCACCTCGGGCGAGGCGACCGCGCTCCACATCTCCGCCGAGCTGCGCCAGCGGACCCCGGACGTCGTGGTCAGCCGGCTCGCCTCGGGGCTGCCGGTCGGCGCCGACCTGGAGCACGCCGACGAGGTCACCCTCGGCCGCGCTCTCGCCGGCCGCCGGGCGATCTGACCGCACGTCCCGGCCCTCCCCGCAAGCCCTACCGACGTTCGTCCGGGGGTCGAAGGTATGAACTCGATCGTTCGTCCAGATCGTCCGGGTGCGTCGGCGTTGCCCGGAACCTGGGCCGATGGCGAGCAGGATGGACGCGCTCTGGGCCCTGATCCTGTTCCTGCTCAGCCTCTTCGGCCTGATCTCGCCGCCGCCCCCGACCACGCCGCCCCCGGTCACGCCCCCGCAGGCCGTCCGACCCCTGACCGAGGCCGATCGGCTGCAGGTCGCGGAGCAGCCGAGCGGCGACCGGGCGCTGCGGACCGCCGACGGCCGCCGGGTGCTGCTGCGCGGGACCAATGTCAACACGCTCGTCGACCACGGCGGCGCCCGCGACACCGTCCCGGTGACCGCCGCCGACGGTCCCCAGGCCCGCGCGCTCGGGTTCAACGTCGTCCGCCTGGCCGTCTCGTGGTCGAAGGTCGCGCCCCAGCCCGGCCAGCTCGACCAGGCCTACCTGGACGAGATCCGCGACACCGCCCGCGTCTTCACCGCCCAGGGGATCTACGTCCTGCTCGACATGCACCAGGACCGCTACGCCGCGGGCCTCGGCCGCTCGGGCGACGAGAGCGACGGCGCGCCCGCCTGGGCCGCGCTCACCGACGGGGCCTCGACCGCCGCCGGCAGCGGCAACCATCCTTACTACGGCACCGCCGCCGCGCGCCAGGCCGCGAAGTCGTTCTTCGAGAACCGCGAGGTCGCCGGCCAGCCGCTCCAGGACCACTACGCCGACGCCGTCCGCGCGGTCGCCGCCACCGGCCGCCAGCTGGGGCCGGCGTTCGCCGGGATCGAGCTGTGGAACGAGCCGGTCGATCCCTGGAGCACCGACGCCTACGCGCCCGACACGTTCAGCGCCGAGCGGGTCTGGCCGCTCTACCGGCGGCTGATCGGCGCCCTCCGCGGAGACGGCTACGCCGGCCCGATCTGGTTCGAGCCGCACACCACCCGCACCTGGACCGACGACGATCGCGTCGCCGCCCGCTTCAGCGACGACGACCAGCTGGTCTACGGGCCGCACGTCTACACCGACGTCTACGGCGGGATCGGCTCCGGCACCGCCGCCAAGATCCGCGTCAGCTTCGACAACGCCGCGGCCGAGGCCCGCCGCTACGGCGCCGCGCTGGTGCCGACCGAGCTGCCCGGCGTCTCCGGCGGCAACTGGGAGACCTACCGCCAGGAGCAGCTCGGCCACCTGGACCGGCTCGGGATCGGCGGGATCGTCTGGGTCTGGAAGCAGACCGCCGCCTCCGACTACGGCTGGGGCGTGCTGAAGGCCGATGGCAGCCTCCGCGACGACTCGCAGATCGCCCGCGACTACGGTCGCCCGCGGGTGCTCGCCCACGGGCCGGAGCTGCTGGAGCAGCGCTGGGCCAACGGCGTCCTGACCGTCCGCACCCGCGGCGCCGGCGACCTCGACCTGTGGGACGGCGCCGCCTTCGCGGCCAACGAGCCGGCGACCGGCGTCGCGGGGCGGCTGACCGTCGACGACCAGGCCCCCGACGGCGCGACGGTCACGGTCTGGCGCGGCGCCGCGCGGCTCGGCGGCAGCGGCTGGGGCGGCGGCCGCCAGCTGCGGCTGCGGCTGCCGGCCGGCGACCACGTGGTCCGGCTGCAGCCCTGAGCGACGACCCGGCCGGCCGCGGCGCGGGGGTGCGCACCCCGCGCGTAGGCTGCCGGCCGTGTCGCTGCTGCCCGCCGTCCGCCTGCCGCGCTCGCCGATCGGCCCCGACCCGCTGCGGCGGATCGCGGTCCCGCGCGACCTGACGCCGCTCGTCGTCCGCTCGCCGGCCGAGCAGGACCCGACCGCCGTCGGCATGACCGTCGACGGGGTCGAGCGGATATGGGCCGCGGTCGAGCGGCTCTACCGCCACGGCGTCCACCCGGCGATCGGGCTCTGCGTGCGGCGCGAGGGCCAGGTCGTGCTCGACCGCTCGATCGGCTGGGCCCGCGGCGGCGGCCCCCACGAACGGGTCCCGCCCGAGCAGCGCGAGCTGGCCACGCCCGAGACGCCGTTCTGCATCTTCAGCGCCTCGAAGGCGATCACCGCGACCGTCGTCCACCTGCTCGACGAACGCGGCGCGCTCCACATCGGCGACCGGGTGGCCGAGTACGTGCCCGAGTTCGCTGGCCGCGGCAAGCACCGGATCACGATCGACCACGTGCTCTCGCACCGGGCGGGGATCCCGACCATCCGCAAGCAGGCGCTCGACCTCGACCGGATCGGCGACCGCGAGTTCCTGCTGCGCGAGATGGCCGACGCGCTGGTCCGGACCCGGCCCGGGCGGCGGCTGGCGTACCACGCCGTCTCCGGCGGCTTCGTGCTGGCCGAGATCGTCCACCGCGTCACCGGCAAGGACATCCGCGAGGTCCTGCGGGAGGAGATCCTCGACCCGCTCGGCTTCCGCTGGACCAGCTACGGCGTCGACGAGGCCGACCTGCCGCGCGTCGGCCTCAGCTACCCGACCGGCCCGCCGCCGCTGCCGCCGCTCTCGACCATCCTCGACCGGGCGCTCGGGCTGCCGCTCGACCAGGTCACGGAGATCAGCAACGACCCCCGCTTCCTGCGCGCGATCGTGCCGGCTGGCAACGTCGTCGCGACCGCCGGCGAGCTGTCGCGGTTCTTCGACCTGCTGCGGGCCGGCGGCACCCTCGACGGGGTCCGGATCCTCGACCCGCGGACGATCCGGCGGGCGATCGTCGAGCGCTCCCACGGCGAGGTCGACCTCTCGCTCGGGGCGCCGCTGCGGCACGCCTCGGGCTACATGCTGGGGGCCAAGGCGATCGGCCTCTACGGCCCGGACACCGACAGCGCCTTCGGCCACCTCGGCTTCACCAACGTGCTCGGCTGGGCCGACCCGAGGCGCGAGCTGGCCGTCGGCCTGATCACCAGCGGCAAGCCGGCGCTGGCCCCGCACCTGCCCGACCTGTGGGCGCTGACGCGGCGGATCGGGCTCGAGGCGCCGAAGGTCGAGCGGCCGCTGCTGCACCGGGCCTGATGGGGGAGCGACCGACCTACGCCGAGCGGATCGTCGGCAGCGCGGCGCTGACCCGCGACGCCGTCGCCGACGCCCGCCGCGGCCACCCCGACGTCGACCTGGCCGCCTACGCCGCCGCCCGCGGGCTGGCCGCGCTCGGCAGCCAGAACGCGAGCGGCTACTTCGCCGCCCTGCCGGCCGAGCCCGAACTCCAGCACAACGTCCTGCGCGGGGTCCGCCGGGGCCGCGACGCCTGCCTCTGGCACTGGCGCTTCCCGTGGCCGCTCGACGACGACAACGGGCTCGGGCCGGGCGGATTCCACGGGGTCCGGATCCGCGACCCGCTGAGCCGGCTGTGGAGCGCGCCGCGGCGCTGGTGGTCGCGGACCGCGGCCGACAACCGCTACGCGGCGGTGCCCTGCACCGGTGCGGCCGCGCTGGCGCCCGAGGCGGCGCTGCTGCCCGACCTGCGGATCGACAACGGGGCCAAGCACCTGCCGCGGGGGGCCGGCGAACGGCGGCTCGACGACCACGGCCTGCGCGGCTTCACGCTGACCGCCGCGCCCGACCAGCTCGACCGGCTGGAGCAGCTGGCGGCCGGGCCGCTCGGCCGGCTGCTGCGCGGCCACGGCGACCGCGCGCTGATCGACCTGCGGCTGCGGTTCGGGACCGTGATCGTGCGCCGCGACGGATACGCCCGCGACGAGCGCGAGCTGGACGCGCTGCTCGACCTGGCCGTCGACGCGGCCGCGGCGCTGGCCGCGGCGGCGGCGTCGCTGCACGCGCCGCAGCCGTTCGCCGAGCCGCTGCCGGCCGTCGACTGGCCGTCGCGCGAGCCCTCGGTCGCTCGTCCCTGGCCGCCCTCGCCGTTCCTGGAGCAGCTGCACGCGCTCGCCGCCGAGCGCGACCTGACCCTGGAGGATCCGCGCGCCTACCACGCGGCGTTCCCCACCAACCCGGTGCCGGGGACCGCGTTCGCCGTCCTCCGCGGCCCGCTGCCCGGGGCGCCCGGCGCGACCGCGCGGCTGGCGCTGCACGCCGAGGCGCCGATCGCCGAGGTCAACAGCGGCCGCACCGCGCTGCTGCTGCCGGCCGGCGACGCGGCGGCGACCGATCCCGGCGGCGTCGCGCTCGCCCACGACGGCGATCCGCTGCGCTGCGCGGTCCACGACGGGCTGCTGGCGGTCTGGATCCTGCGCTGGCGGCCGCACCACCTGGGCGACCTCGACGCGCTGCTGCGGCGCGGCGTCGAGCACGCGCGCGAGGTCGGGGCGCTGCCGCCGGCCCGCAATCCGTAGAGTGCGCCGGGCGCATGAGCAGCGACACCGTCGTCATGAAGTTCGGTGGCACGTCGGTCGCCGACGCCGAGCGGATCAAGAACGCCGCCCGCCGGATCGTGAAGAAGCGCGAGGCGGGCCAACGGGTCGTCGTCGTGCTCTCGGCCCGCGGCAAGGAGACCGACCGGCTGATCGCCGACGCCTTCGAGATCTCCGACCGTCCCGCCCCGCGCGAGATGGACATGCTGCTGTCGACCGGCGAGCGCGTCAGCTGCGCGCTGGCGGCGATGGCGATCAACGACCTCGGCCACCAGGCGATCTCGCTGACCGGCTCGCAGGCGGGGATCGTCACCGACACGTCGCACACCAAGGCCCGGATCCTCGACGTCCGCGCCGACCGGATCGTCGAGGCGCTCGACCAGGACCGGATCGTGCTGGTCGCCGGCTTCCAGGGCGTGTCGACGGCGAAGGACGTCACGACGCTCGGCCGCGGCGGGTCGGACACGACCGCGGTCGCGCTGGCCGCGGCGGTCGGCGCCGACGTCTGCGAGATCTACACCGACGTGCCGGGGGTCTTCACCTCCGACCCGCGGATCGAGCCGCACGCCCGCAAGCTCGACGTCGTCTCGTTCGAGGAGATGCTGGAGATGTCGGCCTCCGGCGCCGGCGTGCTGCAGCTGCGCAGCGTCGAGTACGCCCGCAACCACGGCGTCCGGATCCACTGTCGCTCGAGCTTCGACGCGGGCGACGGGACGTGGGTCGTGTCGGAGAGCGAAGCCCAGGAGCACCAGGAGAAGAGCGTGGAGAACCCGCTGATCACCGCCGTCACGCACTCGACCGTCGAGGCGCGGGTGACCCTGGTCGGCGTCCCGGACCACCCCGGCGCCGCGGGCCGGATCGCGACCGCGCTGGCCGACGCCGGCGTCAACGTCGACATGATCATCCAGAACGAGCCGCTCGAGGACGGGGCGCGGGCGGACATGTCGTTCACCGTCCCCCGCGACGACGTCCGCGCCGCCGAGGAGGCGCTGGCGCCGCTGGTCGCCGAGCTCGGGATCGCCGGCCTCCGGACCGACGGCGAGATGGGCAAGGTCTCGATCATCGGCGCCGGGATGAAGACCCACCCGGGCGTGGCCGCGAAGGTCTTCACCGTGCTCGGCGAGCAGGGGATCAACATCGAGATGATCGCCACCTCGCCGATCAAGATCAGCTGCGTGGTCCGGGGCGACAAGGTTCCCGAGGCGGTTCGCGCGCTGCACTCCGCCTTCGGGCTGACCGGGGACGACACGATCCGCCCCGAGCAGCCGTTCGGCGAGTTCCGCTGAGCCGTCCGCGTGGACGCCGTCCGCGCGGTGGCCAGCCCCCCGCGCGGCCGTTGACGGCCGGACGATCCAGCTGGCGCTTCGGCGCGACTCGGAAACTCGTCCAGATGTAGGCGACAAGCGTTCGATCGGGGATCATCCCGCCGACCTGGTCAGTGGGTCCCGGGCGCGCCGCTTCGGGGTCGTCCCGTCGAGCATCGCCCGAAACGAGCGTTCCGTGAACCGCACCACCCCTGCCGTCCTGCTGGCCGTCTGCCTGCTGCTGGTCTCCGCGACCACCGCGATCGGCAAGTCGATCCGCGGCAACCCCTCGGCCGAGACGATCCGCGCGGCACCAGGCGGCTCGACGATCCGGGCCGAGGGCGGCGGCGACCGGCTGATCGGCGGCGCCGGTCCCGACAAGCTCTTCGGCGAGGGCGGCCACGACAAGATCACCGGCGGCGACGGCGACGACCGGATCGACGGCGGCACCGGCGACGACAAGCTGAAGGGCGACGGCGGCAACGACGTCGTGCTCGGCCAGGACGGCCACGACCTGCTGTGGGGCGGCCTCGGCAACGACCAGCTGCTCGGCGGCGGCGGCCCGGACAAGATCTACGGCGACGCCGGCGACGACGTGATCGTCGGCGGCGGCGGGCCCGACTACGTCGACGGCGGTCCCGGCAACGACACCCTCACCAACGACGAGGGCCAGGACACGATGATCGGCGGCGAGGGCGACGACCTGATCTACGCCAACGGCGAGAACCGCGTCACCCGCGTCGACTGCGGTCCCGGCCGCGACACGGTCGTGCTCCATCCCTACGACGACCCGCACCACGGCGACGGCGACGTCAAGCGCCAGCAGACCGGGATGATCGTCAACTGCGAGATCGTGCTGCGGCAGCCGACGCCGCAGGTCGCGGGTCGCGGCGTCAAGCGCTACGCCCGCGTCTGGTCGAACCGGACCCTCCGCGGGACCAACCTCGACGACCGGCTCTACGGCGGCCACGGCAGCAACAAGATCTTCGGCCGCAAGGGCCGCGACAAGATCTACGGCGACGCCAGCCACAGCTCGGGCGGCAAGCGGGCGGCGAAGCAGCGCGACGAGCTGCACGGCGGCCCCGGCGCCGACACGATCATGGGCGGCCAGAAGGGCTTCAAGCGGATCTGGGGCGACTCCGGGTCCGACTACATCCAGGGCGGCCACGGCAGCAACACGATCTCCGGCGGGCTCGGCGACGACACGATCCGGGTCCTCGGCAACGGGCGCAACGTGATCTACGGCAACGCCGGCAACGACCGGATCGAGGCCTTCGGCCACGGCTCGATGACGATCGACTGCGGCAGCGGCAAGGACGTCGTGATCTACGGCACCAGGCGGCCGAAGATGCGCAACTGCGAGCGGATCGTCAACTCCTGGTCGAAGAGCCGGCGGTAGCGCGTCGCCGCCCGCCGGCTGCGACGTTCCGGACGCCTGACGACCGGAACGTCACGAGCGGCGGGCGGGGCGCCCGGGGTTCGAACCGGAACGGGCAGCGGCCATGCCGGATCGGCAGAGCGGCCGGCCGTCCGTGCCCCGTACCCTTGGGGGCATGAGCGCCAGCAACGGGTACCGGATCGCCGTCGTCGGGGCCACCGGCCAGGTCGGGGGCGTCCTGCTCGACGAGCTGGGCGTGCCGCGCGACGCCGGCGACGGCGACGCGCGCGGCTCGCTGGCGGCGGTGCGGACGGCGCGCGAGGGCTTCGGGCCGGCCGGCGAGGGGCTGCCGATCCGCGAGATCGTGCCCTTTGCCTCGGCCCGCTCGGCCGGCACCACGCTGCGCGGGATGACCGTCCAGCCGCTGAACGACGAGACGATCCAGGGCTTCGACCTGGCCGTCTTCTCGGCCGGCGGGGCGACCAGCCGCGAGTGGGCGCCGAAGTTCGCCAAGGCCGGCGCGGTGGTGGTCGACAACAGCTCGGCCTGGCGGATGCACGACGGCGTCCCGCTGGTGGTCAGCGAGGTCAACCCCGAGGCGCTCGACGAGCACCGCGGGATCGTCGCCAACCCCAACTGCTCGACGATGCAGCTGATGGTCGCGCTGCGGCCGCTCCAGCAGGAGGCGGGGATCGAGCGGCTGGTCGTCTCCACCTACCAGGCCGTCTCGGGCACCGGCAAGGCCGCCGTCGACGAGCTGCTGGAGGAGGCCCGCGCGGTGCTCGACGGGGCCGCGGTCCCGGCCCCGCGCTCGTACGCCCACCAGATCGCCTTCAACGCCCTGCCGCACGCCGGCAGCTTCGTCGACGACCACACCGACGAGGAGCACAAGCTGATCAACGAGACGCGCAAGATCCTCGGCGACCCGACGATCCGCGTCTCCGCCACCTGCGTCCGGGTGCCGGTGATCAACGGCCACAGCGAGGCCGCGAACGTCGAGACCCGCGAGCCGCTGAGCCCCGAGCGGGCCCGCGAGCTGCTGCGGGCCGCGCCCGGCGTCGAGGTCCGCGACGACCCGGCCAACGGCGTCTACCCGCTGGCCACCGACGCCGACGGCCGCCCCGACGTGCTGGTCGGCCGGATCCGCCGCGACCCCGGCAACGAGCGCGCGCTCGACCTGTTCGTGGTCGGCGACAACCTCCGCAAGGGCGCGGCGACGAACACGATCCAGCTGGCCAAGGTGCTGCACGAGCGCGGCCTGGTGCGGGCGACCGCGCCCGACGCGGTCCCCGCCCTGGGGTAGGGACGACCGTCGGCGCTGCGTCCGGCGCCGGCGGATAGCGTTCGGTCGATGCTGCGCGTGTCGGCCCTGCTCGTCGTCTGCGGACTCGCCGTCGCCGGCTGCGGCGGCGGGGGCGACGACGGCCCGACGACCACCGCCACGACGGCGACCCCCCGGACCACCACGACCGAGGCCACGACCACCCGCGCCGACGCGGGCGGCCTGGCCCGCGGCTGGTCGGTCGCCGCGGCCCTCCGCGAGCTGCCGCCGCTGCCCGGCGACCGGGTCGAGGTGGCGACGGCCGACCTCGACGCCGCCACTCGCGCCGGGGGCCTGCGGCGGCCGTCGCGGCCGACCGGCGCCGCGATGACCGCCTGGCTCGGGCCGCTGACCGGCGGGCCGAAGGCGGCGCCGCTGTTCGTGCCGCTGCCGACGATGCTCGACGCGCGCGGGATCGCCCAGGCCGACCAGGTCGAGCGCGAGCTGGGCTGGTCGCTGCGGACGATCGGCGCCTACGGCGAGGTCGCCGCGCCGCCGTACCGGTTCCTCGTCGCCCGCGACTCCGGCCGCTTCGCCGACGGCCTCGAGCGGCTGCCCGACGGCGTGGTCAGCGCCGGCCGTGGCGCCGACCTGCGGATCGACCCCCGGGCCACGACCGCCGCCCGGCCGCTCGGCCAGCCGCTGCGGATGGCTCGCCGCGGGCCGCTGCTGGCCGCCGGCCCGCGGACGGCGACCGTCGCCGCCTGGCGCGCCGGCGACCCGGCGGGGACGCTGGCCGACGACCAGGCCCTGGCCTCGCTGGCGGCGCGGCTCGACGCCGAGCACGTCCTCGCCGCCCAGCTGCTGCGCGGGAACTTCGGTCCCGCCGGCGTCGGCGCGCGGGCGACGCCGGCGCAGCTGCGGGAGCTGGTCGCCCGGCTGCTGCCGCAGCGGTTCGACGCGGTCGGCCTCGGCTGGACGGTCGACGGGCGGCGGCCGGCGATCGTCGCCGTCTACCACTTCGCCGACGCGCCGACCGCGACCGAGGCGCGGCCGGCGCTGGAGCGGCTGTGGCGCGACGGTCGCAGCACGATCAGCGCCCAGCCGCTGGCCCAGCTGGTGACGGTCGAGGGCAGCAGCGCCGACGGCGACGCGGTGACCGTGCGGCTGCGGCCCGGTCCGCGCGGCAGCGCGGCGACGGTCGCCCAGATGCTGGTCCGCCGCGACCTGCCGTTCGGTCACCGCTGAGCCATTCGGCGGCCGCGCGCGGCGCCCCGGCCATCGGCTACGGTCCGCCGATGGCTCGTCCCTCCGAGATCACGCCCGAGGTCCTCGAGCGCCGCCGCCAGGCGCTCCAGCAGGTTCGTCAGTGGGGCGATCCGGCCCTCCGGACCGCGGCCCGGCCGGTCGACGAGATCGACGACGAGCTGGTCGGCGAGGCGCGGCGGATGGTCGAGATCATGGACGCCGCGCTCGGCGCCGGGCTCGCCGCGACCCAGGTCGGGATCATGCGCCGCTACTTCGTCTACCGCGAGGGCGAGCACTCCGAGGGGGCGGCGGCGACGCTGATCAACCCCGAGGTCGAGTGGGCCTCCGACGAGACCGACGTCGCCGGCGAGGGCTGCCTGTCGCTGGCCGGGGTCTGGGTCGACGTCGAGCGGCCGGTGGCCGTCCGCGTCCGTGGGCTCGACCTCAGCGGGCGGACGCTGACGATCGAGGCCCGCGGCCCGCTCGCCCGCCGGCTCCAGCACGAGATCGACCACCTCGACGGCGTCCTGATGATCGACCGCGCCGACAAGCAGCAGCGGAAGGCCGCGCTGCGGGCGCTGCGCGAGGGCGAGCCGATGGCCCCGCCCGAGGACGGCGACGACCTCCCGGCCTGAGCGGGGCGTGGCTCAGCCGGCGGTGGCCGGCACCACCGTCGCCAGCCAGGCGACGAAGGCCGCGGCGATCGTCGCGTGCTCGCGCCGCAGCGCGTGGTCGCCCTCGACCTCGACGATCGTCCGCCCCGGCGCGGCGGGCGGGATCCCGAAGCGGTCGTTGCGGCCCTGGACGACCAGCACCGGGACCGCCACCGCCTCGAGCTCCGGCAGCCGGCTGGCCGCCGGCGGCCGCTCGGCCCGCCGCGGCGGCACCAGCGGGAAGGCCAGGCAGAGGACCCCGGCCGCGTCGGTCGCGGCCGCGGTCCGGCAGGCGACCCGTGCCCCGGACGAGCGGCCGCCGGCGATCAGCGGCAGACCGGCGGGCAGCTCGTCGCGCAGTCGCGCGACGACCGCCGTCCAGGCCGCGTCGAGCTGGTGGGCGGGAGCGGGGGCGCGACGGCCGGCGACCCGGTAGGGCTGCTCGACCAGCGCCACCGCCAGCTGCCGCTCGCCGGCCGCGTCGGCCACCCGCACCAGGTCGGCGGCCCCGACCCCGCCGCCGGCGCCGTGGCCCAGCACTAGCAGCGCCCGCGGCTCCGCGACCGGCCGCAGGTGGGCGCGGGCGGGGCCGTGCGGGGTCTCGATCTCGATCTCGCGCGGGACGGACACGCCGCCGATCGTCGCAGGCCCGGGCCGCTCAGGTCGCCGGCAGCGGCGCGGGGGCGGGGGTCGCCGCCGCGGCCCCGGGAGCGAACCGCTCCAGGCCCCGCCGCAGCATCCGGTGCGGATCCTCGTCGCGGATCACGTCGAGGACCTCGCCGCCGCGGGCGACCGCCAGCAGCACGATCTCCGGCTGCTGGTCGCCGGCGGCGGTCCGCACCACCAGCGCCCCGAGCGCGCGGGCGGCGACCGCCTGCGGGTCGCGCAGGCGCACGACCTGGTCGGCCTCCGCCGCGCCGCCCTCGTCGGGCGGCAGCCGCGGCGCCAGCGTCGCCAACCCGACCCCGAGGCCGGCGGCGGCGATCCGGGCCCCGTCGAGCGCCCGCAGCGCGCCGCGCACGCCCTGCAGCGCCGGCACCCCGCGCGGCACCGGATCGGCCGGGTGGAGCAGCAGCAGCAACGGCCGCTCGGCGGCCAGCGCGGGCAGCGCCAGCGGTCGCCCGGCCCCGTCGACCACCTCGACCGGCGGCAGCGCGGTGCCGGCCGCCAGCGAGGCGGCGAAGGTCCGCGTGACCTGGGTGTCGTGGTCGAGCTTCGGCCGCAGCAGCCGGTCGAGCGAGGCCAGCGGCATCTCGACGTAGCGGAACGCGAGCACCCCCAGGATCAGCGCGATGATCATGATCGCGAGCGTCGAGTAGGGCCAGATCGCGGGCGCGTCGAGCGGCAGCACGTCGCGGGCGTTGAGCGACCGCAGCACCGGGGCGTGGACCAGGTAGGTGCTGAACGACGCCGCGGCCAGCAGCTGCACGAACGGCTTCCGCATCGTCCGCCGCACCGCCCCGTCGGGGTCGGCGGTGATCGTGGCGAGGATCCAGCAGAGCGAGCCGAGCATGCCGAGTTCGAAGTACCACTGGGTGGTGAAGCGCGAGACGCCGCGCATCGTCTCCAGCCACAGCAGCCACGACGTTCCGGCCAGGAACAGCATCAGCGGCAGCGGTCGTGGCAGCCGCCAGCGGTCCGGCGGCCGCAGGATCAGCGCCATCCCGAGCAGCATCCCGACGCCGTAGAGCAGCGCCCACGACGGCGGCGCGAACCAGCTGCCCCAGTGGTTGCCAGGGACCCCGTGCGAGACCAGCGACTTCTTCCACCAGATCGTGATCGCGATCAGGGTCAGCGGCGGCACCAGCGCCCCGACCAGGCGGCTGCGCAGCGGCCAGCGGCTGACCATCCGCAGCCAGGGCAGGATCGCGATCGCCGTCACGACCGCGAACTGCCACTCGACGCTCAGGTACCAGCCCGGGTCGATCGTGCGGAAGATGTGGTCGGTCGACCAGCTCTGCATCAGCGACATGCCCCAGAGCAGGTCCATCCACTGGGCGCTGCCGCCGCCGAAGCGCCAGAACCAGACGACCAGGAAGACGATCGCGTAGACCGGGATCAGCCGGATCGCGCGCTTGAACAGGAAGCTCGCCCCGCGCGGCAGCGGTCGCCCGAGCATGATCGCCCCGAGCAGCTGGTAGTAGAGCGCGAACCCCGACAGCAGGAAGAACGTCGGCAGCAGCACGTCGATGTTGCCGAGCACGATCCCCGGCGTCGAGAACGTCCGCAGCGCGTTCAGGCTGACGTCCCCGCGCGAGGCCTGGAGGGCGTGGAAGACGACCACCAGGAACATCAGCGCGCGGAGCGCGTCCAGCTCCTGCAGGCGGCTGGCCTTGCGCTTGCGGGCGGCGGCCTGCTGGGCGCGGGCCGCCGCCGGATCGGTCGCCGGGCGGGCCGGCGTCGCGTCAGCCGTCGCGGCGCTCGCCATCCCCGCCCTGCTCGCGCTCGGGAGACCGGTCGGCGTCCGGTGCGGGCGGCGCCCCGGCGGTCCGCGCGCGCAGCCGCACCAGCGTCCGCCGCAGCGCGAAGACCGCGAAGGCGAGGACGGCCAGGCCGATCACCAACAGCGGCCAGCGCCACGGCACCGGGCCGCGCTGGATGCCGGTCACCAGCTCCTTGTCGCCGACCCGGATCGCGGCCCGGTCGGCGTTCAGCGCCTCGACCGTCCGCCCCTGGACCTTGCCGACGTAGTAGCCGTTGGCCAGCGGCCGCAGCGCCTTCGGGCCGATCGCCACGATCCGGACCGCGTCGCCGCTGCGGGTCGCCGACAGCACGCCGGCGTCCTTCGGGCCGGGAACGTCCTTCACCAGCTCCGCCGGCACCTGGCCGGGCCGGGCCAGGACCAGCGCGGTGCCCTTCGGTACGCCGGTCCCGAACGCGATCGCCGGCAGCGCCAGCTCGCCGGTCACCCGCCGCGCCTCGGCGAGGGTGCCGAGGACGGCGGCCAGCTCGGCCTCGGTCGGCCGCGGCGGCAGCTGGACGGTCGAGCCCTGCCAGCCCGGCTTGCGGCTGAGCGGGAACGGGAACGCGCTGACCGTCGCCTGCAGCGGCCGCGGGCGGGTCAGCAGCGTGACCGAGCCGAACTCGGAGACCTGGAGCCCGCCGCCGCTGTCGGAGGGCTGGCAGCGGAGGTCGCGGGGGCGGGTCAGGCGGGTCGAGACGGTGACCCGGTTGCGGCCGGCGCGGAGGTCGGCGCGGTAGAGCGAGGGACCGCGCGGGGCCAGCTCCTCCTCGACGAAGAAGCGGCTGCCGCCCTTGGCCTGCAGGGTCTGGCTGTCGACGTCGCGGCCGTTGACCCCGACCACCGCGCGGCCGCCGGCCGGCGCGTCGTAGGTCGCGGCCAGCCGCAGCCGCGAGCCGCGCAGCGCCTCCAGGTACTCCGGGATCCGGAAGTCGAGGCTGATCTGGCCCTCGCCGACGCCCGAGGTCGAGCCGGTCGGCAGCCGGATCCGGCGCGGGAAGCGGGAGCGGGCGGCGCGCACCGCCGGCAGCTGGTCGCCGCTGGCGCTGGTGCCGGAGAGCCGCCGCGCGACCGAGGGCCGCAGCGCGCCGGCCGCCCGCAGCAGCTGGTCGTCGGCGCCGGACAGCTCGACGGCGGGCGTGCCGCCGAGCACCCGGGTCGAGATCCGGGCCGGACCGCCACCGCCGCGGACGATGATCGCCGCCTCGCCGTCGGCCCGCCGGGTTCGTGACCCGGGCAGGCCGACGCGCACCTGCAGGCCCGCGTCGCCGGCCAGCGCGTCGAGCTCGCCGGCGGCCAGCGCCGCGGCCCGGATCGCGGCCGCGGTCGGGGCGCTCTCGAACCGCACCAGCAGCCGCGAGCGCTTGCGGCCGACGCCGGTCAGCAGCGCCCGCGGCAGCTCCTTCAGCGGCGGCGCCTCGGCCGCCGGCTCGCCGTCGACGGTCAGCGCCGAGCTGCGGCTGAACTGGAGCCACGCGGCCGGGTCGTCGGTCGCCGGGCAGGCGTCGTCGCGCAGCCGGATACGGGCCTGGATCGCCACGGGCACCGTCCGCTCGGTCCCGCGCAGGGCCTGTCGGGGGACCGGCACGGTGAGGCTGCCGGCGCCGGGCCGCAGCGCGACCGTGCCGACGATCTGCTCGCCGACCCGGATCTGCATCGCCGAGCCCTCGCCGAGCTGCGGCGAGGCGTTCCAGCGCAGCCGCATCGTGCCGGCGACGGTCGTCCAGCGGTTGGGGACCGGGATCCCGCCGGTGAACTGGTCGTAGCCGCCGCGCAGCTCCAGCGGCGGGTCCTTCGGGCCCGCCAGCGGCGTCGTGGTGGCGGCCGCCTGGCCGGTCGTGGGCAGGACGAGGGCAGCGGCGACCGCCGTCGCGGTGGCGACGGCGGCCCGCGGGAGGCGGACGGTCATGCGGTCTCGGCGGTCGGAGTCGAGGTCGGGACGGCGGCCGGCTGCGGGCGCCGGCGGCGGTCGTCGCCCGGCTGCTGGGGGTCGCGGCGGGTGACCATCCAGCGGCGGTCGCCGACGATCTCCCGCACCATCGCCGCCTGGGCGACCGTGTTGCGGAGGATCGTGTAGGGGACCGACAGCAGGCAGTAGGCGGCGAACCAGCGCAGCCCCAGGTCGCGCCGGCCCTCGGCGCTGCTGACGCGGTAGGCGGCGGCGCCGAGCGCGGCCCCGCTGAGGATCGTCACCAGCGTCGTCCCGATCAGGAACGGGTCGCGGATCCCGTGGAAGGGCAGGCCGATGATCGCCTGGGCGATCAGGACCGTGAAGACCTGCAGCGAGACGATCGGGAACATCTCGCGCCAGACCAGCATCACCAGCCAGTAGAAGCGGACCCACGGGCTCAGCACCCGCGAGCGGCGGACGTCGGGCGTGTGGCGCAGCGTCACCTGGAACCAGCCCTGGGCCCAGCGGGTCCGCTGCTTCCACCAGGCGGCGAAGGTCGCCGGCGCCAGCTCGGTCGAGATCACCTGCCGCTCGTGGACGATCCGGCGGCCGGACAGCAGCGCCCGCAGCGAGACGTCGATGTCCTCGGTCAGCATCCGGTGGTCGACCCCCAGCTGGCGCAGGACGTCGGTTCGCCACCAGCCGTTGGCGCCGCCGAAGATCGCGGTGTCGGTCAGCAGCGAGCGGCCGGTGTGGGCGATCCCGTAGATCACCTCGAACTCGGCCGCGACCACCCGCGTCAGCAGGTTGCGGTGGCTGTTGCGGATCACGCAGCGGCCCTGGACGACGTCGTAGCCGGCGTCGATCCAGCGCAGGGCCAGCTGCGCGGCGTCGGCCTGCAGGTGGTGGTCGGAGTCGAGGATCGCCGTCACCTCGCCGCGGGCGTGGGGCAGCGCGCCCATGATGTTCTCGCCCTTCGAGGTCGACCCGTGGACGCGCAGCACGTCGAGCTGCGGGGTCCGCTCGGCCAGGGCGTGCAGCCGCGCCTCGACCTCGGGCATCGCGTGCGGCGTGTTGTAGGCCAGCAGCACCTGCAGCCGGCCCTCCGGCATCGTCACCTCGTGGCAGAGGTGGTGCAGCGTCTCCTCGATGATGTCGGCCTCGTTCGGCAGGTAGGCGACGACCAGCAGCGTGACCGTCGGGTCCCAGCCGTCGCGGGCCGGCGGCGGCAGCGGCCGGGCCCGGCGGCGGACGGCCAGGTTGGCCTCGACCAGCATCAGCAGGCAGGTCAGGAGGTACGCCGTCGCGACCGCGTAGAGCGCCCAGCCGAGCGCGGCGTCCGTCAGCGCGCCGACGGCGGCCAGCAGGATCGCGGGACCCACGAGACAGACGAGCGCCGACAGCAGCAGCTGCAGGCCTACGTGATGGCGGGCGCGGTCGAGGACGGCGGAGATCAGGCGCATGTCACCTTCGGGGAGCGGGGGGGCGAGAGGGAAGCAAGGGGAGGAGGACACGGCGGGCGGCGTCGGCGGCCACGCGGTAGCCCGCGGCCCGGAGGTGGATGTCCGGCACCCGCGGGGCGCGGACGCACATCCAGGTCAGGTCGCAGACGGCCTGCACGGCGGGCGGGCGGTCGCGGTCGGCGGCGCGGAAGGGCACGTTCTGGTCCATCGCGTCGGCCAGGTCGACCAGGACCGCGTCGTGACGGGCGGCGGCGTCGGCGATCGTCCGGTTGATCTCGCGCAGGAAGGTCCGGTGCTCGCGCTGGAGCACCGGCCGCGCCTCGGGGTGGTCGTCCCAGAGCCCGAGCAGCGGGTCGTAGAGGTTGAGGACGCCGATCGGGACCTTCGGGGCGGCCGCGCGCAGCCGCTCGAGCAGCTCGTCGAGGTTCCGGCGCAGGGCGGCGCCGGCCTTGGCGAAGCAGCCGGGCACGATCCGTCCGCCGCTGAAGCAGGCGCCGACGTCGTTGCCGCCGATGTCGACCAGCACCACCCGCCGGCGGTCGCCGAGCCGCGAGAGCAGCCCCTCGGCGTAAGCGGCCTGCGAGGTGGTCGGGTCCTGGTTGGCGTACGGCGCGTCGCGCTCGGGGGCGCAGGGACGGCCGCCGGAGAGGACCGAGGCCGAGGTCGCGGCGCCGCAGCCGAGCTCGTGCAGCTGGACCGCCCGGCCCTCGTCGCGGAGCGCGCGGGCGAACTGCCGCGGGTAGCCCTGGCGGGTCTCGGTGCCTGATCCGAGCAGCGACGGCTGGACTCCCACGGCGAGGGAGTCCCCCAACGAGACGACCTGCAGCGCACGCGGGTCGTCACCGCCGCAACCGACCAGCGCCACGGCCGCGAGAGCGGCGGCGGCGAGGAGGGCGAGCGGCGTGCGTGACCGGCGCACGGTGCGGGCACGTCCGGGCGGCCAGCCGGAACGCGCACGAGCGTGTGGCACGTACCGAGCGTAGGAAACGTGTACGCCGCTCCCGGGCGTTCTACGACGAATGGCCAGTGTGACGTCGCGCACACGGTCCACGCGCCACCCTGGAGTTGGCGGCACCGGGGCGCGGCGTGGGGGCGCCGCGCCTCGCCGTCGCCGCCAGGCGGCCCCGTCGACGCGGGGCAGGCGGGGCCGCTGTGGGCGTCCGCGCCGCCATGGACGCCGTCATCGGCCGTCCGTCCGTCTTCGGCGCCGGGCCCACGCGGGCTCGCTACGGTCCCGCGGCCCGTGTCCGTGCCCGCCGCCAACGCCCGTCCCGCCGCCACCCGGCCGGCCGTCGCCTTCAGCCTGCTGCGCCCGGTCGCGGCCGGGATCGGCCGCGTGCGCCGCGCCCCGCTGGCGACCCTGGTCCCGGTGCTGGTGCTGCTGCTGCCGCTGGTGCCGCTCGGGTTCGGGATCGACCTGGTGCTGCGCGAGGGCGGCAGCGCGGCGCTCCAGGGCCTGATCGCCGGCGCCCCGCGCGGGGCGGCCGGCGCGCTGATCGAGCGGCCGGACGGCGGCGGGGCGCTGCGACTGCTGGCGCTGGGCGCGCTGCTGGTGGCGGCCGCCGCGGTCGCCGCCGCGGCCGGGCTGGTCGGCGCCGGTCCGACCGCGCAGGACGCGGTCCGGGCGCGTCGCGGCGTCGCCGGGGCCGTCGGCGCCGCCTGGCGGGTCTGGCCCTCGATCGCGGCGCTGCTGGTGCTCCAGGCGCTGGTGGTGGCGGCGGTCGCGGGAGCGGTCGTCGCGGTCGCCGTCGCGGCCGGGCAGCTGCGGTTCCAGCTGACGCCGGTGGTGCTGACGGTCGGGCTCGGCGCGCTGGCCGCGGTCGTCTGCCGGTTGAGCCTGTGGCCGGCGATCGCGCTCGACGAGGACCGCGGCGCCTGGTCGGCGGCGGTCCGGGCCTGGCGGCTGACCGGGGGCGAGGCGGTGCGGACGATCGCCGCGCTGCTGGCGACGGTGCTGGTGGTGGCGGTGCCGCTGATGCTGCTGGCGAAGCTGGTCTCGTTCGTGCTCTGGCGGCTGGAGCGGGCCGAGCTGCTGCTGCTCTCGCCGCAGGCGATCGAGCTCTGGTCGTGGGCGCCGCTGCCGCTCGGCCTGGTGGTCGCGGCCGCGCTCTGGGGCCTGGGCGCGCGCGAGCTTGTGCGCGCCGCCGCGGCCTGACCACCCCCGAACTGGCGTCGTCTCGCACCCCCGGGGAGGGGGATGGATCGACGCCGCTTCGGGCCGCGTCAGGCCCGTTCCCCCTGCCACAAGGGAAAGAGTTGCAAATGGTCTAGATCATGATCCATACTCCGCCCCGGAGAGCAGCGCAGACCGCGACGGGAGGCAGTGATGGGGGCGGAGGAGCAGGGACGGCTGAGGGTCGGGACGGTCAGCCCGATCGGGATCGTGTTCATGGTCGTGGCGACCGCTGCGCCACTGACCGCGATGGCGACGGCGCTGCCGCTGGCGGTCGGGCTCGGCAACGGGGTCGGCGCGCCCGGCGCCTACCTGCTGGTGGCCGCGGTGCTGGGGCTGTTCGCCGTCGGCTACTCGGCGATGAGCACCCAGATCACCAACGCCGGCGCCTTCTACGCCTACGTCACCGCCGGCCTCGGCCGGCCGCTGGGGATGGCGGCGGGGCTGGTCGCGGTGCTGGCCTACAACGTGCTGGTCCTCTACGTGGTCGGGCTGATCGGCTTCTTCGCCCACCAGACCTTCCTCGACGAGCTCGGCGTCGACCTGCCGTGGTGGCTCTACGCCGGCCTGGCGCTGACGATCGCGCTGGTGGTCGGGATCCGCGGGCTGGAGCTGAACGTCCGCGTCCTCGGCGTGCTGCTGATCGTCGAGACGACGCTGCTGCTGGTCTTCGACGTCGCCTCGCTGCTGCGCGACGGCGGCGACGTGCTGCCGACCGCCGCCTTCGACCCGTCGCAGGTCTTCTCCGGCTCGCCCGGCCTGGCGCTGCTGTTCGCCGTCACCTGCTTCATCGGCTTCGAGGCGACCGCGATCTTCGGCGAGGAGGCGCGCGACCCGCGGCGGACCGTGCCGCGCGCGACCTACGCCGCGATCGCCTTCGTCGGCACGCTCTACGTGGTCACCACCTGGGTGATGGTCGGCACCAACGGCGGCGCCGAAGCCGGCGCGGTGGCGGCCCGGGACCCCGGCGTCTTCACCTTCGACGCCTTCGCGATCGCCCTCGGCGGCTGGTCGCGCGGGCTCGTCAGCTGGCTGCTCCTGACCAGCCTGCTGGCGGTCCTGATGGCGCTCCACAACATGGCCTCGCGCTACCTGATGGCGTTCGGTCGCGAGGGCGTCCTGCCGCACGCGCTCGGCCGCACCCACCCGCGCTTCCAGACCCCGCACGTGGCCGCCCTGGCCCAGGCCGGCGGGACCGCCCTGCTGGCCGCCGTCTACGCGCTGGCCGGCGCCGACCCGTACCTGAACCTCGGCTCGCAGACGGCCGGCGTCGGGACCCTGGCCGTGATCTGCCTGATGGCGGCCTGCTCGTTCTCGGTCCCGTTCTTCTTCGCCCGCCGCGGTCGGCTGCGGCCCTGGCATCACCTGATCGCCCCGGTCGCCGCCGGGCTGGCGCTGAGCTTCTTCGCCTTCCTGATCGTCAACAACTACGCCCTGGTCAGCGGCAGCACCTCGGGGGTCGTCAACCGGCTGCCGCTGCTGCTGCTGGTCGTCGCGGCGGTCGGCTTCGCGATCGGCGCCCGCCGGTCGCAGCGGACCCCGCTCGACGCGCTGACCGCGGCGACCCCCCGACCCGAGGTCCCCGAGCATGCCTGAGCCCGTCGTCACCGCCCTGCCGACCGCCACCGACCTGGTGGCCGATCACGTCGGCCGGCCGTCGCTGGTGATCGGGGCCGCCGAGGACCCCAGCAGCGGCGCGCCGGTCGGCGAGCTGCGGGCCAGCGACGTGGCCCGGGTCGACGCGGCGCTGGCCGCCGCCGCGCGCGGCTGGGACCACGGCGCCGGCGGCTGGAGCGGGCGCGGGCTCGACGACCGGCTGCGGGCGCTGGGGCGGCTGGGCGACGCGCTCGACCGCCGCGTCGAGCGGCTGGCCGAGGCTCACGCGCGCGAGATCGGGATCCCGATCGCCACCGCCCGCGGCTTCGCGGCCGGGCTCTCCGGGGTCGTCGCCGGGGTCGCCGCGACCGCCCGCCGCGAGCTGCCGGCGCGGCCGCTGAGCGACGGCGACCGGCGGGTGGCGCTGCACCGGCTGCCGTGGGGGCCGGCGGCGCTGCTGGCGCCGTGGAACGCCGGTGCGTTCGTCGCGGTCACCAAGCTGGCCAACGCGCTGGCGGCCGGCTGCCCGGCGATCCTCAAGCCCTCCGAGCGCGACGGCGCGACGACGGCGATCCTGATCGAGGCGCTGGTCGAGGCCGACCTCGGGCCCGACGCGGTCCAGGTCGTCTGCGGCGCCGCCGCGGTCGGCGCGCAGCTGGTCACCGACGAGCGGATCGCGGTGATCGCCTACACCGGCAGCACCGCCGGCGGGCGGGCGGTGGCGCGGGCGTCGATCGACCGGATGCCGGCGCTGCAGCTGGAGCTGAGCGGCAGCAACCCGGCGCTGGTGCTGCCCGGGGCCGACCTCGACGCGGTCGCCGCCGAGCTGGCCCGCGGCGCGCTGGTCCTCAACGGCCAGTGGTGCGAGGCGCCGCGGCGGGTGCTCGTCCCGCGGGCCGACCACGACCGGCTGGCCGAGCGGCTGCTGGCCGAGTTGACCCGCCGCCGGATCGGGCCGGCGACCGACCCGGCGACCGAGCTGGGCCCGCTCGCCTTCCGCGGCCACCACGCCCAGGTCGTCGCGCAGCTGGCGGCGCTGGCCGAGCGCGGCACGGCAGTGGCGGTCGACGCGCCGCTGCCGGAGGGTGGGTTCTTCCTGGCCCCGACGGTGGTCGGCGAGCTGCCGCTGGACGCGGTCCGCGAGGAGCTGTTCGGCCCGGTCCTCGCGCTCCAGCCCTACGCCGAGGTCGAGCAGGCGCTGGCGGCCGCGAACGGGCTCGGCGACGGGCTGGCGGGCTACGTCTTCGGGCCTGACCGCGACGCGGCGCTGGCGATCGGCCGCCGGCTGCACGCCGGCGAGGTGCGAGTCGGTGGGGTCCGGGTGCTCGACCTGGCGCCGGGATCGAGCCAGTCGTTCTGGGGCTCCAGCGGCCTCGGCGGCCACGGCGACGCGACCGTCCTCGGGGCCTACGTCGGGACCCGGATCGTCGGCGAGGAGGACCCGGCACTGCCGCTCTGACCGCCGTCGGCGTCGGCGGCGCTAGCGGTCGAAGCTGGCGACCAGCTGCAGGATCTCCTGCCGCAGCTCGCTGACGTGGGCCTCCATCGCCCGCCGTGCACCGTCGGGGTCGCCGGCCGCGACCCGCTCGAGGATCGCGCCGTGACCCTCGATCGCGTTGGCGAGGACGATGTCGAAGTCGACCACGTCGAGCTGGTCGAACATCTCGATCCGGGCGTCCTCGATCGCCCGCCGCAGCGGCGGGCAGTCGGCGCTGTCGGCCAGGGTCAGGTGGAAGCTGGTGTCGGCGCGGCGGAAGCGTCCGAGGCTGTCGGCGTCGCTCAGGTCGGCGACCGCCTGCCGCAGCTGCTCCAGTGCCTCGGGCGTCCGCCGCTCGGCGGCGCGGGCGGCCGACAGCGGCTCGATCGCCAGCCGGAACTGCTGGATCGCGAGCACGTCGTCGAGGTGGTCGCGCAGGTACTCGCGGCGGCTGGCCTCGCTGCTCGGCGGGCCGGTGACGATCGCGCCGCCGGCCGAGCCGCGGCGCATCTCCAGGTAGCCCTCGCCCTCGAGCACCCGCAGCGCCTCGCGCAGGGTCACCCGCGAGACGCCCAGCTGCTCGGCGTGCTCGCGCTCGGGCGGCAGCTTCTCACCGGGGCCGTAGGTGCCCAGGTGGATCGCGCGCCGCAGGTGCTGGACGACCACCGCGTAGGCCGCCGGGACGAGCACGGGTCCGCCGGTGGTGGTCACCGGCCCATTGTTCCAGAACGGCATTTGCACTGAGATATTAATTGGTCTAGATTTCGATCCATGAGGCAGATCGACCCGCTGGGACCCGCGTCCGACCCGCCCCTGATCGGCGTCACCGGCGGTCGCGGCCGGACCTCGCGGGTCGTCGGCCTGCCCGAGCTGCTGCTGGGCGGCGCGGTCGACCTCCACCACGTGCCCTACGTGGCCGCGATCGCCGCCGCCGGCGGGCTGCCGGTCCAGCTCCCGCGGGAGGCCGATCCGGCCGCGGTGGTCGCCCGGCTCGACGGGCTGGTGGTGGCCGGCGGCGACGACATCGACCCCCGCCGCTACGGCCTCGTGCCCGGCTCGGCGACGACCGCGATCGACCCCGAGCGCGACGCCCACGAGAGCGCGCTGATCGCGGCCGCGCTCGACCACGGCCTGCCGCTGCTCGGCGTCTGCCGCGGCTGCCAGCTGCTGAACGTCGTCCGCGGCGGGACGCTGGTGCTCGACCTGCCGCACGACGTCGGCGAGGCCCACGGCCAGCTGGCCTACCCGCTCCACGCCCGCGTCCACGGGCTGCGGATCGATCCGACCGACGAGCTGGCCGAGCTGCTGCCGGCCGACGTGCTCGTCAACAGCTTCCACCACCAGGCCGTCGACCGACCGGGCGACGGCGTCACCACGATCGCCACGGCGCCGGACGGCGTCTGCGAGGCGATCCGGGTCGGCCCGCGGGCGCTCGGGGTGCAGTGGCACCCGGAGTACCTGCGCGAGCAGCCCGACCCGATGTTCTCGTGGCTCGTGCGCGAAGCGCGCCGGGCCGACACCCAGAGGGAGACCCAGCACGATGTCCCGACCGCAGTCTGAGCCGCGCCCGGCCGTGGCGATCGCCGACCGACACCGCGACCGCCGCACGCTGGTGACGGGGGCCGGGTCGGGGATCGGCCGCGCGATCGCCGTCCGGCTGGCGGCCGAGGGCGCGCCGGTGGCCTGCCTCGACGTGGCGCTGGAGGGTGCCGAGGCGACCGCCGCCGCGATCGAGGAGGCCGGCGGCCGCGCGATCGCCGTCGCCGCCGACGTCCGCGTCCGGGCCGAGCTGGACGCGGCGGTGGCGGACGCCGTCACCGCCTTCGGCGGCCTCGACCAGCTGGTCAACGCGGCCGGCATCGTCACGATGGCCGGCTTCGACGACGTCACCGAGGAGGAGTGGGACCGGGTCGTCGACATCAACCTCAAGGGCTACTTCCTGACCGCCAAGGCGGCCGTCGCCGCGCTGCGCGAGGGCGACGCCCCGGCGATCGTGAACATCACCACGATCGAGTCGGAGATCATCTGCAGCCCCAGCGGCCGCTGCCAGGTCCACTACAACGCCTCGAAGGGCGGGGCACTGATGCTGACCAAGGCGCTGGCGGCCGAGCTGGCGGCCAGCGGGATCCGCGTCAACGCGGTCGCGCCGGGGGCGACGAACACGCTCTTCACCGGCACCAGCTTCGCCGATCCCGCGGTCTTCGCCACCTTCTCCGACCGGCTGCTGATCAAGCGCGTCGGCGAGCCCGAGGACCAGGCCGCGGCGGTCGCGTTCCTGCTCTCGGCCGACGCCTCGTACATCACCGGCGTGCAACTGGCCGTCGATGGCGGTTGGATGGTCCGATGAGCAGCGCGCGACCCGAGGACGGCGCGGCGATCGGCCGCCTGACCGCCGACGACCTGCTGTCCGGCGACTTCGACACGGTGGTGCTGGCGACGGTCGACATCCAGGGCCGGCTGGTCGGCAAGCGACTCTCGCCGCGGGCCTTCGTCGACAAGGTCCTGACCGGGATCCATCTCTGCACCTGCACGCTGGCGTGGGACGTCGACCAGGCGCTCGAGGGGATCGAGCTGGAGTACGCCGGGCTCCACAGCGGCTGGCACGACTACGTGGTCCGGCCCGACGTCTCGACCCTGCGGGTGGCCGGCTGGTCGGAGCGGACGGCGATCTGCCTCGGCGACGCGGTCGACGACCGCGGCGAGCTGGTGCCGGTCGCCCCGCGGACGATCCTCCGCCGCCAGGTCGAGGCGCTGACCGCGGCCGGGCTGACGGCCAGCACCAGCACCGAGCTGGAGTTCTTCCTCTATCGCGGCAGCTACGCCGCCGCCCGCGCGGCCGACTACCGCGACCTGGAGCCGACCACCCACCGCCACGCCGACTACACGATCCAGGAGACCGAGGACCTGGAGTACTTCTTCCGCCCGCTGCGAGGCGTGCTGGAGGCGTCGGGGCTGCCGGTCGAGATGAGCCAGGGGGAGTGGGGGCTGGGCCAGTGGGAGATGAACCTCACCCACGGCGCGCCGCTGGCGATGGCCGACGCCCACGCGCTCTTCAAGCTCGGGGTCAAGACGATGGCCAGCCGCGCCGGGCTGGCGGCGTCGTTCATGGCCCGGCCGGCGACCGAGACCGGGATCGGCTCCTCCTGCCACGTCCACGTCTCGCTGCGCGACGTCGACGGGACGGCGATCTTCCACGACGGGGACGACCCCGAGGGGATCAGCGACGCGATCCGCCACGCCGTCGGCGGGGTCCTCGAGCGGGCCCCGGAGCTGATGCCGTGGTACGCCCCGACGGTCAACAGCTACCGGCGGACGGCGAGCGAGGACTTCGCCGGCCGCGGCGCCACCTGGGGCTTCGACAACCGCACGGTCACCTGCCGGGTGGTGGCGGGCGAGCCGGCGGCGACCCGGCTGGAGTACCGGGTGCCGGGCGCCGACGTCAACCCGTATCTGGCGCTGGCGGCGATCCTGGCCTCGGTTCGCGACGGCGTCCAGCGGCGGGTCGACCCGGGACCGGCGACCCGCGGCAACGGCTACGAGCGCGACGTGGTGCCGCTGCCGGAGACGCTCGACCTGGCCACCGTCCGCTGGCAGCAGAGCCGGTTCGTCGGCGAGGCCTTCGGGCCCGACGTCCAGCGGCACTACGGGACCCTCGCCCGCCACGAGTGCCGCAGCTTCAACCAGAGCGTGACCGACTGGGAGAAGCGCCGCTACTTCGAGGCGATCTGAGCGAGCGCGGCCAGGAACGGCTGCCGCTGCGCCGCCGGCAACGCCGCCAGCGTCCGCTCCTGGAGCCGGCTCGCGACCGCCTCGGCGCGGGCCAGCGCGGCGTCGCCGGCGGCGGTGACGGCGATCACCCGCGCCCGGCGGTCGTGCGGCGAGGCCCGCCGCTCGGCCAGCCCGGCCGCCTCCAGCGCGTCGACGGCGACGACCATCGTGGTCTTGTCGAGGCCGGTCGCCCGCGCCAGTTCGATCTGGGTCCGGGCGTCGGCGCTGGCGGCCCGCAGCACGGCGAGGTCGCGCGGGGTCAGGCCGAGCGGCGCCAGCGCCGCGGCCAGCTCGCCGGTGACGGCGTGGCCGGCGCGGGTCAGCAGCCAGGCCAGGTCGTCGCGCCGCTCGTTGGTCGCCATCGGCCGATCCTAGCCCCGGACGGTCCGCGGCGGGACGATCCTGGCCGGGACGATCGGAGGTCAGCGCACGTCGAGCGCGGCCAGCGAGCGGCGGGTCGCGCGGTCGAAGCGGCGCGCGGCCAGGGCGTAGCCGTCGGTGTTCAGGTGGACGTCGCCGCGGGCGCACATCCAGGTCAGGTCGCAGACCGCCCGCACCGGACGCGACGACGGGCCGCGGACCGGGTCGCCGGCCGCCATCGCCCGCGCCAGGTCGGCCACCAGCCAGCCCTCGCGGCGGAAGATCCGCGCCATCCGCGGGTTCAGCGTCCGCGTCAGGGTCCGGTGCATCGCCCGCACCGCCGGCCGGACCGCGGTGCCGGTCCGGACCAGCGCCACGAACGGGTCGTAGGTGGTCGAGACGGCCAGCACCGTCTGCGGGCCGGCGACCGCGGCCAGCTCGCGCGCGATTCGCCGCCAGCGCCGCTCCAGCTGCGGCCGCAGCCGGTCGAGGCAGTCCCGCAGCCGCGCGGCGTCGGGCGTCACGCAGCGCTGCAGGTCGTTGCCGCCGATGTCGAGCGTGACCAGCGTCGGCCGGTCGGCGCGGTCGCGGACGTGGCGGACCGCCCAGCGCAGCTGGCTGCTGGCGCGGTCGCGGTTGAGGTAGGGGACGGGGGCGTCGGGACCGCAGGGGCCGCCGTCGATCATCGTCGCGGTGGTCGCGCCGCCGCAGCCGGCCTCGACCAGCGTCACCCGCTGGCGGGCGCGGAGGCGGGCGGCGAGCTGGCGCGGGTAGCCCTCGTCGGTGACGGTCGGGCCGCCGTCGCCCGGCTGCACGCCGCGGCTCAGCGAGTCGCCGAGCGCGACGTACTCCAGCGGCTCGCCGGTGACCGCGCGCGCGGCGTCGGGGGCGACCCGCCGGACCGGCTGGTCGTCGCGCCGGACCAGGTCGGCGACCACCAGCCCGACGGCGATCACGGCGATCGCCAGCAGCGCGATCAGGCGCCGCGGGCCGCCGGCCCAGCGGCCGCCGGGGTTCGGCGTTCGGTCGTCGGGCGGCGCGGGCACGGCGGTCAACCCTAGGGGCCGGACCGGGCCGGGGCCTCGCCGCGCGCCCCGAACTGGACGGGTGTCCGTCCCCACGGCCAGGGGACGATGGGACAGAACGCAACCAAATGTTCACCAATGGGTGGCGACGCGCCAGGAAACTCTCTCCTTCGCCGTCCCTCCGGCCGTCGCGCGCTGCCGACGCCGGGTGGGCGCGCGCCCTCGTTCCCGAGCCACCGCCGCCGTTGCCTGCACCCCGCCTGATCTCCACGCGCCGCGAGCTGGTCGTCGCCGGCGGCACGCTCGCCGCCGGGCTGGCGCTGACCACGCCCGCCCACGCCCGCCTGCTGCCCGGCACCCGCGGGATCGGTCGCGGCCGCTTCCTCGACGGGGTCGCGTCGGGCGAGCCGGGGCCGAACGCGGTCACCTTCTGGGGCCGGCTCTCGACCTCGCGTCCACGGAGCGCGGCGCGGCTGGTGGTGGCCAGCGACGCCGGGCTGCGGAACACCGTCGCGACCGCGGTGGTCCCGACCTCGGCCGCGGTCGACCACACGCTGAAGGTGCGGATCGGCGGGCTGAAGCCGTCGACCCGCTACTGGTACGCGTGGCAGTCGGCCGACGACGTCTCGCCGATCGGACGCACCAAGACCGCCCCGCCGGCCGACAGCCGGACGCCGGTCACGGTCGCCTACTCCAGCTGCCAGAGCTACCCGCACGGCTTCTTCAACGGCCACCGCGACGCCGCCCGCTTCGACGAGATCGACGTCTACGCCCAGCTCGGCGACTACACCTACGAGTACGAGTTCGGCGAGTACGGCGACCTGCGCGGCGGCGACGGGGTCGACTTCCCCTCGACCGACCTCACGAGCTACCGGGCGAAGCTGCGGCTGTACCGCGCCGACCCGGCGCTGCGCGAGCTGCACCGGCTGCACCCGGTCGTCCACACCTGGGACGACCACGAGGTGGCCGACAACTACACCGACGGCGAGCCGGCCCCGTCGCCCGGGCAGCGCAACGCCGGCTACCGCGCGAGCTTCGAGTGGCTGCCGCGGATCGCCTTCCCCGGCGACCGCTTCCGGGTCTACCGCTCGCTCCGCTACGGCGCCAACGCCGAGCTGTTCATGCTCGACGAGCGCCAGTACCGGACCCCCGGCGTGCCCGGCACCACGATCCTCGGCCGCCGCCAGATGGACTGGCTGAAGCAGGGCCTGCGGGGCAGCGGGGCGCGCTGGAAGCTGGTCGGCAACCCCGACCTGCTGGCGCCGCTGGGGCTGAACCCGACCGGCGAGCCGCTGGTCGACCCGATCAACGTCGACGGCTGGGCCGGCTATCCGGCCGAGCGCCGCGAGCTGCTCGCGCACCTGGCCGACAACCGGATCGACGACGTCGCGCTGCTGACCGGCGACGTCCACATGTTCATGGCCAACGACCTGCTGCACGGCGGCCGCTCGGTGGCGACCGAGTACATGGGCGGCTCGATCACCTCGCCCGGGCTGCCCGCGGCGCTGGTCGGCGTCGCGACCCCGGTGCTGCAGCTGGCCAACCCCCACATCCGCTACCTGGAGGGGGCCAAGCACGGCTGGGCGATCGCCCGCGTCGACCCCGACGAGCTGCGGATCGAGTTCCGGACGAGCGACGTGCGGGTCGACGGCGCGCCCTCGACGACGCTGGCCTCGTTCGTCCAGCGGCGCGGGCAGAACCGGGTCGAGCAGGCGGCCGGCGCGCCCGGCGGCGGCACCACCCGGGTGCTCGGCCGCGACCCGGTCGACGCGCCCGCGGCGGTCGGCAGCCCGCTCGCCGCCCGCCGCGCGCGGGTGGCGCGGGCGGCCAAGGCCGACCTGACCCGGCGGGTCGCGCTCGGCGAGCAGCGCGCCGCCCGCCGCACCGGCGCCGCCCGCCGGGCGCTGGCCCAGGACCGGCGGGCACGGCGGCGATGAGCGGTCCGCTCCGCACCCGCCGCGAGCTGGTCGTCGCCGGCGGCGCGCTCGCCGCCGGGCTGGCGCTGACCACGCCCGCCCACGCGCGGCTGCTGCCGGCGACCCGCGGCGTCGGCCGCGGCCGCTTCCTCGACGGGGTCGCCTCGGGCGAGCCGGGGCCGAACGCCGTCACCTTCTGGGGCCGGCTCTCGACCGCCCGCCCGCGGAGCGCGGCGCGGCTGGTGGTGGCCAGCGATCCGGGCCTCCGCAACACCGTCGCGACCGCCGTCGTCCCGACCTCGTCGGCGGTCGACCACACGCTGAAGACGCGGATCGGCGGGCTGCTGCCGGCCCGCCACTACTGGTACGCGTGGCAGTCGGCCGACGACGTCTCGCCGATCGGGCGCACCAAGACCGCCCCGCCGGCCGACAGCCGGACGCCGGTCGCGGTCGGCTTCTCCAGCTGTCAGAAGCTGCCGACCGGGTTCTTCAACGCCCACCACGACGCGCTGACCCACGAGCTCGACGTCTACGCCTTCCTCGGCGACTACACCTACGAGTACGACGCGGCCCGCAACGACGTCAGCACCCGGCTCGACCGCGGGCCGGGCTACGTCGACCCGCCCTCGACCGACCTGACCAGCTACCGGGCGAAGCTGCGGCTGTACCGCGCCGACCCGGGCCTGCGCGAGCTGCACCGGCTGCACCCGATCGTCCACACCTGGGACGACCACGAGGTCGAGAACGACTACACCGACGGCGATCCCGCGCCGTCCGCCGGCCAGCGCAACGCCGGCTACCGGGCCAGCTTCGAGTGGCTGCCGCGGATCGCCTTCCCCGGCGACCGCTTCCGGGTCCACCGCTCGCTCCGCTACGGGGCGAACCTGGAGCTGTTCATGCTCGACGAGCGCCAGTACCGGACGCCCGGCGGCGGCACGATCCTCGGCCGCCGGCAGATGGACTGGATCAAGCAGGGGCTGGAGCGGACGCCGGCGCGCTGGAAGCTGGTCGGCAACCCCGACATGCTGGCGCCGCTCGGGGTGGTGCTCGGCGGCGAGGGCGGGATCACGATCAACCCCGACCAGTGGGACGGCTACCCGGCCGACCGCGCCGAGCTGCTGGCGCACCTGGCCGACCGCCGGATCGACGACGTCGCCTTCCTGACCGGCGACATCCACATCTACATGGCCAACCACCTGCTCCACGGCGGCCGCCCGGTCGCCACCGAGTACATCGGCGGCTCGGTCACCTCGACCGGGATCCCGGCCTCGCTGAACGGGCTCGCGGTGCCGGCGATCCAGCTCGTCAACCCGCACATCCGCTTCATCGAGGGCGCCGAGCACGGCTGGGCGATCGCCCGCGTCGACCCCGACGAGCTGCGGGTCGAGTACCGGGTGTCGGACATCCGCCGCGACCGCGCGCCGTCGCGGACGCTGGCGTCGTTCGTGCAGCGCCGCGGCACCAACCGGCTGGAGCAGGCCGCCGGCGTCGCCGGGGGCGGGGCCACGGCCCGGCGGCTGGGGGAGGACCCGGCCGACGCGCCCGCCGCCGCCGGCAGCCCACTGGCCGAGCGCCGCGCCGCCGTCCGGCGCGCCGCCGGCCGCGACCTTCAGCGGCGGACCGCCGCGGCCGAGCGGCGCGCGTCGCCCGCGGCCCGGCGCGCGATCCGCCAGGACCAGAGCAAGAGGACGAGGACCCGATGATCCGTCGCACGACGACCACCGCCCGCGCGGCCGCGATCGCCCTGGTGGCGCTGGCCGCCGGCTTGGCCGCCGCGCCCGCGGGGGCCGCCGTCCCCGGGGACGCCCCGGCCGGCGCGCTGCCCTTCACCGCCGTGACCGCCGAGAACGGGCCGGTCGCCGACCTCCAGCGGGTGGTCGAGCTGGCCGGCACCGGGCCCGACGCCGGCGTCCCGCGCTGCCTCGGCCCGACCAGCTTCGAGCGGACCGCGTGGCTGACCGTGCCGCCGGCCGCGACCGTCCGCCGGATCTCGATCGAGGCCGCCCCGCGCGACGCCGCGACCGCCGTCCCCGACCTGGCGGTCTTCGTCCAGCCCGCCGGGGGCGGCGGCGACGTCCACGAGCCGTCGGCGTGCAGCGGCCGCGAGACCGCCGGCGACGGCAGCCGCGGCGACGAGGCGGCCGGGATCCGGCTGGTGCTCGCCGCCGGCCGCGGCGCGCTGGTCCAGGTCGGCTGGCGCGGCGGCGACGCGGCGGTGCCGGTGGTGGCGACGCTGAGCGCCACCCCGCTGGCGGCGGCTCCGGCCCCGGCCGGCCAGGCGTTCGCCGACGCGCCCTCGATCGCCCGCGGCCAGGGCGTGCTCGTGCCGCTGCGCGGGGCGACGCTCGCCGCCGGCGACCCGGCCCAGCCGCGCTGTCCCTCCGAGGCCGGCCTCTGGCGACGGGTGCGGCTGACCAAGCGCGGTAGCTACGCGCTGGCGACCGCCGGCGGGACCGCCTCGACGATCACCGCCTACCGCGGCACGCCGACCGGCGACAGCGCGCTCGACTGCGCCGACGACGGCAGCGGCGCGGTGATCGGCACCACCGTCCGGGTGACCCGGGCGACGACCCTCTGGCTGCGGGTCGGCACCGATCGTCCCGAGGCCCCCGGCGCCGCCGGCCTCGCGATCCAGGGTCCCTACCCGAGCGGCAAGCGGGCCCGCGCGGCGCTGCCCGCCGTCCACGACCGGGCGCTGCGGGTCGTCGACCCGCAGGCGCCATGCACCGACGCCCGCGCGCCCCAGCCGGAGCTGACCGCCGCGTCGCTGCGCGGCCTGGCCCGCGGCGGCCGGCGGCTGCGCGGGACCAGCGAGGGCGCCGCCTGCGTCGGCGGTCGTCCGACCGCCTCGCGGGTGGCGGTCGCGGTCGCGCGGATCAGCGGCAAGCGCTGCGCCTGGTGGCGCGGCAGCGGCTTCGGTCGTCCGACCTCGTGCTCGCGACCGCAGGGCCTGCGGGCCGCCCGCGGGCTCGAGCGGTGGCGGATCGACCTCCGCCGCGCGCTGGCGCCCGGGGCCCGCTACCGGGTGGTCGCGGTCGGCCAGGTCCGGCGCGGCGGCAAGCTCCGCACCACCAAGGCCCGGACCACCGCGACCGTCCGCCGCGGGAGCGCCCGATGAGCGTCCGCGAGCTGCGGCGGCGCGAGCTGCTGCTGGCCGGGACGGCGGTCGCGGCGGCGGCCGGCTTCGGCCCGGCCTTCTGGCGGACGGCGACGGCCAACGGCGCGCTGGCGAAGACCGGCGTCGGTCCCTACGGGCCGCTCGGGGCCCCCGACGCCAACGGGCTGCGGCTGCCGGCCGGCTTCCGCTCGCGGCTGATCGCCCGCGGCGGCGAGGTCGTTCCCGGCACCAGCTACCGGCTGCCGGTCTTCCCCGACGGCTCGGCCACCTACCCGACCCCGGACGGCGGCTGGATCCACGTCGTCAACAGCGAGTTCCCGCTGGTGGGCGGCGCCTCGGGCATCCGCTACGCCAAGGACGGGCGGATCGTCGACGCCTACGGGGTGCTCGCCGGCACCTCGCTCAACTGCGCCGGCGGCTCGACGCCGTGGGGCACCTGGCTCTCCTGCGAGGAGACCGACGGCGGCCGGGTCTGGGAGTGCGACCCGACCGGCCGCACGCCGCCGGTGGTGCACCCGGCGATGGGGGTCTTCAAGCACGAGGCGGCCTGCGTCGACCCGGTCCACGAGCACGTCTACCTGACCGAGGACGTCGGCGACGGCTGCCTCTACCGGTTCACGCCGCTGAACTACCCCGACCTCCACGCCGGCAACCTGGCCGTGGCCGTGGTCGCCGCCGACGGCCGCGTCCACTGGGCGCCGCTGCCCGACCCGACCGGCCAGACGGGCGCGACCCGCAAGCAGGTGGCGGGGGCGACGCGGTTCAAGCGCGCCGAGGGCATCTGGTACGACGCCGGCACGGTCTACGTGGCCACCACCGGCGACGAGACGATCCACGCCTACCGGACCGACGAGCAGCGGATCGAGGTGATCTACCGCCAGGCGGACACGCCGCAGTCGCCGCTCCAGGGGGTCGACAACCTGACGGTCTCGCGCTCGGGCGACGTCTACGTCTGCGAGGACAGCTACGACGACGACCCGGACGCGATGGACGTCTGCATGATCACCCCCGAGGGCGTGGTCGCGCGGTTCTGCAAGCTGACCGGCTCGCAGCACTTCTCGCCCGACAGCGAGGTCACCGGCGTCTGCTTCTCGCCCGACGGATCGCGGATGTACTTCGGCTCGCAGCGGGCCTGGGGCGCGGGGGCGGTCTACGAGGTCTCGGGCCCGTTCCGGACCACGCGCCCGCCGAAGCTCGGCACCCCGCCGCCGGTCGACCCGGCGCTGCTGGGGCTGACGGTCGCCCAGCGGGTGCGGAGCGAGACGCTGCTGGCGTCGGGCCTGCGGGTGCGGCTGACGAGCGCCGGCACGATCGAGGTCTCGACCCGGCTGAAGGCGCGGGTCCGGCGCGGCGGGCGGCTGCGGACGGTGACGCTGGCCCGCCACGACCGGCGGCTGACGGGCGGCACCCGCGCGATCCGGCTGCGGGTCCGGGCGAGCGGGTCGCGGGCGACGCTGCGGGGGCTGTCGTCGCCGCTGCGGGCGACGGTCGAGGTGACGGTGCGGGCGGGCGCGGCGGCGCCGGCGGTGCGGCGGCGGACGGTCCGGATCGCGGCCCCGGCGCGGGCGCGGCGGGCGCGCAGGC
>NZ_JAWZSQ010000039.1:0-26390 GCF_034096925.1 Patulibacter defluvii
GCCACGCCCGCGGCCGCCGCGACCGCGCCGCGGCTGACCCCGCGGGCGCGGGTTCGCCGCGCCAGCGTCCGCGCCGCGCCCGCCCCGCCGCTGCCCGACCCGGCCGCGGTCAAGGCGCTGAACAAGCCGCTGGTCGACCACGAGGTCGTCGAGCTGGCCGCCCTGCTGCGGGCCGGCGAGATCGACGCGGTCGCGCTGACCCAGGCCTACCTCGACCGGATCGAGCGGTTCAACGGCCCGTTCGAGGTCTACGGCGACAATGGCGGCTGCAACACGTTCGTCCGGGTCGACCGGGCGGCGGCGCTCGCGGACGCCGGTCGCGCCGAGCGGCAGCTGGCGGCGATGCGCGCCGGCGGCCCGCCGACCCCGTACCTGTGCGGGATCCCGATCGGCGTCAAGGACTCGGTCGGGGTCGCGGGGCGCCCGGCGAAGAACGGCACCCCCAACTTCGCCGCCAACCTCGCGCTCGAGGACGCGACGGCGGTGGCGCGACTGCGGACCCAGGGCGCGGTGATCATCGGCCACACGATCTGCTCGGCGTACTCGGGCGTGATCGCCGGCAACTTCGCGGGCAACGGCTGGAACAAGGACTACATCCCGGGCGGCTCGAGCCAGGGCTCGGGCGCGGCGCCGATCAACCGGCTGGCGGCGGCGGCGATCGGCGAGGAGACCGGCGGCTCGATCATCTGGCCGGCCGCGATCAACGGCGCCTCCGCGATCAAGCCGTCGCTCGGCCTCGGGTCGGTGGCCGGCGTGATGCCGCTGTCGGCGACCTACGACGTGCTCGGACCGCTCGCCCGGTCGGGTCGCGACGCGGCGCTGATCATGAACGCGCTGATCGGCCCCGACCCGATGAACGACCCGCAGACGACCGCGGCGCCGACGCCCTTCCCGACGCTGCCGATGACCCCGCGCGAGGGCTCCAAGCCGCTGACCGGCCTGACGATCGGCATCCCCCAGACCGATTGGCTGACTCGCACGGAGTACAACCCGGACGGGTCGGTGAAGTCGACCGAGGTCGTCAAGCAGTCGCCGCAGGCGCTCTACGACGCCGACCACCGGGCCGCGTTCGATCGCGTCCGGGCCGAGCTGAGCGCGCTCGGCGCGACGGTCAAGGAGTTCCGCGGCCTCGACATCACCGCCTACGGCACGGCGCCGGAGTACGCCGACGGCGAGAACCCCTACTACCTGAACCCGGCCGTCCTCGAGACGGTCGACGGCACGCCGGTGACCCCGCGCAACGCGGTCGTGCTCGCCAACCGGGCCGAGATCGGCTACGTCGAGGCGGTCCAGGCGTTCGCCGCCACCCAGTCCGGCGAGGTCGCGTCGGCGCTCGCCGCCCAGTACGGCCGGCGGCCGGGCGGCACCAGCGATCCGGCGGTCGCGCCGACGTTCGAGGCCTCGATCGCGCTCAACGCCGGGATCACGGCCGCGGCCCGCCGCGAGGGCGAGCACCGTCGCCGGCAGCTGATCGCGAACTACCAGAAGGCGCTCGACGACGAGGGGGTCGACCTGATGCTCGTGATGTCGATCGGGGCCGAGGTCGGCAAGCGCAACCCGGCCAACCCGAGCGCCGGCCTGCCGCTGCGCCGCTACAACCAGATCGCGAACGACCTCTCGTGGCCGATGGTGTCGTTCCCGGTCGGCCAGACCGCGAACGCTGGGCTGCCGATCAGCGTCCAGCTGTGGGGTCCCCGCTTCAGCGAACCGCGGCTGGTGCAGGCGATGATCGACTACCAGGCGCGCCACCCCGAGCACCACACGCGGCTGCCGGCCGATCCGCCGGTCGCGGCCCCGCGCGCGCTCGCGCCGACGCTGCGGATGCAGCGCGCGCCGGAGGACGTCGCAGTCGATCCGTCGCTGTCGAACGATCCGGTGGTGGCCGAGCTGGCGGCGGTCGCGGAGCGCCGCTAGCCGGTCGTCGTCGGGACCCACCCGGCCGGGAACGCCCCGGCCGGGATCTGGCCGGGGATCGGCGGCAGGAAGCGCTCGGCGATCGTGGCGGCCGGCGTGCCGTCGAGCAGCGGGGCGAGATCGGCCAGGCCGCGGAGGATCCGGATCGTGGTGCCGATCTGGAGGTCGGCGGCGTTCGGCTGCTCGCCGCCGAGGACGCCGTCGGCGACCCAGGCGGCGATCCGCTCGAGCTTGGCGGGCAGGCCGGCCAGGTCCTCGTGCAGGCGGACGGCGGTGATCCCGTGGTACTTCCAGGCGGCGCGCGAGAAGCGGATCGCGAAGTCGGTCCCGGCCGGGTCGAGCTGGTCGCCGCCGACGAGCGCGTTCATCGCCTCGGGCCGGAAGAGCATGGCGCCCCACGGCAGCCGGCGGCCGAGGTCCTGCAGCTCCTCGTCGCCCCACCGCTCGGCCTCGCGGACGGCGTCGGCGATCGGCTCGGGGTAGAGCGGGGCGACGTCGGGAGCGAGCTGGTCGATCCGGGCCAGGATCGCCCGCGAGCCGTGGACCGGCTCGCCGTCGATCAGCAGGCCGGGGACGGTGCCGCGGCCCTCGCCGTAGATCGCCGCCACCTGCTCGGGACGGTCGGGTGCGGTCATCGACAGGTCGATCCGCTCGAACTCCAGGCCCTTGAGCCGGAGCGCCGCCTCGACCGTCAGGCAGGGATGCGACGGGGGCAGGGCGTGGAGGGTCAGCGTGGGCGCGGAGGCCGGCATGGCGCCAGCCTATTGCGGCGGCGCGCCACGCGGACCCACGGGATCAGCCCGCCGCCGACGACTCCGGCCGAGGCACCCGCGCGCCCGCCGACGGTCGCTTAAGGCTGCTTCCTTCCGGACCTGACCTGGTTCACGGGCCGGCGTCGCACGGGGACTCGTCCATCGACGCCGTCGACGACGGGCTCATCCCGTGGATTCGCGTCGGGCGATGGTACCCGAGGCGCGGCGGCCGAGCGGGCCGGCTGCTGTGCCGGCGCCGCCCGGGAGACCGCTCAGTCGGTCGACATCATCTTGAAGATCGCGTGGACCACCAGCGCGATCCCGGGGATGATCGAGAGCAGCGCGACGACCAGCAGCACGTCCGAGCCGGTGATCGCGGCGACCGTCAGCAGCACGACGACCATCAGCGCGCCGATGATGATCTGGAGCAGGAACGAGTTCGCCGACGGCGCGTCCTCCGGATCGACAGCGACCTCGTCGTCGTCGTAGCCGCGGCCTCCGGGCGGGGAGGACTGGTGGTCGATCGGTTCCGCCTGCGGGTTGGCCGGACCTTCGTCGGGAGTCGGGACGAAGTCGGTCTCGGCCTCGTCGCTGGTCGGTGTGGGGCTGGTGTCGCTCATCAGGTCCAGCATCCTGCACGTTTCGGCGTCCGTCCAGCAGCCCGGCGCCCCGCCGCCGCCCTCCCGACCCCGGTCGCCAGACGCCGCCGGCCCGCGGCGGGTACCATGGCGGGCCCGGGACGTATAGCTCAGTTGGTTAGAGCGCTCGCTTCACACGCGAGAGGTCACAAGTTCGAGTCTTGTTACGTCCACTGGCAAGAACCGCCTGCAAGTCAGGCGGTTCTTTCGTTCGCCGCTGATCACCCGCGATCGCGCCGGAGCAGCTAGTGCACATCCAGTGCACACCGGTGCCGTGACGAGAGCGGTGGAGCGGGCCAAGCCTCTGGGCCGAAATGCCCTTCACCGCCTGGACTACCCGGCCGCAGCACGGGCGGGGTCATCCGCAAGGGTCGACTTCACCGCCGGACGACCGATGTCCGCCGGACGGACCCCGAGAGCGCCCGCAATGGCGACGACAGACGGCCTCGGCGTGCGCCGAGCTGCACCTCCCGTAGGACCTAGACGATCGAGTAGCCCCCGGATTCTCCGGCTGCTTCTGTCGATCTAGGGGCGGAGATGGGGAATCGCCGTGGTTTCCGTCGTATAGGTCTGAACGTGGCGGATCTGATCCCCAACCTGGGCGGCCTGGCCCTGGTGCTCGTCATCCTTCAGGCGATCTGGCGCGCGCCCGACTTCTACGTCAAGTGCGTTCGCGCTCGCGAGATAGGCCGCGAAGCGCGAATGGCCCGCCGTCTAGAGCACCCGCTCTCGGGCGCGCATCGTCTCGATGACGTGAACCGGCGCGACGCTCCGTAGATGGCGGTCGGTGACGGCCAAGCTCGAATGCCCGAGCCCATCGCGGATGACGCTCATGGGGCGTCCCCTCGCGGGGCCAGCCCCGGGCCACGTACCACTTCGAATCGCCACCCTCGACCGGCTGGACGTTCGTTCTGACTTCCTGCGAATAGCGCCGAGGTTGGCGGTTCTGCGCTTGTTCTCGTTGCTAGGTTGGCCCGGCCGAACGAGGCCGTGGTGCGGCGCATGTTCCCCGATTCGGCTGTCCCGAATTACACGCGCGACCTGGGGTTCGCGGGACGCTGTCCGAGGGTCGCGTCGTGCCAACACAGGAGTCATAGATGTTCTCTCGCGTCACCTCGGCGGCGGCGGTCGCTGCTGCGCTCGCGCTGGCCGCCCCTGTCGGTGCATCTGCTTCACCCGTCCGGGTGGAAACGGGCGGCAAGGCAGCGCTCTCCAAGTACGGCATCAAGCTCGCCCCCGAGGAGAGCGATGCCCAGGCCATCGTCGTCTCACCGCCCGGTGAGACCGTCACGGCGCGAATCACTCCCGCCGGCTGCGACGACGACAGTTGTCGGTCGGTCCTGAGCCATCCCGGTGCACCGCCGCTCGCCGTCGGCCGTGCTGCTCGGCGTGCCCGCGCACGGGCCGCGGCTGTTGACGAAGGCGTCGTGATCCCGCTCAACGGCGCGACCGTCGATCGCACTTCGTCGGCGACCGCGCGCGCCAGCTTCCGTGCCATCGACTCCGTCCGCGACGACAACGTTCTCTGCCACGGTGCTGGCTGCGGGTTCTGGAAGATGAAGAGCGCTGACGTCGCCTTCTACGACGGCAACTGGGCCTGGGGTTCGCGGTCCCGCCGCGGATTCGCGGGCTGGAACGACTGCCAGTGGAGCAGCGCGGGCTACTCGTGGGACTCCAAGAAGTGCAACTTCATCAACGACCCGTCGAAGAACGACCTCTACGCGAACACGTCCGGCACCGTGTCGGCCTTCGTCAGCGGCTTTCCGATCAGCTCTGACAAGTACATCCACCAGCACGTGAACCTCAACGGGCGGGCCTGGGTCGTCTCCAACTGATCGCGGTACGATCGGAGACACGATGACCAAGGGAATCGCAGCACCCAACGGTCCGAAGAGCTTTCCGGCCGCACCGGTGGTGATCCTGCTCGTCGTCGCCGTCGGACTGGGCCTGGTTCTTGGGCCGCTGCTCGTCCTGCCGGTGCTCGTCGTGGCGGCCGGGATCCTCGCCGGATCTGGGCATCCGAAGGTGAGGGCGGGCCTGTTCGGCATCGGCGTCGTGATGGCGATCGTCTTGGTCGCCGTCGCAGCCACCACCGACACGAGCACCCTCCATCACGGGCCTGAGGTCCGGAAGCTCGTGCAGCCCTAGCTGCCCCGAGTAGCGTTAGCGCGTCTCCGGAGCCGCTTGCAGCACCGGACGGTTCCGAGGAAGGGCCCCACTGGGGCCCTTGCTTCGCTCTGCAAGCCCTGCACGCCTTCCCAAGCGATGCCCTCGAGCCTGCCGGCGTGCCTCCCCGAGTCGCAGAGTCGAACGTCCAAGGTACGCCTGCCCCGGCGGTAGTCCGTCTTCCACCTGAGCGACACTCTGGAAGCCGTTTTACGATCAATGGTGGCCGCCCCAACTCCTGTGAAGGGAGGCGACGTAGACGATGACGAAAGACGGTCAAGTGAAAGGCCGGTCCAGGTCACGGCACCGAACGCAACCGGACGAAGCGGAACACCGAGACGGGCCGCTTCGTAGATCAGAAGACCCCCGAGGCCCGTTCAAGGGGATCCGGAAGGAGAAGTAGGACGTCACGCGGTCCGTGTGCCGCACCGGCTGCCCAGGCCAGGCCCGCCCCAAGACGCATCGGCCAACAGCAACACGAACGCAAGGTACGCGATGGGGAAGAAGCGCTCAGAACGGCATCACCTGGTGTCGCAGGGATATCTCAGAGCCTGGCGATTCGACACGAACGACCCCCGTGTGCGGGCGTTGGTTCTGCCGACCACCGAGCCCAAACTGATCGGGATCGACGACCTATGCGTGAAGTCGCACTGGTTGTCGCTGAACGGCCCGGACGGCGAGCGGGACGACATTCTGGAGACGCAGCTCGGCATCTTCGAGGGCTCTGCCCTGCCCATCCTGGCGAACGTCCTCGCCGACGGATTCGTTCAACCGGCACTCCGGATCAAGCTCGCGTACCTCTTCGCGTCGTTCGCGGTGCGTGGGACGACGCTGCGAGCCAAGCTCCAGGCGGAAGGAAGGGCCGTCGGCGAGCAGTATCTCGTCGACCACCCTGACGCGATCGAAGATGCGATCCGCTGGGAGCAGGCCCAGCACGCGAACGGCGATCCTGCCCGGCTCACCTCGTTCGAACTGATCGCACCCCACCACGCTGCGTGGCTCGCCTCAATGCACTGGGCGCTCTACCGCGATCGGCGCGCCGGCTTCATGACCGCAGACCAGCCGGTCCTTCACGTCCTTAACGCGCAGGCTGGCGCACCGGAGACATCCCCCGATCCTCTTACGCCCGGCAGCCTAGACGCCATCACGGTCGCCCTGTCGCCGGAGATCCTGCTTGTCGCCTCATGGCGAGCAGGCCCGGACCCTCCGGTCGCGCCTGCGCCAATCGGGCTGCCGGCGTGGTTCAACCACCGGGTGCGTCAGCAGGCATATGCGCACGTCATCTATCCACCGTCGGCGGCACCTCGGGTCAGCCCCCGCGTCCGCCTTCCCGAGCTTGAGATCCGCCCCAGCCGGTCGCGGCTTGACGCTGCGGAGGAAGCACGTGACGCAACCTTCAGGCTGAATCACCCGACGGGAATGGTGTACGTCCGGTGGGTCGCCGGCGGGTATCAACAGTTCGCGACCAGAAAGCCGCCGCCTGCCCCAAGAAGGAGGAGGCGGCGCTCGACTCGATAGGACGCTCTGCGAGTGTGATCCGGTGGCGGTGCGTTGGAGCGTGCTCGACCGTAAACAGGACCGCGGCGTGAGCGGCACGTGCGCTAGCGGGAGAGCAGGTCCTCGAGCGCGCGCGTCGCCTCGGCAACGGCGGCAGAAGCTTCGCCGCCGAGCGGAAACGAGCGCTCTCCGATGAACGCCAGGTAGGGGCCACCGCGTCGCGCCGTACGCGAGCCGTACGCGCCCGGGTTCGGAGCAACGTGTCGCTCGACGTGCTCGCCGAGCGGTTCGAAGGGGGTGCGAGGAGAGATCATCGGCGCGGTGGTCATCCTTGCGGCGATGACCACCGTTTGCAAGCTTACGTAGCAACCTTGCAAAGCGAGTCCAGCTTCGCAAGCTTAGGCGCTCTCCGGGCACCAGGAGAATCAGCCGAGCGGAAGCAACCGTCCCGATTTCGCGGGCCGAAGCGACCAGCGGAGCGCTCACAACAGCAAGCAAGCCGGGGCGGTCCAGCATCGGCCAGCGGACGACGACGCGGGTTCGTCGATGGTCGGCCGGTGCGCGCCGCGGGGAACAGCAAGGGGAACCTGTGCCGGGATCTCGTCGGTGAGGTTCCATGCCCCCGTCGGGCACCTGCAGGACACCGCGGCTGACCGGAACCAGCTCTCCAGCCTCGCGAAGCCGGCGCAGTGTCGTCCGGCTCGCTCTCGCGGCATTAGCCTCGGCGACCCTTCTCGTCGCGGCGGTGCGGCTCAGCGCCGGCGCACGCCGCGGCTGGTGAGCGTCACGCGGCGCAGGTCGGTGCTGAACAGGTCGGCGTCCCGGGCGCGTTCCCGCAGCAGGTCGCGGAGGGCGTCGGCGTCCGCGGTCCGGCCCTCGCGCTCGGCGCGCTGCAGGTTCGCGGCCAGCACGAGGACGTTCGAGGCGATCCACTCCGCGTTCTCCTGCTGGGCCCGGTCGCCGGAGCGGCGGAACGCCGTGTCGAGCGCGAGGTCGTTCTTGAGGTCCTTGCGGACGGCCTCGGCGACGCGGTCGCTGACCTTGCGCTTGCCGTTGACGCCGAGCCAGCACACGATGTACCCGAGGGCGTGGTAGTCGCCGGCGTCGCGGGTGGACCAGCGCTGTTCGCGCAGGGACTTCCGGAACTGCGACACGAGATCGCCGGACGCGATCTGGGCTCGCGCCCTGTCGGCTTGGGGTCCCTGGTCGTCGCCGACGTAGGCTGCCGTGACCCGCTCCTGCACCCGCCGCGAGACGGCATCGGACGGCGCGAACCGCAGCAGTCGCAGTTGGCGCTTGGTCGCCTTGCGCTCCTTGGGCCGCGTCGTCCCGGGCGAGGGGACCCGCTTGCCGTTGCGGTAGCAGACCGGGATCCGGATCAGGCCGAGGTCGTCGGTGAACGGGTTGAACTTGTTGCGCAGTTCCCACCGGATCTCGTCGCAGCGACCGTCGGCGGCGGTCGCCGACGCGGCGGGGGCGAGCAGCGCGGCCATGGCGATGAGGACGACCACGGTCGGCCGGCGGCCTGGGAACGGGCCGCGGGCGGGGGACGGGACGCGTTGCATGTGGTGCTCCTTCGGGGGGGGTCGCACCGCCGGATGGGACACCGGAGGCGGCGGCTTATTGGACGATAACCCGGGGCGACCGCGTGTGCGCCGGGTCGCGCCGGTCGGGGCGCCGGCCCCTCCCGCAGGCGCCAGCGCGCGGTGCGTCGCGGATGCCGTCAGACTTGGGCGGGGATGGATCGGGATCGCCGCTATCCCGCGCGGATCGTCGAGTTGCTGGACGCGGCCGTGCGGGCGTTCGCCGTCGGTGGCTACAGCGGGACGTCGACCGCGCAGGTCGCGCGCGAGGCGGGGGTGTCCCAGCCCTACATCATGCGGGTGTTCGGGACGAAGGAGCAGCTGTTCATCGACACGCACCAGCACGCCGGAGCGATGATCCACGCCGCCTTCGCCGAGGCCGGCGAGCGGGCCGGGGGCTTCGATCCGGTCGCGATCGGACAGGCCTATCGCGACCTCGTGCTGACCCAGCGCGAGGCGCTGCTGATCTTCGCCCATGGGTTCTCGGCGTCGGGGCACCCACGGATCGCCGCGGAGGCCCGGCGACTGATGGCGCAGCTGCATCACCTGCTGTGCGGCCTCGGCGCCAGCGAGGCGCAGCTGCGCGACTTCATCGGTCGCGGCATGCTGATCAACAACATCCTGCTGGCCGGGGTGCCCGAGCACGCCGAGGACCTGGGGCTGCAGGGGTTCCTGCTGGCGACCTTCGGCGAGGAGTGACGCGGCGCCCCGAGGACCCGGCGCACGCCGTTCCGGGGCTGGTTATCGTCCGATGCCTCAGGCGGGTATCCCCCCAACCCCCCAAGGACTCACCATGCCCCTCCGTCCGCGCGCGCTCGGGATCGCCCTCCTGGTCGCGGCTTCGATGACCGTGCTGCCGACCGCGAGCGCCTCGGCGGCCGCCGGCCTCGGCTTGTCGGCCCGCTCCGCGACCGCGACGCAGGTCGGCGAGGACGTCAAGACGACCGTCACGGTCCGCAACCGGACCCGCCGGACGATCCGCTCGGTCGTGCTGCGCGTCTCGCCCGGGAGCGGCGTGGCGAGCGCCCGCCGGACCATCCGCGTCGCGTCGAAGCTGCGTCCGCGCCGGGCGAAGAGGGTGACCGTGACCGTTCGCGCCACCCGCGAGCTCCGCGGGCCGGTGCGGGTGCGCCTGTCCGCGAAGGGCCGCGGCGTCCGCAGCGCGTCCGGCTCGTTCACGCTGACGCTCGCCGCGCCGAAGCCGGGGCTCTCGCTCAGCGGCCGGGCCTTCTCGCACAAGTACACGGTCTACGACCCGTCGACCTTCTCCTACAGCACCTACTACGAGTGGCTGTGGTTCGTGAACGACCAGTTCGTGCACCGCGACACCCCCACCGACAGCACCCGGCCGACGTGCACCGCGGTGACCGTGACCGAGGTCTCCGGCTCGGGCTGCCTGGCCTACGCGCTCGACCCGGCGTCGGGCACGGTCACGATCACCGGCGATCCCTCCGGCCCGCGCACCGGACGCCTCGACGGCAACCGCCTGGTCCTGGCGGCCAGCGGGGACTTCGGCGAGGCCGAGTACGACGAGATCCCCAATCCTTGAGGCCCCGCCCCCGCCATGCTCCCTTCCGGTCTCCCACTCGTCACCGTCGCGGCCTTCCGTCCGGGACGCGCGACCGTCGCGCTCGTTCCGACGGAGCCACCGCGGATGTCCCGTTCCGTCGCTCGCCGCCGCACGGCCGCGGCGCTCTTCTCGTCGGCCGTCGTCGCCGTGCTGGCTGCGCCGACGACCTCCCCGGCGAGCTTCGTCGCGGTCGGTCGCGACGCGGCCGGCGATGGTGCCGGCGGGCAGCCGAGCCGCGACATCACGGCCGCCGGCGTCGCCTACGACCGCCGCAGCGGCACGCTCCGCGGCGGCGTCGTGCTCAGCGCCGCGCCGGGACCCGCCGCGAACGTGGTGCTGCTGGCGGGCACGAAGGCCACGAGCGGTTGCGACGGCTATCCGGCGATCGGGCTCTACGGCCTCAGCGACGCTGCCGGCGGGCAGTGGGCGCGCTTCGACGCCGCGGGCCCCGCAACGGCCACCGGCGCCGTCGAGCACCGCGGTGGGGGCACCCTGCAGACCTTCGACGTCACCGACCCGGCGCTGGCTGGCCGGCCGTTGACGTGTCTCACGGCGCTCGTCGTCGACCCCGCCGACCCGAACCTCGTCTACGACAGCGCCGGTCCCTTCGCCCTCCACCCGCAGCCGGCCCTCGACGTCCGGATCGCCCGCGTTGCGACGGCGCTGCGACCCGGCCGCTCGCGCACGGTGCGGCTGACGCTGCGCAACCCCGGCGATGCCCGCACCGACCCGATCCGTCTGCGCGTCAGCCGTCAGCGCGGCCTGACCGTCCGCGCCCCACGATCGGTCCCGTCGTTGAAGGCCGGAAAGCGCCGAACCGTCTCGCTGCGCGTCACGCTCAGCCGCCGCGCGAAGACCTCGACGCCGTTGCGCGTCCAAGCCACCGCGGGCAAGCTCCGCGTCCGCGCCGAGACGACGGTCTCCCGCCGCAAGCCGCCACGGCGTCCGACCGGCACCGGCGCCTGCGCGACCTACGCCCCGGTGCTCGGCGGCGTCGGCGACATCGTCGTCTCGCCCTGCTGACGCCGCCATCCGCGGCCGACCTCACCCCCGCAACCGCAGCGTCCTCGTGCTCGCCACCCCTCCGCGCGGCGAGACCGTCACGGTGACGTCCTGCTTGCCGCGGATCCGGCGCGCGGCGCGGCTGGACGGGGCCAGGACGACCGACGCGGTCTTGCCGGCCGCCACCCGGTAGCTGCGCGAGCCGAGCTTGGTCTTGCCCTTGCGGACGCCGACCGTGCCGCGGCAGGTGGTCTTGGCGGTGCAGCGGAGCTTGATCGCGATGCGCTTGCCGCGGTAGCGCAGGGTCTGGGCGGGGACGACGGCGTCGGTCGGGACGAAGACGTGGACCTCGGCTCCCGCCGTCCGCGTCCCGAGGACGTAGAGCCGTCCCTTGGCGTCGAGCGCGACGTCGATCGGGGTGGTGGCGTCATCGACGTCGGACGGCGTCACGATCTGCTCGCGGACGCGACCGTCGGCGCTGAAGCGCTGGACGCGGTCGTTGCCGTGCTCGGCGACGAACACGTCACCGGCGGGACCGACCTCGATCCCGTCGATGCTGCTGAACTGGCCCCGCCCACGGCCAGCCTGGCCCCACTTGCGGACGAAGCGGCCGTCGGCGGTGAACTGCTGGACCCGCTCGTTGCGCCCGTCGCTGACGTAGACGCTGCCGCCGCGGCCATCGCTGGCGATCGAGAGCTCGCCGCCGCCGAACTCGCCGTCCTTCGTCGAGCCCGCGAGACCACCCCAGGCGCTCGCCTCCCGCCCGTCGGGAAGCACTCGCGTGACGAACTGGACGGGGCCGCCGATCGGGGTGCCGGCGGTGCAGTCGTCGACGAACGCCCGGTAGAGCGCTCCGCTCGGATCGACGTCGATGTCGTTGATGAACACGCCGTTGCCGCCGCCGCAGGTGTCGGTCACGACCTTGCGCTCGACCTCGACGCCGTCGGCGCTCAGCACGCGGATCGTCGACGGGCCCTCGGTCGCCCACAACCGTCCGTCGGGGCCCGTGGCCAGACCGCGAGCGCCCAGCCCGTCGGCGTCGCCGCTGTCGTCGATGGTCCGCGTCAGCCGCCCACCGGCCGTGTAGCGCGCGATCCTCGATCCGGTGCCGGCGAAGCGGCCGCTGCTGACGTAGATCCCCGCCGGCGAGGCGGCGATCGCGCGCGCGCCGGGCGCCACCTCCCACCGCTGCTCGTAGACGTAGCTGGCGTCGGCGACGCTCGGGATCAGCGCAAGGGCGCCGGCGAGCCCGACGAGGGCGGGAAGGGGCCGGAACCGCGCGGGGGGCGACGACGGTGACGACATGACGATGCTCCTGGGGGGGGGACGAACGGGGGCTGTCGGCGAGTCGACGGCGTCGACGCGCACGACGGTGCCACGCTACCTCGCCGCCGGCCGCGCCGTGCCCGTACCCCGCCCCACCACCCAGGGGGCGGCGGACGACGTGTGCACGTACGCCGCCCGCCGCTGTGTCCTGGGCACCTCCTCCCCCGTCGGCCGGTCCTGACGACGTTGTGTGAGCGCCTCTGCGTCGTCAGTAGGGGGTCTCGACCGGCCGTGAGGTCGTGGTCGACACGTTCACGATCGTCTCCGGGGCGCCCGCTCCCTGCCATCGCCCGCGCGGGGGAACGCCCGGGGGAACGGGCGCGCCGCCAGCGGGGGAGGCCGGCATCGTCCCGTTGGGGGACCCCGTCCAGACCGTTCTCGGAAGCGCGTCCCGCTCATCTACGCTGACCCGGTGGGGGGCGCGCAATCACCGGGGCTGGGGTGGTGGGGTCGGCTGTTCGCCGGCTCGGCGACCGGCGACCTGGAATCGACCTGGCGCCGCAGCGCGAACCGCTACCTGGCCGCGATCCGGCTGGTCACGGTGCCCTTCGTCGTCGCCCTCGCGCTGACCTCCGACGACGTCCACCACGGCTGGCTGGCCGTGGTCGCCGTCGCCGCCGTGGCCGAGATGGTGCCGACCGGCCGCTGGCTCGCCCGCCGCGCCCCGCCCAGCCACGCACCCGCCGTGCTGACCATCCTGATGGTCGACCTGGCCCTGCTGACCGCGGCCGCGGCGGCCAGCGGCGGTGGCAGCAGCCTCGCCCTCCTCATCTACCCCGGCCTGCCGCTGATCGCCGCGATCATGCTCGACCCGGTCGCGCTGCTGATCCTCTGCAGCTGGGCCGTCGGCGGCCGGCTGCTGCTCGGCGGCGACGCGACCGCGATCGCCACCTTCGCCATCGAGCTGGCCTGGGTGGCGCTGTTCGCCGCCGCCCTCACCGCCCGCCGCTCCGCCCTGGTGCGGTCGATGTCGCGGGTCGACGCGACCGAGCGCGCGCTCCGGGCCCGCGTCCCCGGCTCCCGCTCGCGGCTCGTCGCCGACCTGCGCGCGACCGTCGTCGCCCCCGTCACCGCGGTCCGCGACGGCGCCCACGACGCCCCCGACGCCGATCGCCTGCGCGCCCTCGCCGCCCGCCTGCGCACCACCATCCTCGCCGTCCGCGGGCTGCTCGGCGAGCTGCACGTGCTCGCCGGCCGCCGCGACGACCTGGCCGCCCCGCTGCGGCTGCTCGTCCGCCGCCACGCCCCCGCCGCCGACCTCGACCTCGACCTGGCCCCCGGCGCCGACGCCCACGCGCTCTCGGTGGCGACCGTCGTCCGCGACGCGCTGCCGCTGCTGGCCGGCCCCGCGACCACCGAGGTCCGGATCGCCGTCGAGGTCGAGGCCGAGCAGGTGGTCGTCCGCCTGACCACCACTCCCTCCGCCGCCGGCACCTCGCTGTCGCTGCTCGCCGTCCGCCCCGACGTGGTCCGGGTCCGCCTCCAGTGGCCGACGGCGACGATCGTCCTCCGCCACCTGTTCGCCGCCCCGCGGCCCGACCGCCACGCCCCCGCCGCGATCTGGGCGACCCTGACCGTCGCGCTCGCCGGTCGCCTCGGGCTGCTGGTGACGATCGCCGCGGTCGCCCTGCTCAGCGGCCCCGTCGACGACTGGTTCTGGCCGCTGCTGGCGGTCGAGGGGCTGAACCTCGCCGCGCTGCCGCTGCTGGCCATGCTCGGCCGCGCCATCCGCGCCGTCTACGTCGCCGCGGCCGCGCTCGACCTGCTGCTGCTCGGCGCGATCCTGGTCCAGGCCGGCGACGCCGGACCGGCGCTGCTGGCCGTCGCCGTCGTCCTGCCCGCCACCGTCGCGTCGATCCTCAGCAGCCGCTGGACCGCCGCCGCCACCGCGGCCGCCGCCTTCGGCGGGCCGCTGCTGCTCGCCGTGCCGCAGCCGGCGTTCACGATCGCCGTCGGCTGGTCGGGCCTGGTCGGGATCAGCCTGGCGCTCTTCACCACCGCCGTCGCCAACCGCCTGAACGGCGTCCGCCGCAACCGCAACCGGCTGCTGACGGCGATGCTCGCGAGCGAGGAGCGGGAGCGGCAGCGGCTCGCCCAGCTGGTCCACGACGACGCCCTCCAGCTGCTGCTGGTCGCCGCCCAGGAGCTGGACGAGGCCGCCGCCGGCGATCCGGTCGCCGGCGACGCCGCCCGCTCCGCCCTCGACCACGCGGTCGCCGACCTGGAGCGGGTCGCGACCGACCTGGCGATCGGCGAGCACGTCCCCGCCCTGCCCGGCGGTCTCTGGCCGGCGCTGCGCGCGATCGTCGAGGAGACCGGCCCGGCCCTGCGGCTGGACGTCGAGCCGGCGGCCGGCGGCGTCCACGACGGCCTGCTCGTCGCCACCGGCCGCGAGCTGTACCGCAACGCCCGTCGCCACGGCGGCGCGGAGACGGTCACCATCACCGTCGCCCGCAGCGACGGCCAGATCGTGCTCGAGGCCTGGGACGACGGGCGTGGCTTCGACCCCGACCAGGTCGACGACGCCGTCGCCCGCGGCCAGATCGGCCTCGCCGCGGTCCGCGAGCGGGCGGGCCGCGCCGGCGGCACCGTCGCGCTGCTGGCGGCCGACGGCGGCGGCGCCCGGATCCGGGTCGCGCTGCCGGCCGACGCCGGGGCCGGCTGACCCCCGCTAGCGGCCCGCCGCGGTCTCCAGCTCGTCGGCCAGCGCCCGCAGCTGCTTCTGGACCCGGCTGACCAGCGGCAGCCCGCGGGCCGCCAGCCACGCGCGATCGGCGTCGAGCAGCGGCGCCAGGTCGGCGACCGCGGGCAGGCCGGCGTCGTCGAGGAAGGCCGCGACCGCGAGCGCCTGCTCGCCCGCCGCCTCCGCGCGACCGAAGTCGATCGCGGCCCGCAGCTCCGCCGCCCGCCGCCGCAGCTCGCCGGCCTGGGCCAGCCGGTCGGGACCGGCGGCCAGGCCCGCTGCCGGGCCCGGGGCCGGACCGGGCTCGCGCTCGGGCAGGCAGCGGGCCAGCGCCGCCGCCACCCGGTCGACCGTGACCGGCTTCGCCAGGTAGTCGTCGAAGCCCTCGGCCAGGTAGCGCTCGCGGTCGCCGGGCAGCGCCTCGGCCGTCAACGCGATCAGCCGCGGACGGCGACCGCCGGCGGCCGCCGCGACGATCCGCTGGGTCGCCTCGGTCCCGTCCATCACCGGCATCTGGACGTCCATCAGGACCGCGTCGTAGCGGCTGACGGTCGTCGCCGCGACCGCCTGCAGCCCGTCGCCGACCACGTCGACCCGCTCGCAGCCGAGCCGCCGCAGCAGCCGCCGAACGACCATCTGGTTGACCGCCGAGTCCTCCGCGACGAGGATCCGCAGCTCGCTCATCGCGACCGCCTCGCGCTGCTCGGCCGGGTCGGGCGCGACCGGCTCCGGCGGCACGCCGACCGCGATCGCGACCTCGTCGCGGAGCGTCGACTGCTTGAGCGGCTTGCCGAGCACGGCCGCGAACAGCTCGCCGGCCGGATCGACCTGGCGGCCCTTGCGGGTCGCCGACGAGAGCAGCACCAGCGGCAGCGACGCCCCCCGCGGCTCGGCCCGCAGCCGCCGCGCGAGCGCCACGCCGTCGATCCCCGGCATGTGGTGGTCGAGGATCGCCAGCGCGAACGGCTCCTGCTCGCGGACCCAGGCCAGCGCCTGCTCCGGGTCGGCCGTCGCGGCGCAGGCCATCCCCCACGCGCGGGCGTGGGCGTCGAGGATCCGGCGGTTGGTCTCGACGTCGTCGACCACCAGCACCCGCAGGCCGGCGAGCGCGTCGGGGGCGAAGGTCGAACGCGACGGCGGCGGCACGTCGGCGGCCGCGACCGGGATCGAGAACGTGAACCGCGAGCCGCTGCCGACCTCGCTGGTGACCGCCAGCTCGCCGCCCATCAGCTCGACCAGCCGGCTGGAGATCGCCAGCCCGAGCCCGGTGCCGCCGTGGCGGCGGGTGGTGCTCAGGTCGGCCTGGGTGAAGGGCTCGAAGATCCGCGACAGCCGCTCGGGGGCGATCCCGATCCCCTGGTCGCGGACGACGAACCGCACCCGCGGCTCGCCGCCGCCGACGTCGTCCTCGCGCGAGACCTCGACGACGATCTCGCCCCGCTCGCTGAACTTGACCGCGTTCGAGAGCAGGTTCAGCAGCACCTGGCGCAGCCGGACCTCGTCGCCGACGATCCCCGGCGGCACCCCCGGGCCGACCACGTAGGCCAGCTCCAGCGCCTTCTCCGCCGCCCGCCCGGCGACCATCTCCAGCGCCAGCTCGACGCAGCGGCCGAGGTGCAGCGGGGCCCGCTCCAGCTCGATGTTGCCGGCCTCGATCTTCGAGAAGTCGAGCACGTCGTCGATCAGCAGCAGCAGGTGGTCGGCGCTGCCGAGGATCGTCCGCACGTACTCGGCGCGCTCCTCCGGACGGGCGTCGCCGAGCAGGCTCGCGAGCCCGACCACCGCGTTCAGCGGCGTCCGGATCTCGTGGCTCATGTTCGCCAGCAGCAGCGCCTTCTCGCGGGTCGCGTCGTCGGCGCTGCGGCGGTCGCGCTCGAGCTCGGCGACCGTGCCGTTGAGCGCCCCGACCTGCTCGCGCAGGACCTCGTTGAGCTGGCGCTGGGCGCGGTGGTAGTCGCGCTCCTGGCGCAGCTGGGCGTCGTAGGACGCCATCAGCTGCTGGAGGGTCGACGTGACCGCGTCGACGACCTGCGCCGCGGGGCCGGGGGCGGCGAGCGCGACCGCCAGCGCCGCCTCGCGGTGGGCGGCGAGCAGGTCGCCGAGCGGCACCGCCGCCGCGTAGCGGTCCTTGCCGTGCTGGTAGGCGGCGGCCGCCGCCTGCTCGCTGCCGCCCTCGCGCAGGCTGGCGAGGATCAGCGCCTCGATCCTGCGGACCGCGTCGCCCGCGGGCGCCGCTGGCTCAGACGCCGAGACGGCCGAGTCGCTCACGTTCCCGGGCACGCTCGAGGGCGATCGCGACGAGGTGCGACGAGTAGTCGGCGAGCTTGCGGTCACGGAGGCCGGGCGCCTTCGGGCGGCGGTAGTACATCGCGAACGTCGCGACGACCTTGCCCTCCCACGACTTGATCGGCGTCGACCAGCAGGCGCGCAGGCCGTGGTCCTCGTAGGCGAGCGCGACGAACGGCGCCCAGTTCGGGTGGACGGCGATGTCCTCGACCGCGATCGGCTCGCCGGTGAAGGCCGCGTGGCCGCAGGAGCCGACCCCCGGGCCGACCGTGATGCCGTCGATCGCCTCGCTGTACTCGCCCGGCAGGCTCGGCGCGGCGCCGTGCAGCAGGTGGCTGCCGTCCTAGTCGAGCAGCAGCACCGAGGCCAGCATGCCGTCCGCCTGGGCCTCCATCACCAGGCAGATCTCCTCCAGCACGCGCGGCAGCGCGACGTCGCGATGGATCATCGCCAGGATCTGTCGCTGCCCCTCGAGGAGCGCCGAATCGCGCTCCCACTCGTTCGGTTCCATGACCCTCCCACACCGCGTCTGGTGGACCGTGTCCACACTACGCGATCGACGGCTTGGACACAATCAGCCTAGAGCGTCCGCAACGCGGCCCGGACCTCGTCGGCGCGCGCGGCCAGCGGTCCGCCCACGGCCCGCAGCGCGGCCTCGTCGGCGCCCTCGCGCACGGCCTGCTCGATCGCCGCCGCGGCCGCCGCCAGCGGGCGGGCGCCGACCGTCGCCGCGGTCCCGCGCAGCAGGTGCGCGTGGCGAGCGGCCTCGTCGGCCCGGCCGGCCGCGATCGCCTGCTGGACCTCCGCCACCTGCCGCTCGGCGAGGCCGGCGAACTCGGCCACCAGCTGCTCCAGCTCGGCCGCGGAGAAGTCGCGCCGCAGGTCGTCGAAGTGCTCGCGGTCGATCGCCGCGTCGCTCATTCGATCAGCCCCTGGCGCATCGCCTCGGCGACCGCGGCCGCGCGGTCGGCGACGCCGAGCTTCTCGTAGACGTTGCGGGTGTGGGTCTTGACGGTCGCGGTCCCGATCTGGAGCCGGCGGGCGATCTCGGGACCGGACAGGCCCTCGGCGATGCCGCGCAGGATCTCCTGCTCGCGCGGGGAGAGGATCGTCCGCTGCTCGTGGCGGCGGCCGCGGACCTCGGCGGCGAGGATCGCCTGCACGCCGGGGGAGAAGATCGTGCGGCCGGCGATCACGGCCGCGATCGCGTCGGTGACCTCCTGCCGCGCGGACTCCTTGACGACGTAGCCGTCGACGCCCAGGCGGACCGCGTCGAAGACCGTCTCCCCCGTCGCCTCGGCCGACAGGATCAGGACCCGCACCGGCAGCTCGTCGCGGCGGACGGCGCGCAGGATCTCCAGGCCCGACATGCCCGGTAGCCGCAGGTCGAGGACCGCGACGTCGGCGACGCCGTCGCGCAGCGCCTCCCACGCCTCGCGACCGTCGCCGGTGCTGAGCGCGACCTCGAGCCCGGGCGTGCCGGCGATCAGACGCGTCAGCACCTCGGCGAACAGGGGATGGTCCTCGGCGACGAGCACCCGTACTTTCGAATCCGGCATTCAACTCCCTCGGCGGGTCCGGTTCCCCGGTGGGGAACAGGATGATCGGCAGATCGCGGGCGATCGCGCGCCGGCTCGGCGGGCGGCCTCAGGCATCCCGTCGCTCCGGCGCGACCGCGTCCTCGCGCGCGGCGAGCGCTCCCCGCAGCGCGTCGACGAACGCCCCCACGTCCAGCGGCTTGGTCAGGTAGTCGCGGACCCCGGCCTCGGACAGCTCGGCGATCCGGGTCGCGGTGGCGTCGGCCGACAGCACCAGCACCGGGACGTCGGCGGCGCGGCCGGCCCGGATCCGCCGCAGCACCTCGACGCCGGGCAGGTCCGGCAGGTGGAGGTCGAGCAGGATCGCGTCGACCGGCTCGCGCTCGAGCAGCTCGAGCGCCGCCCGGCCGGACGTCGCGTGGACGATCCGGACCGCGGCGGCCGGCTCCAGGATCCGCTCGACCAGCTCGGCGTTCGAGCGCGTGTCCTCGACGTGGAGGACGGTCGCGGGGCCGAGGTCGGCGACGCCGGGCGTCGTGGCCTCCGGCAGCGGCCAGACGTCGCGCGGCGCGTCGCCCAGCGGCAGCTCGACGAAGAAGCGGCTGCCCAGTGCCGGCGGCGGGTCGGCGAGGCCGATCCGGCCGCCCATCGCCGTCGCCAGCACCTTCGAGACCGCGAGCCCGAGCCCGACCCCCTCGGCCCCGCCCCCGGCCGCGTCGAGCCGCTCGAAGGGCAGGAACGCGCGCTCGACGTCGGCGGGGGCGATCCCCGGCCCGTGGTCGCTGATGGCGTAGCGGATCCCGCCGTCGACGGCCTCGATCCGGGCCAGGACCTCGCCGCCGTCGCCGCCGTGCTTGATCGCGTTGGTCAGCAGGTTCAGCAGCACCTGGGTCAGCCGCCGGCGGTCGGCGCGGACGGTCCGCATCAGCCCGCCGTGCATGTCGGTGCCGATGATCACGCCGCGCTCGGCCGCCAGCGGCCGCACGAACTCGAGCGCGTCGGCCAGCGGGGCGCAGGCGTCGACCGACTCGATCACCACCTCGAAGCCGCGGGCGTCGGCGCTGGTGATCACCAGCAGGTCGTCGATGATCCCCTGCAGGTGGGTTCCGGCGCGGACGATCCGCTCGATGCTCTCGCCGGCCCGGTGGGGGTCGCCGGCGTCGCGCAGCAGCTGGCCGAAGCCGAGGATCGCGTTGAGCGGGGTCCGCAGCTCGTGGCTGACGCGCGACAGCAGCTCGGACTTGTCGCGGTCGGCCTGCTCGGCGACGTCGCGGGCGACCGCCAGCGCCTCCTCGGCGCGCTTGCGGGCCGAGATGTCGGTCGAGAAGCCGCCGACCGCCACCACCGTCCCGCGGGCGTCGCGGACGGGGAACTTCGTCGACAGCCAGGTCTCGACGATCGTCTCGCCGTCGGGGCCGTCCAGGTAGGTGGTCTCCTCGAACTCCATCGGCACGCCGGCGGCCAGCACCTCGGCGTCGTTGGAGACGTAGCTGTCGTGCGGCATCCCGGGGTACAGGTCGCGGTCGCGCAGCCCGACCGCGTCGGCCCGCAGGCGCCCGAACCGCCGCTCCCAGGCCCGGTTGACGTAGACGTAGCGCCCCTCCAGGTCCTTGACGTAGGCCAGCGACTCGGTGTTGTCGAGCAGGCCGGTCAGCTCGGCGACCACCTGCGGGGAGAGCAGCGGGCCCTCGGCGCCGACCAGCTCGTGGAGCGTCAGCAGCGCCTCGTCCTGGTCGATCGTCGCCCGGACCTCGGCCTCGACCACGCCGCCGTCGGCCGCGCGCAGGCGCGCGAACGCCGGCTCGCCGGCCGCCGCCTCGGGGTCGACCGGGGCCAGCGTCGCCGTCGACCACGGCCGCTCGGCCAGCGGTGCGCCGTCGACCGCGAGCAGCCGCTGCGCGCGCTCGTTGCCCCACGCGATCCGCCAACCGCGATCCGGGCCGCTGGCTTCCCGTCGCAGGCCGATCACCGCGATCGGCAGCGCGGCGGCCCAGGCGGGCGTCAGGGACCGTCCGCGCCCGGCCACCACGACCCCTCGGAGCTCGCTCGCCGGGCCTGCCGCCGAGCCACGCGCCGTGTCCCGAGCACGGCCGAGGCACCCTGAGCGACCCGCTGCATGCTCTCCAGGCTACACCGCACGCGAGCAGCCGCGACCGGGCTCGATCCGGCGTCAGCGCCCACCGACCAGCCCCTCCCGTCCGGGTTCGTCGACCGCCATCCGCAGCGGCGACGCCGGCAGCACCACCCGCACGTGCCCGCCGCCCTGCTCGGCGTCGCGGAGGTCGACCGTCCCGCCGACCCGGGTCACGCGCTCGGCCAGCGTCGCGAGGCCGATGTGGCCGCGGTCGAGCGCGTCGCGGACCCGCTCGTGGTCGAAGCCGACGCCGTCGTCGATCACGTCGAGCGCGATCCCCGCCGGCAGCCGCGAGACGATCACCTGGACCTGGCCGGCGCGCGCGTGGCGGGCGGCGTTGGTGTACGCCTCGCGGGCGACGAGCACCAGCAGCGCGTCGTCGTGGCCCTCGGCGGCCGGGTCGACCGCGATCACGGCCCGCGGCCCGCGCGGACGCGTCGTCGCCCGCTCGAGCGCCGCCGCCAGGCCGACGTCGACCGCGGCCGCACCCTCGTCGACCTGGATCTCGCCGATCGCCTCGGCCAGCAGCCCGCGGGCCTCGCTGAGCGCGGCGGCGGCGTGACCGCGGGCCTCGCCGCTGCCGGCGGCCGCCTCCAGCAGCTCCTGCTGGGCGACGATCAGCGCCTGAAGCGCGCCGTCGTGGAGCGTCCCGGCCAGCCGCCGCCGCTCCTGGTCGTCGGCCTCCACGATCCCCTCGAGGATCCGGGCCCGGCGGCGCACGGCGCGGGCGATCGGGTCGCCGATCCGGGCCCGGGCGCGGGACTCCACGATCCCGGCGACCCCGGCCCAGGCGAGCGCGATCGGCAGCTCGACGCCCGCGTCGACCGCCAGCCCGGTGGCGACGGCGAGCACGGTCGCGGCCGCGACCACCGGCGGCTGGTAGACGAACCCGCAGGCGGCGATCAGCACCACCATCACGGTCGCGATCGTGGTGTGGGCGTCGCCGGAGAGCACGAAGCAGGCCAGCACCAGCGGCACGTCGACCGCGGTCGTGGCCAGGTGCTCGATCCCCGACCGCGCGCGCCGCAGTCGCCACGAGGCGACGAGCTGGACGAGGGCCAGGACGGCGGCGACGGGCACGAAGCCCGGCTCGCTGCCGCCGATCACGGTCGCGGTGGCGACGAGGACGACGACCAGCCCCAGCCGCAGGACGATCAGGGTCGGCGCCAGCTCGCGGAAGCGGCTGGTCAGCAGCGCCGGCACGGTCGCCGCGACGCCGCGCGGCGCCGGCCGCAGGGGCTCGGTGGGGACCGGCTCGCGCGCGGTTCCCAAGTGCAGCTCGCGGACGGTCGAGCGGGTCCGGCGGACGGTCGTCTCCAGCCGCCGGGCGAGGACGGCCAGGACCGCGGGCGAGGGCCGGTGGGCGAGCTCGGCGGAGACGGCCGCGACCGGCTCCAGGACCGTCGCCCGCAGGCCGTCGGCGACCCGCGCGCGCACGCTGCCGCCGGGATCGCGGGCCAGGACCGCGGCGGTCTTGGCCTCCAGCTGCTCCAGCCGCCGCCGCACGGCGACCCCGCCGAACGAGGTGGTGATCCCGATCGCGGTCGCCCAGGCGCCGACGACGAGCACCGGGAGCAGCTGCTCGACGCTGCCGCCGAGCGCCAGCCGGCCGCCGAGCCCGAGCGCGACGAAGGCGGCCAGCAGCGTCGGCCGCAGCACCAGCCCGCCGACCAGCGGCAGCGCGGTCAGGATCAGCAGCAGGTCGCTGTCGGGACCGCCGCTGGCGGCGGTCGCGAGGGTCATCAGCGTGACGTCGAGGGTGAGGCCGATCGCCAGCGGCGGCCAGGCCGCCGCGGCTGATTCCCCGCGCGCGGCCCGCCGCATCCACCAGCGGCCGGTGATCGCGATCTCGGCCGCCCCGACCAGGGCCAGGGCCAGCAGCGCCAGCCGGTCGACGCCGTCGGTGGCCAGCGCCAGCGCCAGCAGCGCCGGCAGCGCCAGCGCCCGCAGGGCGACCAGCCGCGCCGTCAGGGCGCGCGCGTGGCCGGCGGCGCCCAACCCGGCCGCGGCAGCGGGCAGCGGCGCCGCATCGAGCGGCGGTATCCGCACCTCGCTGTTGTTGGTGGCCCTCTGACCGTTCACCGTTCCCCCTGACGCACGGGACGGGCCCGCGCGTCGTTGCTGTTACCGGGACGTCGTGACGACCGCCGTCCCTCCCCCCTCCCAGTTGTCGGCCACGGTGCGAGACTCGTGCGGTGGCTCCTCCCGCGCGACGCACCTACGGCGGCAAGAGCGCCGCCGACCGCCAGGCCGAGCGGCGCGCGCGGCTGCTGGAGGCCGGCCTCGACGCGATCGGCGGCGAGGGCTGGGCGGCGACGACCGTGCGCGGGGTCTGCGAGCGAGCACGGCTGACGCCGCGCTACTTCTACGAGCAGTTCGCCGACCTCGACGCGCTGGCGGTGGCGGTCTTCGACGAGGCGTTCGCGCGCACCACGGCGAGCGTGGTGGCGGCGATCGCGGCCGCGCCCGACGCGATCGAGTCGCGGGTGCGGGCGGCGATCGAGGCGGCGTTCCGCGACCTGACCGACGACCCGCGGCGGGCGCGGCTGCTGTTCGCCGAGGCCTACGCGACCGGCCCGCTCGCCGCCCGCCGGATCGAGCGGCTGCGGGACGTGATCGCGCTGATCGGCAGCTACGGCCGCGAGGCGTTCGACGTCACGGCCGAGGCGGAGCCGCTGCTGCAGGTGACCGCGACGATGCTGGCCGGCGGGCTGGCGGAGACGGTCGGGGCCTGGCTCCGCGACGACCTGCCGCTGGAGCGCGAGGCGCTGATCGACGACCTGGTGGCGCTGTTCGTCGCCGGCGGCCGCTCGGCCGAGGCGATCGCCCGCGCCCGCGCCGCCGGCCGCTGATTCTGACAACGGACTGTTCCAGATCGTGTAGCGTTCGGCCCGGCGCAGCAGCGACGGAGGCGAGCAGATGCAGACGGAGACCACCACCGTGACCCGCAGCCGGGACGAGGGCTACTTCCCGCCCGGCTCGATGCTGCGCCAGGTCCAGGCCCAGCACGCGGTCGGGCTGCTCTACGGGCAGCGGGCGCTCTGCATCGGGGCGATCAAGCCGCTGAACTACGTCGGCACCTCGGAGCACACCGCCGGCAAGCAGGCGCCCTTCAAGCGCCTGGTTCGCACCGGCCTGGCCTTCGAGACGATCTACTTCGGCACCCGCGCCGAGGCCGACAAGGTCCTCCGCTACGTCCGCAAGATGCACGAGCGGGTCAACGGCGAGCTGCCCGAGGACGCCGGGGCGACGCCCGCCGGCACCGCCTACTCGGCGCTCGACGGCTCGTTGATGCTGTGGACGGTGGCGGTGATGATGGACTCCGCCGAGACCCTCCACGACCTGCTGGTGCGGCGGCTGAGCGACGGCGAGCGCGAGCAGCTGTGGCAGGACTGGCGCCGCTTCGCGCTGCTCTTCGGGACGCCGGAGGAGGTGCTGCCGCCGACCTACGCGGCCTTCCGCCGCTACTACGCGGCCGAGATCGCCGCCGCCGACGTCCACCTGACTCCCGAGGCCCACCACGTCGGCCGCTTCACCGCCTTCTCGATCCCGACCCGGGCCGCGGGCCGGCCGGCGATGGAGGTCCACAACATGCTGATCCTCGGCAGTCTGCCGCCGCGGGTCCGCGAGCTCTACGGGCTCCGCTGGACGGCGCCCCAGGCGGCGCTGCACCGGGCGACGGCGGCGATGGTCCGCCGCGGGCTTGGAGTGCTGCCCGGCCGCGTCACCGCGGGCGCCAACACCGCCGTCTTCCGCTCGGTCGCGGCCGAGGAGCGACGGCGGCTGCGCAAGGGCCTGCGCACGCCGCACGTCGCGGGCTGAGGGCGGGCGGGTCGCTCAGTTGCCGGCGCCGACCCGCTCGACGACCTCGAACGAGAGCACCGACGAGCCGTGGGCGACCGGCTGCTGGCCGCGGTCGGCGGCGGCCTGGGCGTGCCCGCGGGTGAAGGCCTCGCTCTTCACCCAGGCCTGGAACGCCTCCTCGCTCGCCCAGCGGGTGTAGACGAAGTAGCGGGTCTCGCCGGCGACCGGCCGCAGCAGCTCGAAGCCCTCGAAGCCGGGCATCTTCTCGACCTCGGCGGCGCGCTTGGCGAAACGCTGCTCCAGCTCGGGGCCCCGCTCGGGCGCGACCTCGATCGCGTTGATCTTCACCACGGACATCTCGGCTTCCTCCAGGTTCGGGTGACCGAATCCTGCCAGGCCGCTCAGCCCTGGGCCGGGCGCAGCTTCGCCTGGCAGGCGCGGCTGGCCTTCTGGAAGCGGGCGTCCTGCTGATCGACCTGCTGCGGGTCGAAAACCGGGCCCTGGCCGGAGAAGTCGGGATCGGGCAGGTCGAAGCCGTTCTTCCGCACGCAGGCGACGTAGGCCCGGACCCGCTTCTGGTACTCGGCGCCGCCGGCCCGCGGACCGCCACCGGCGAAGCGGCCGCGGTCGACGCCGCACTTGGCCATCGCCGCCTGCAGCTCCTGCCGCTGCTCGTCGCTGAGGCCCCCGCCCGGACCGCCGCCCCCACCGGGCAGCCCGCTGGGCGGTGCCCCGCCGTCGCCGGCCCCGGGCGGCGGGCCGCCGTAGCCGCCGGGTCCGCCGCCGGCCGGCCGCTGCGGCAGCTCGACGCCCTGCTGCTTCAGGCACGCCTGCAGCTTCTCGCGGTCGGCCGGGTCGGGCGCGGTACGGCCGCCGCGGTCGGCGGTGGTGGTCGTCGATCCGCCCTCGGAGGACGAGCCGCAGCCGCCGAGCGCGAGCGCCGCCAGCAGCAGTGCGGCCGGGCGGAGGAGGGACGTCTGGGTCATGGTTCGTCGTGCCTTGCTGGTTCGGATGGAGACGGTCAGCGGCCGCCGAAGAGCTGGTCGACCGGGTCGCCGCTGCCGCTCCCGCTGGAGCCGCCGCTGCCGCCCGCCCCGCCGCGGAGCCCGCCGAGGCCGAGCGTCAGGCCCGGGGCCAGCGCCTGGACGTCGGTCGCGCGGACGCTGCCGTCGGAGCGTCCGCTGCCGGAGACGATCACCGTGTCGCCGGGGTGGACGCCGCCGGCGCTGCTGTGGGAGAGCCGCTGGACCTTCGCGTTGGCGCCGACCCGGACCGCGACGGTGGTGCCATCGCCGGTCTCGACGTAGAGCGTCGACCCGCGCACGTTCGCCACCTGGCCGACGGTGGCGCCGGTGGTGGTTCCGCCCGCGGCGGCCGCCCCGCTCCCTCCGGATGCGCCGCCGGCTCCACCCCCGCTGCCGGCCCCCGGTGCCGCGGTCCCCGCGCCGGCCGCCGCGCCGCCCCCACCGGCCACCGCGCCCGGCCCCGCGCCGCCGG
>NZ_JAWZSQ010000040.1:0-23789 GCF_034096925.1 Patulibacter defluvii
GGGCGGGGCGGCGGCCGCGGGTGGGACGGCGGCCGCGGGTGGGACGGCGGCCGCGGGTGGGACGGCGGCGGGCGAGGCGGATGCGGCGGCGGGGGCCGGCGTCGTCGCGGCCGGCGGCCGGACGACCGCCTCCTTGACGGTGTCCGTGAGCGCGGCGGCGGCGATCGCGGCGTCGGCACCGTCGGCGACCGCCGCCAGGCACTCCTCGATCAGCGTGGCGGTGACCAGCGGCCGCGCGCCGTCGTGGACGAGCACCGGCTCGCCGGGCGGGCCGTCGCCGGTCGCGGCCAGGCCGGCCCGGACGGAGTGCGAGCGCTCGCGGCCGCCGGGCACGGCGACCACGCGAGCGGTGCCGTCCGGCCCCTCCCAGCTGCCGGCGGGCAGGCCCCAGGCGGCGGGGTCGGCGGGCAGCGGCTCGCCGTCGGGCAGCACCAGCACGATCCGGCGCAGGCCCGGTGCGGCCACCAGCGTGGCCAGCGACCAAGCCAGCAGCGGGCGGCCGCGAAGCGGCACGAGCGCCTTCGGCCGGTCGTGGCCCAGGCGCTCGCCCCGGCCGGCGGCGACGACGATCGCTACCGCCATCGCGCCAGCGGGGTGGTGAGCCGGATCACGGCGTTTCGGATCCGGCCCACGGCGTCCGCGAACGGACGCGCGTCAGTCCTGCAGGGCCAGCTCGGCGTCGTCCGTCTCGTCGACGTCGTCGGTCTCGACCTCGTCGTCCTCGACCGCCGTCGCGTTCGGGTTGGTGCCGAGCAGGTCGTCGAGGTAGGCCTCGGCCTCCTCCTCGGACTTCTCCAGCGCGTACATCAGCTCCGACGCCAGGACCTTCTTGGCGCGGGTGAACATCTGCTTCTCGCCGGTCGAGAGGCCCTTCTCGTTCTCCCGCACGGCGAGGTTGCGGACGACCTCGGCCAGCTCGTGGATGTCGCCGGTCTTGATCTTCTCGCGGTTGTGCTTGAAGCGCCGGTTCCAGTTCTTCGGCATGTCCGTGCAGGGACCGCCGAGGACCGCGAGCACCTCGCGCATCGTCTCCTCGTTGATGACCCGCCGCAGCCCGACCTGGGCGGCCTGGTCGCACGGCACGTGGACGGTCATGTCGTTGTGGAGGATGCGGATCTTCAGGTAGTCGCGCTCCTCACCCAGAACCTTGCGAGGGGCCCTGGCCTTGACGACCCCCGCGCCGTGGTGCGGGTAGACGACGTTGTCGCCGACCTGGAAGTCGCACTCCGTGCTCGCGGCGGGCTCGAAGAGGTCGTCGTCAGTGGTGGTGTCGGGCATAGTCCCTCCTGGGATGGCCCGCCGTCAGCGGCGGGCCGATCGGTTCCGGCGGCCGTGGCGCAACGAGTGCGTCACGTCTGCAGGAAACGGTCGACGAGGTTGATCTCCTGCAGGCGGCGAAGGCCCTCGCGGATGTCCTTCGCACGGATCTCGCCGACTCCGGGCACCGATTCGAGTTCGGCGTCCGTACCGACGAGCAGTTCGTCCAGACCACCGAAACGTTCGATGATCTGCTGCACGACGAGCTTGGGGAGGCGCGGGATGCGCCCCAGGACCCGGTGGCCACGAGGGCTCACCGGATAGTCCAGCGTGTTCAGCTTGCGGTTGTAGCCGAGCAGCTCGGCCAGCCGCCCGAAGTCCAGCAGGTCGGGGTGCGGCAGCCGCGGGAGCAGGTCGAGCGCCTCCGCGACCGCCTCCTCGCTCGGATCCGTCGAGTAGTCGCGGACAAGCGCGGCCTTCTCGCTGGCCGTGCCGACGGTCGTCTCCTCGAGCTGCATCTCGATCAGTCGGCCGTCGGTGCCGAGCTCGACGATGTAGCGCTCGATCTCGACCGCCATCCGCGAGACTAGCTCGGCCCGCTGGAGGACGGTGAGCACGTCATGGAGCGACGCGCCGCCCTCGAACTCCAGCGCGGTCAGGCGCGTGGCGACCTGATCCAGGCGGGTGCGGTACTTGTCGAGCGTGGCCAGGGCCTGGTTCGCCTTGGCGAGGACGACCGGGATCTGGTCCAACTGGTAGCGGGCCCCGTCGACGTAGAGCGAGACGACCTCGCGCCGCTGCGAGACCGCGATCACCAGCGCGCCGGTCTGCTTGCTGACCCGCTCGGCCGTCCGGTGGCGGGTGCCCGTCTCCTGCGTGAGGATCGTCGGGTCGGGAACGAGCTGGACGTTGGCCATCGCGATCTTGGTGGCGTTCGCGTTGAGCGTGATCGCGCCGTCCATCTTCGCCAGCTGGTAGAGCAGCGCCGGCGTGTAGTCGATGTCGAGCCGGATCCCACCTGAACACAGGTGGGTGATCTCCTCAGGCTCGCCGATCGCCAGCAGGCCCCCGGTATGCGCGTTGAGGATCGAATCGATCCCTTCGCGAAGAGCGGTTCCCGGCGCAATCATCTCGAGCGCCTTCACCAGCCGGGGTTCCTGACGTCCTTCGAGCTCCTGAAGCTCTTCACCGGGACGCTGCGCCATCGCAACGATTGTATCAATCCCTTTAGTCGAGCTTGAGCACCCCCTTGACGGCGTACACGGGCACGGCGCGGCCCAGAAGTCAAGTGGGAACCGGCGATCCCGTCACCGGCGCCGGGGCAGCGCCGTCCGCAGCGCGTCCCGCAGCGTCGGGCAGCGCTCGGGTTCGATCACCCCCCGAAGCCCGAACTTGCGCGCCTCGGCCAACCGTCGCTCCGCGTGCGCGACCGCCCGCAGCTCGCCGGTCAGCCCGACCTCGCCGAAGCACGCGACCGGCAGCGCCGGGCGTTCGTCGGACGGTTCAGGGACGGCGCTGTCGGTAGAGCGGGCCGAGGCCGATGGGGGCGAGGCGGACGGAGCCGAGGCCGCCGAGCCCGAGCCGGCCGCAGCGGCCCCGCCCCGCTCCCCCGCGCCGCCGCCCCCTACGCCGGGAACCACGCCACGGGCCGCCGAGGCGACGGCCAGGGCCACGGCCAGGTCGGCGCCGGGCTCGTCGGCCCGGACCCCGCCGACGACGTTGACGAAGACGTCGCTGGTGCTCGTGCTCAGCCCGGCGTGCCGCGCCAGCACGGCCAGCACCAGCGCCAGCCGGTTGCGGTCGATCCCGTTGCAGACCCGGCGCGGCGGCACCAGCTCGCTCGGCGAGACCAGCGCCTGGACCTCGACCAGCAGCGGCCGCGTGCCCTCCATCGCGCAGAGCACCACCGATCCGGCCGCCCGGGTCGCCTCGCCGACGAACCGCGCCGACGGATCGAGCACCTCGACCAGGCCGCTGTCCCGCATCTCGAAGACCCCCGCCTCGTTGGTCGACCCGAAGCGGTTCTTCAGGGCTCGCAGGGTCCGGTACGTGCGCTCCCGCTCGCCCTCGAACTGGAGCACGCAGTCGACCAGGTGCTCCAGCACCCGCGGGCCGGCGAGCGCCCCCTCCTTCGTGACGTGGCCGACCAGGACGGTGGCGATGTCGAGCCGCTTGGCGACGTCCATCAGCCGCGCGGCGACCTCGCGCACCTGGCCGACCGAGCCGGGAGCGCCGGAGAGCGCGCTGTCGTGGAGCGTCTGCACCGAGTCGATCACGCAGACGTCGGGCCGCTCGGCCTCGAGCGTGGCGACGACGGTGTCGAGGTCGGTCTCGGCCAGGATCGGCACGTCGAGGGCGGCCGCGACGCCGTGGCCCGCCGAGCCCGATCCACCACCCGCGGACCCCCCGGAGGCCGATCCCGCGCCGCCCGACGATGTCGCGACGCCGGCCAGTCGCTCGGCCCGCAGCCGGACCTGGGCCGCCGACTCCTCGCCCGAGACGTAGAGCGTCGAGCGCCCGTCGCCGGCCAGGCGCCCGAGGACCATGTTGAGCAGCGTCGACTTGCCGATGCCCGGCGATCCGCCGAGCAGCACCAGCGAGCCCGGCACGAGGCCGCCGCCGAGCACCCGGTCGACCTCGCCCAGGCCGGTCCGCAATCGCGGCACGCGCGGCGCGGTGACCTCGCCCAACCGCACCGGCCGACCAGGCGGCGCCCCGTTCGCGCGCGACGCCCGGCCGTTGCCGCGCGGGGCGCCGTTGCGACCGGCGGGCGCCGGCTTGTCGACCCGCTCCTCGGTCAGCGTGCCCCATTCCCCGCAGCCGGGGCACTGGCCCAGCCAACGGGGGCTCTCGTGCCCGCAGGCGGAGCAGACGTGGGCGGTGACGACGCGTGCCATCTCCTGCTCGACAGTAGAGGCGCCGGCGGCGGGAGGACCAGCCCCAGAGCCCGAATCCGGGAAGTTGGCACGACCCGCGGAGAGTTAGCGCAGATCCGGCGCGAGATTGGCACAGCTCGCGACTGACACGGCACAGGGTCAGGGGCGACGATGGCCGGGCCGATGTCCTCCACCGAGCTCCTCCCCGCCGCGTCGCCGCCGCCGCCCGTGGCCGGCTCCGTCCTCACCGCGGCCAGCGCCGCGTCCTGGCCCCTCCCGCTACCGCGAGAGGTCCAACGCCCGCAGGATGTCGGCGACAACGTCCTCCGGTGCTTCGATGCCGGCGCTGAAGCGGACGTAGCCGGGCGGGACCTGACCGTCGCCGAAGCGATCACGGCGCTCGGCCGAGGAGTGGAGGCCGCCGAAGCTGGTCGCCTCGGCCACCAGGTCGAGGCTGCTGAGGAACGAACGCGCCCGGCGGGGCGAGCCGAGGTCGAAGCCGACGACGGTGCTGAAGCCGGGGTAGCGGGCGTCCGGAACGTCGTCGCGCTCCTGGAGCGCGGCGAAGACGGCCGCGGCCACCTGCTCCTGGCGCTGGAGGCGGATCTCCAGGGTCGCGAGCGAGCGGTGCGCCAGCCAGGTCTCGAACGGGCCCGGGACGGCGCCCGCGAGCGTCCGCCACTGGCGCAGCTCGTCCGCGACCTCGCGGTCGGCGGCGCTGACGTGGCCGAGGATCAGGTCGCTGTGGCCGGTCAGGTGCTTGCTGCCGGACGACACCACCAGGTCGGCGCCGAGGGCCAGGGGCTGCTGGCGGAGCGGCGTGGCGAGCGTGTTGTCGACCACGACCTTCGCCCCCGCCCGGCGGCAGACGGCGATCGTCTCCTCCAGGTCGAGCACTTCGAGGCCCGGGTTGGCCGGGGTCTCGAGCCAGACCATGCTGGCGCCCTTGGCCGCCCGGCGGATCGGCTCGTCGTCGGTCGGCACCAGCCGCACCCCGACGCCGCGCAACGCCAGGTGCTCGCGAGCGATCTGCATCACGCCCGGGTAGCCGTCGTTCGGCGCCACCAGCAGGTCGCCGGGACCCAGCAGCCGCTGGAGCACGGCCGACGCCGCCGCCATCCCGGAGGCGAAGACCACGCTGTGGCCCTGGTCGAGCCCGCCGAGCGCCTGCTCGTAGCGCTCGAAGCCGGGATTGCTGATCCGCCCGTACAGGTGCGGGCTGTCGTCGATCTCCCCCGCCGCGTGGTACGGCCCGGCGAAGACCGGCCCGGCCAGGAACGGCTCGCCCTGGACCGGCGGCACCAGGCCCGCGGTCACGACCCGGGTCGCGGGGCTGAGGGGCGCCGGCGGCAGCTCGGCGGCCGCCGCGTCCTCCTCGGCGGTGCCCTCGACGTCGGCCTGCGGCCCCTCGGCCCCGCGGCCGCGCATCCGGTCCAGCCGGGCCCGCGCCTGGGCGGCCACGCCGCGCGGCAGGACGCCGGCCTCGCCTGGGGCCCACCCCTCGCCGCGGCGGCCGCTCTCGGCGTCGTCGCGCTCGCTCAACGGAACCCCCCGGCACGCGTGGGACGCGTGCGGCACCGGCCCGCCCTGGTGGCAGGCGGGGTCGAAGGCGTTCGGCGGCGCATCGACGGCAACCCTAGCGGCTGCCCGCGCGTGTCACCGATCGGTGACCGCGAGCTTGCAGGACACCCTGTCCGACCCGCCGTCGCCACGGGCGTGCCCCGTACGCCCGCCACGGCGGGCTACGGCCCCGCAACGACACGGGGCGGGGCCGAATCGGCCCCGCCCCGCGGATCCAGGCGTCGTCGAACGACCGGCGGCTCAGGTGCCGTCGGTGGTCTCCTCGCCCGCGGGCTCGTTCCCGGCCGGCGGCTCGGCGGCCGTCGACTCGTCGGTCGTCGCCTCGTCGTTGGCACCGACCGCGGCCGGGACCTTCGGCTCGGCGGGCTCCTCGACGGCGAGCACGACCTCGCGATCGTCGTCGCCCTCGGCGGCCCGGTCGACCTTGACCGTCGCCCCCGGCTTCAGCTCGTTGGCGAGCACGAAGTCGGCCAGCGGGTCCTCGATGTAGCGCTGGATCGCCCGGCGCAACGGACGGGCGCCCATCGCCGGGTCCCAGCCCTTCTCGGCCAGCAGGTCCTTCAGCCCGGGCGTCAGCTCCAGGGTCAGCTCGCGATCCTTCAGCGACGTCCGGACCCGATCGAGCATCAGATCGACGATCTGGGTGATCTCCGGCTTGGTCAGCTTGTGGAAGACGATGACCTCGTCGATCCGGTTGAGGAACTCGGGCTTGAAGGCCTTCTTCAGCTCACCGGTGACGCGCTGCTTCATGTCCTCGTAGCTGACCTCGACGTCCTCGTCGCCGACCTGGAAGCCGAGCGGCGTGGACTTCGCGATCTCCGAGGCCCCGATGTTCGAGGTCATGATCACGATCGCGTGGCGGAAGTCGACTGTCCGGCCCTGCGAGTCGGTCAGCCGGCCGTCCTCCAGGATCTGGAGCAGCAGGTTGAAGACATCGGGGTGGGCCTTCTCGATCTCGTCCAGCAGCAGCACCGAGTACGGCTTGCGCCGCACGGCCTCGGTCAGCTGACCGCCCTCGTCGTAACCGACGTAGCCGGGCGGCGAACCGACCAGCCGCGAGACGGCGTGCTTCTCCATGTACTCCGACATGTCGACGCGGACCATCGCGTCGGCGTCGCCGAACAGGAAGTGCGCCAGCGACTTGGCCAGCTCCGTCTTCCCGACGCCGGTCGGGCCGAGGAAGATGAACGAGCCGGTCGGCCGCTTCGGGTCCTTGAGGCCGGCCCGCGAGCGGCGGATGGCCTTGGAGACGACCTGGACGGCCTGCTCCTGCCCGATCACGCGCTCGTGGAGCTCCTCCTCCATCCGCATCAGGCGACGGGTCTCCGCCTCCGTCAGCTTGAAGACGGGGATGCCGGTCCACATCGAGACGATGTCGGCGATCTCCTCCTCGCCGATCGACAGCCGCGGCTGCTCGCCCTCGCCGGCCTCCCACTGCTCGACGAGCTCGCGCTTCTTCTGCACGAGCTTCCGCTCCTCGTCGCGCAGCGAGGCGGCTGCCTCGTACTCCTGCGCCTCGATCGCGGCGTCCTTCTTGCGGCGGGCCTCGGCGATCTGCTCCTCGACCTCCTGGAAGACGGGCGGGCTGCCCATCGACCGGATCCGCTTGCGGGACGCGGCCTCGTCGACGAGGTCGATCGCCTTGTCCGGCAGCTGGCGGTCGGCGATGTAGCGATCGGCCAGCTCGACGGCGGCGGTCAGCGCCTCGTCGGTGATCTCGACCTTGTGGTGCTGCTCGTAGCGGTCGCGCAGGCCCTGGAGGATCTGCACGGCCTCCTCGGTCGACGGCTGCTCGACGCGCACCTGCTGGAAGCGGCGCTCCAGGGCGGAGTCGCGCTCCAGGTACTTGCGGTACTCGTCGATCGTCGTCGCGCCGATCGTCTGCAGCTCGCCACGGGCCAGCGCCGGCTTCAGGATCGAGGCCGCGTCGATCGCGCCCTCGGCCGCGCCCGCGCCGACCAGGTTGTGGATCTCGTCGATGAAGAGGATCACGTCGCCCTTGTTGGCGATCTCCTTCATGACCTTCTTGAGCCGCTCCTCGAACTCGCCCCGGTACTTGGAGCCGGCGACCAGGGCCGCCAGGTCGAGGGTGTAGATCTGCTTGTCGCGCAGCAGCTCCGGCACGTCACCGGAGGAGATGCGCTGGGCCAGGCCCTCGACGACCGCCGTCTTGCCGACGCCGGGCTCGCCGATCAGGACCGGGTTGTTCTTCGTCCGCCGCGAGAGGATCTGCATGATCCGCTCGATCTCGGTCTCGCGACCGACGACCGGATCGAGCTTGCCCTCGGCGGCGAGCTTGGTCAGGTCACGGCCGAACTGGTCGAGGACCTTCGACGAGCGCTTCTGCGGCCCGCCGGCGCCGCCTTCAGCGCTCGCGGACGACCCGCCGACCGAAGAGCCGGCGGTCTGCCGCCGGCCGCCGGGGCCGGAGAGCATCCGGATCACCTCGTTGCGGATCTTCTCGCTGTCGGCGTCGAAGTCGAGGAGGATGCGGGCGGCGACGCCCTCGTTCTCCCGGACCAGGCCGAGCAGGATGTGCTCGGTGCCGATGTAGTTGTGGCCCAGGCTCAGCGCTTCGCGCAGCGCCAGCTCGAGGACCTTCTTGGCGCGGGGAGTGAACGGGATCTGGCCGGAGGTGACTTCCTCCCCCGAACCGACGATCCGCACGACCTGGGCCCGGACGCGCTCGACGGTGATGTCGAGCGACTCCAGGACGCGGGCCGCCAGGCCCTCCTCCTCGCGCAGCAGCCCGAGCAGGATGTGCTCGGTGCCGATGTAGTTGTGCTTGAGCGTTCGCGCCTCTTCCTGGGCGAGAACGACAACCTGCCTGGCTCGTTCTGTGAATCGCTCGAACATTCCCTGGATCCTTCCCGACCGGCTGCCCGGGGCTTCGGGCGAGCGGGTCTGATTCGAAGGTACGCCAACGGACCCGTTCACCCATCTCTACGCCCCGTCCAGTCGGGCAGATGCGCGTCCGGGCCTGTCAGTCGTTCCTTGAGAAGCATCGTACCAGCGGGCCTACCCGGCTCCCTCGGATGGCCAGGAGTGGACGGACGTGCGGGTCGCGGAACGGACGGACGGTCGGGGTCGCGGGTCGGCTCAGGGTTCGAGCCGGACGACGATCGCCTTCGAGGTCGGGGTGTTCGACGTCCGGGCCGTGCTGTCCAGCGGGACCAGGGGATTCGTCTCCGGGTAGTAGGCCGCCGCGCAGCCGCGGGCGGTCGGATAGGCGACCAGGCGGAAGCCGTCGGCCCGCCGCTCGCGGCCGTCGCGCCACTCCGAGACGAGGTCGACCTGCTGGCCGTCGGCCAGGCCCAGCTCGGCCAGGTCGTCGGGATGGACGAAGACCACGCGGCGCCCGCCGCTGATGCCGCGGTAGCGGTCGTCGAGCCCGTAGACCGTCGTGTTGTACTGGTCGTGCGAGCGCAGGGACTGGAGCAGCAGCCGGCCCGGCGGGCACTCCAGCGGCTCGAGCGCGTTGACGGTCAGCCGCGCGCGGCCGGAGGGCGTGTCGAAGCGGCGGGCGTCGCGGGGGCCGTGGGGCAGGACGAAGCCGCCCGGCCACGCCGCCCGCTCGTTGAACCGCTCGAAGCCGGGGACGACCGCCTCGATCCGGTCGCGGATCCGTCCGTAGTCGGCGGCCAGCGCCTCCCACGGGACGGCCGCCGCGGCCGCGGCGCGCCGGCCGCCCTCGCCCAGCCCAACGCCCTCGCGCAGACCGCCGCCGACGCGCGGACCGCCGCCGTCGCCATCGCCGCCGCCGTCGCCCGGTCCGCCGTCGGGGCCGAAGAGCGCGCGGGCCAGGCCGGCGACGATCTCGACCTCGCTGCGCAGCGACTCCGACGGCGGCGCCAGCCGGCCGCGGCTGGCGTGGACCACGCTCATCGAGTCCTCGACGGTCACGAACCGCGGCTGCCCGTCGGGCCCGAGGTCGCGGTCGGTGCGGCCGAGGGTCGGCAGGATCAGCGCCTGGCGGCCGGTGACGGTGTGCGAGCGGTTGAGCTTGGTCGAGACCTGGACGGTCAGCCGGGCGCGGCGCAGCGCGGCCTCGGTGACCTCGGTGTCCGGCGTCGCCGAGGCGAAGTTGCCGCCGACGGCGAACAGCACCCGGGCACGGCCGTCGCGCAGGGCCCGGATGCTGTCGACGACGTCGTGTCCGTGGGCGCGGGGCATCGGCACGCCGAAGGTCGCCTCCTGGCGGTCGAGGAAGCCGGGGTCGGGCTTCTCCCAGATCCCCATCGTGCGGTCGCCCTGGACGTTCGAGTGACCGCGGACCGGGCAGAGGCCGGCGCCCTTGCGGCCGATGTTGCCCCGCAGCAGCAGGAAGTTGACGACCTCGCGGATGGTGGCGACGGCGTCGCGGTGCTGGGTCAGGCCCATCGCCCAGCAGACGACGATCCGGCGCGCGGGCAGGATCATCGCCAGCGCCTCGTCGATCTGGTCGCGGGTCAGGCCGGTCGCGCGCTCGACGTCGGGCCACGACAGGTCGGCCAGGTGGTCGCGCAGCGCCTCGGTGCCCTCGCAGTGGTCGCGGAGGAACGCGTGGTCGACGATCCCGGCATCGGGGTCGGCGGCGTCGGCGTCGAGCAGCAGCCGGTTGAGGGCCTGGAAGAGCGCCAGGTCGCCGCCCAGCCGCAGCTGCAGGAAGAGGTCGGTCAGCGGGGTCCCGTGGCCGGTCAGCCCGCGCAGCCGCTGGGGGTTGTCGAAGCGCTGGAGGCCGGCCTCGGGCAGCGGGTTGATCGTCATGATCCGCGCCCCCTGCTCCTTGGCCTGCTCGAGCGTGGTCAGCATCCGCGGGTGGTTGGTGCCCGGGTTCTGGCCGGCGACGATGATCAGGTCGGCGGCGACGAGGTCGTTGACGGTGACGCTGCCCTTGCCGATCCCGATCGTCTCGACCAGCGCCGAGCCGGACGACTCGTGGCACATGTTCGAGCAGTCGGGCAGGTTGTTGGTGCCGAAGCAGCGGACGAGCAGCTGGTAGAGGAACGCCGCCTCGTTGCTGGTCCGGCCCGAGGTGTAGAACAACGCCTCGTCGGGGGAGTCGAGCGCCCGCAGCTCGTCGGCGATCAGGGCGAAGGCGTCCTCCCAGGCGATCGGCACGTAGTGGTCGGCTCCGGGCGCCAGGTGCATCGGCTCGGTCAGCCGGCCCTGCTGGCTGAGCCAGTGCTCGCTCCGCTGGTGCAGCTCGGCGACCGGGTGGCGGGCGAAGAAGTCGCGCTCGACGGTCCGCCGGGTGGCCTCCTCGGCGACCGCCTTGGCGCCGTTCTCGCAGAACTCCAGGTGCTTGAAGCCCGGTCGGCCAGTCTCGTGATCGGGCTCGGGCCAGGCGCAGCCGGGGCAATCGAAGCCGTGCGGCTGGTTGATCCGGCCGAGCACGCGGGCGGTCCGGACCGCCCCCATCTGGCGCATCGTGTGGCGGGCGATCGAGCGGGTGGCCGGCATCCCGACCGCGTGGTCGACCGGCGGGCCGACCCGCAGCCCGGCGTCGTCCTCGGGAACGTCGCGGTCGCGGCTCACAGCGCGATCCGCTCGGGACGGGCGTAGACGTTGAAGGTCTCGCCGCGGAGGAACCCGACCAGCGTCACGCCCAGGCGATGAGCGGCGTCGACGGCCAGGCTCGACGGGGCCGAGACCGCGCAGACGATCGCGGCCCGGGCGACGGCGGCCTTCTGGACCAGCTCGTAGCTGGCGCGACCGGAGAGCATCACGATCGCCGGCGGCGGGTCACCGGCCAGCAGCACCGCCCCGAGCGCCTTGTCGAGGGCGTTGTGGCGGCCGACGTCCTCGCGCACCACCCGCAGGCCGCCGTCGGCGTCGAAGAGCGCCGCCGCGTGCAGGCCGCCGGTGCGGGCGAACAGCCGCTGGTGGTCGCGCAGCCGGTCGGGCAGGGCGGTCAGGACGCCCGGAGCGACCACCGGGCCATCCGGGACCGGCGGGCAGCGGTCGCCCAGCTCGTCGAGCGTGCTGTGACCGCAGACGCCGCAGCTGGAGGAGACCTCGACCCGCCGCCGCAGCCGCGAGCGGTCGAGCGGGTCGCGCAGCGCCACCTGGACCGCCCCCCGCTCGTCGGGGCAGGCGCGGGCGGCCACGATGCCCGTCCCGACCAGGCCCTCGGCGGCGAGGAAGCCGGCGGCCAGCTCCAGGTCGTGGCCCGGGGTGCGCATCGTGACGGCGACCGCGACCGGCTCCTCGCCCGGGCCGCCGGCGCGGATCTCCAGCGGCTCCTCGGTCGCCAGCCGGTCGCGCCGCCGGCGGACGCCGTCGGGCCCGACCGTCAGGACCGGCGCCGGCGTCGCTCCGCCGCGCCGATCGTTCCCGTGCGGGGGCGCGAGCGCGAGAGCGGTCATCCCACCAGGGCACCAGCTCGCGGCCCGCGCGGCAACTGGAAGCGCGGGCGGGTCGATAGAGCGCGTCTATCGACCGGGCTCGGCCGGGCGGTCGAGGTCGATCGTCGCGGCCAGCTCGACCAGCGTCGCGACCGACGGCGGCGCCGGATCGCCGGCCGCCGCCAGCAGCCCGATCGTCTCGGGATCGTCCGGCGCCACCAGCGGCAGCGCCCGCATGCCCGCCGGCAGGCCAAAGGCCGCCGTCCACGGATGCGCGACCACGCTCGACCAACCGGCCCGCACGTGGCCCAGCAGCGCGGTCAGCGAGTTCGTCTCCAGCGCCACGTCGGGCGTCGCGCCGGCCGCCGCGAAGCGCCCGTCGAGGATCCGGCGGTTCTGCATGTCCGCCGTCAGCAGGCAGAGCCGGACCCCGTCCAGCTCCGACCAGCCGACGGCGTCGCGGCCGGCGAACGGGCCGTCGGCCGCCGTCACCAGCCGGTAGCGCTCGCGGTAGAGCGGCCAGGTGCGGACGCCCTCCGGCGGGTCGTCGGCCAGGTAGGTGACGCCGACGTCGAGCCCGAAGGTGTCGAGCCCGCGCTCGATCTCGCGCGAGGTCATCGAGCGGACCTCGATCCGGGTCGCCGGATGCCGCTCCAGGAACGGCGAGGTCAACCGCGCGATCACCGGCAGCGCGGTCGGGATCGCCCCGATCCGCAGCACGCCGACGCCGTCGCCCCGCATCCGCGCCGCGTCGGCCGCCAGGTTGCGGTGGTCGGCCACGATCCTCTGCGCCCACCGCAGCACCCGCTCGCCCTCGGGCGTCAGACCCTCGAAGCGGTGGCCGCGCCGGACCAGCGGCACGCCGAGCGCCGTCTCCAGCGCCCGGATCCCGGCCGAGAGCGTCGGCTGGGTGACGTGGCAGGCGTCGGCGGCGCGGCCGAAGTGCCGCTCGCGGTCGAGCGCCACCAGGTACTCGAGCTGGCGGCCCTGCATCGCCCGGCCTCGCCGCGGTCCCGGTCGCTCAGTCCCGCATCGCCGGGAAGAGGACGACCTCGCGGATCGTCCGGCGCCCGGTCATGCAGATCACGAGCCGGTCGATCCCGAGCCCGAGGCCGCCGGTCGGGGGCATCCCCTGCTCCAGCGCCTCGACGAAGCTCTCGTCGTAGGGCTGGGCCTCGTCGTCGCCGGCCAGCTCCAGCCGCGCCTGCTCGTCGAACCGACGCCGCTGCTCGTCGGGATCGTTCAGCTCGGAGAAGGCGTTGGCGATCTCCATCCCGCAGGCGAACGCCTCGAACCGCTCGACCAGGCCGGTGTCGACCCCGTCGGCGGTCCGCTTGGCCTTCGCGAACGGCGACAGCTCGACCGGGTAGTCGAAGAGCATCGTCGGTTGCTGCAGGAACGGCTCGACGTGCTTCGAGAGCAGGTCGTCGACCAGCTGCGGCCACGTCCGGTCGCCGGGGTCGAGGTCGGTCCGGTCGCTGTCGCGGATCACCTGCGCCAGCGACGCCGCGTCGCGGTGGGCGAGCACGTCGATCCCGGTCGCCTCCTCGATCGCCCCGGCCAGCGTCTGCCGCTTCCACGGCTTCGTCCACTCGATCTCGCCCTCGTAGCCGATCGCTCGGGCGACGTGCTGGACGCACGCCTCGAGCCGGTTCGCCGCGTCCTCGACGTCGGCGTAGGCCTCGTACCACTCGAGCATCGTGAACTCGGGGTTGTGCTTGTGGCTGATCCCCTCGTTGCGGAAGTTCTTGCCCAGCTCGTAGACCCGCTCGAGGCCGCCGACGATCAGCCGCTTGAGGTACAGCTCGGTGGCGATCCGCAGGTAGAAGTCGCGGCCGAGGGCGTTGTGGTGGGTGACGAACGGCCGCGCCAGCGCGCCACCGTAGAGCGGCTGGAGGACCGGGGTCTCGACCTCCAGGAAGCCCTCGCCGTCGAGGTAGCGGCGGACCTCGGAGACGATCTTCGAGCGCAGGACGAAGGCCTGCCGCGTCTCCTCGTTGCCGATCAGGTCGAGCTCGCGCCGACGCTGGCGCAGCTCGGTGTCCTGGAGCCCGTGGTGCTTGTCGGGCGGCGGCCGCAGCGCCTTCGCCAGCACGGTGAAGTCCTCGACCCGCAGCGTCAGCTCGCCGCGGCGGGAGACGAAGGCGACGCCGTCGATCCCCAGCAGGTCGCCGAGGTCGACTGCGTCCAGCAGCCGCGTCATCCGCTGCTCGCCGAGCACGTCGAGCTTGGCCTGCAGCTGGACCCGCCCCGAGCGGTCGTCGAGGTCGAGGAAGGCCATCTTGCCCTGGCCGCGACGGGCGCGGAGGCGGCCGGCGATCCGGTGGCGGACGTCGGTCTCCGCCCCGTCCTCGAGCTCGGCGTGGCGCTCGCGGACGGCGGCGATCGGCTCGACGCCGTCGAAGTCGTGCGGGAACGGCTCGATCCCCGCGGCGCGCAGCGCGTCGAGCTTGGCGCGGCGAACGGCGAGCAGGTCGGTGCCGTCGCCCTCGATCTCCGGGGCGGGGTTGGTCATCGCGAGCCGGCGGCGCTCAGCGCGAGATCTCGAGGACCTCGAGCGTGCGCGTGCGGCCGTTGGGCAGGGTCACGGTGACCTTGGCGCCCTTGGCCTGCCCGAGCAGCGCGCGGCCGACCGGCGACTCGTTGGAGAGCTTCTTCTCGGCCGGGTTCGCCTCGGCCGAGCCGACGATCGCGTAGACGTCCTCGCCCTTGTCGGACTTGACCCGCACGCGGGTGCCGACCTGGACGGCGTCGGTCGAGAGGTGCGCCTCGTCGACGACCTGGGCCGAACGCAGCTGCTCCTCGATGTCGAGGATCCGGCGCTCGACCATCGCCTGCTCGTTCTTGGCGTCGTCGTACTCCGAGTTCTCGGAGATGTCGCCGAACTCGCGCGCCTCCTTGATCCGCTCGGCCACCTCGCGGCGCTTGTCCGTCGACAAGTGCTCCAGCTCCTGCTTGAGCTTGGTGAGCCCCTCGGGGGTGAGGATGACGTCCTTGGGCATCTGCAACCTTTCGCCTCGGCTGTGCGGGACGGCGACCTGGTGTTTCCGGGCGGGGAGGAGGTGGAGGGGGATCCGCGTTCCCGCCGGGAGCCGTCGCCCCGCTGAGCGGACGGGCAGTATAGCCATGCCCGCAGGCGTTTCCCCACCAGCGGGCCGAATCGGCCGTCGGGCCGGGCCCGAACGGCGCCGATCAGACGCTGACGGCGGCCGCTTCGTGGAGCAGCGCGCGGGCCTGCTCGACGCCCTCGCCGCGCTGCAGCGCCTCCTGCAGGCGCTTGCTCGCCGGCGCCGTCGGCAGCTGTCCCTGGGCCTCGGCCAGCCGCTCGACGTACCACGGGTAGTGCTTGCGCAGGTAGCGGCCGGCCCGCTCCGCGCCGAGGTGCTCGATCGTCCGGTCGAGCACCCAGTCGAACTCGGCGACGACCTCGACGACGGTCGGGGGGACGTCCTCGCGGGCGCCGAGCAACGACGCGAACAGCCACGGGTTGCCGAGCGCGCCGCGGGCCAGCATCACCGCCGCCGGCCGCACCTGCTCGTAGGCGGCGAGCGTCTCGGCCGCGGTGTGCAGGCCGCCGGTCAGCACCACCGGCACCGGCAGCTCGTCGGCCAGCCGCGCGGCCAGCGCATAGTCGGGCGTGCCCTTGTGGTGGACCTGGGCGCTGCGCGGGTGGAAGCCGATCGCGTCGACGCCGGCCTCCTCGACCAGCCGCGCGGCCAGCGCGTAGCCGTCGTGCTCGCCGTCCTTCTTGGTCGCCGAGCGCAGCTTGACCGTGACCGGGAGGTTCGAACCCTCCTTGGCCGCCCGCGCGACGGCGATCGCGGTCTCCGGATCCTTCAGCATCGCCGCGCCGGCACCGGTCTTGCAGACCTTCGGCACCGGGCAGCCCATGTTGAGGTCGATCACGTCGACGTTCGTGTGCTCGGCGACGTAGGCGGCGGCCGAGCGCATCACCTCGGGGTCCTGGCCGAAGAGCTGGATCGCGACCGGGCCGCCGTCGCGCTCCTCGCGCTTGAAGGTCAGCAGGTCGCGGAGGGTCTTCTCGTTGCGGTAGTGGATCGCGAACGAGGAGACCATCTCGCTGACCGCGTAGCCGGCGCCGTGGCGCTTGGCCTGCAGCCGCACGACCCAGTTGCCGATCCCGGCCAGCGGCGCGAGCGTCACCCGGTTGGGGATCCGGACGCCGGCGATCGACCACGGCTCGGTGAGGGCGGGCAGCGACATGCCCTTCACAGGGTAGAGAGGTCGCTACGCGTTGCGCTCGTGGAGCAGCCGCAGGCCGGTCAGGGTCAGCAGGTCGTCGACCTCGTCGATCGTCCGGCAGTGGGGCACGATGTGGCGCGCCAGGCCGCCGGTGGCGATCAGGTCGGTGTCCTCCCCCAGCTCGTCGAGCAGCCGGCCGACGATCGCGTCGACCCCGCCGGCGAAGCCGTAGATCACGCCGCTGCGGATGCCCTCGATCGTCGACTTGCCGATCAGCTGGCGGGGGGCAACGAGGTCGATCTTCGGCAGCGCGGCGGCGCGGCTGGTCAGCGCCTCGAGCGAGATCTCGACCCCGGGGCTGATGATCCCGCCCAGGTACTCGCCGTCGGCCGAGACCGGGTCGTAGGTGATCGCGGTGCCGAAGTCGACCACCACGCAAGCGCCCCGGAAGCGGTCGTAGGCGGCGACGGCGTTGACCAGCCGGTCGGCGCCGATCTCGCGCGGGTTGTCGTAGCGCAGCGCCATCCCGGTCTTGATCCCCTGGCGGACGACCACCATCTCGTGGTCGAGGTAGCGGTCGGCCATGCCGCGCCACTCGTCGGCCAGCTGGGGAACGGTCGAGGAGACGATCGAGGCCGAGAGGTCGCCGATGTCGACCCCGCGCAGCTCGAGCAGGGCCCGCAGCTTGGCGCCCAGCTCGTCGCCGGTCGAGTCGCGGACGGTCGCGAACCGCCAGTGCTCGACCAGCTTCTCGCCCTCGAAGGTCCCGAAGTGGGTCTGGGTGTTGCCGACGTCGACGACGAGGAGCATCGGTCCGATTATCGCCGCCCGGCCCGGCGGTCGCCCTCGCGGCCGCGGTGGGGCCCCGACCAGGCCCGCCGCTGACATGGTGTGGAGCGCACAACGCCGGCCCCGCAGGGCCGCCCTATGCTGGCGCCATGGCCGCCACCCTGTTCCTCGTCCACGGGTCGCATCCCTGCGCGACCGTCGAGCGCGCGCTGGCCCTCAAGGGCATCGAGCACCGGGTGGTCGAGTGGCCGCCGCCGATGCACGCGCCGCTCCAGACCGCGATCTTCCGCCGCCGCACCGTCCCGGGGATCCGGTTCGACGGCGGCGAGCGGGTGGTCGGCTCGCGCGCGATCCTCCGCCGGCTCGACGAGTTGGTGCCGGAGCCGCCGCTGCTGCCCGCCGACCCGGCCGCCCGCGAGCGGGTGCTCGAGGCCGAGCGGTGGGGCGACGAGGTCCTGCAGTCGGTGCCGCGGCGGGTCCTCTGGCATGCGCTCGGCGAGGCGCCGACGGCGATCCCCAGCTTCCAGGAGCACTCGCGGCTGCCGATCCCGAAGGCGGTGCTGCCGCTGATGTCGCCGGCGATCGTCGCGATCGAGCGGCGGATGAACCACGCCACCCCGGCCGGGGCGAAGGCCGACCTGGCCGACCTGCCCGGGCACCTGGACCGGATCGAGGCGTGGCTGGCCGACGGCACCCTCGGCGGCAGCAGCGAGAACGCCGCCGACCTCCAGATCGCCAGCAGCCTGCGGCTGCTGATGACGATCGAGGACCTGCGCGAGCCGCTGGCCGCCCGTCCCGCCGGTCAGCTGGCGCTGCGGATCTTCCCCCAGTTCGACGGCCACGTCCCGGCCGGCACGCTGCCGGCCGAGTGGCTGGCCCCGCTGACCGCCCCGGCCGCCGCGGCCCCGGCCAAGCGCGGCCGCAAGCGCCAGACGGCCTAGCCGGCGGCGACGTCGAGCGGATCGCCGGCCCGCCGCACGCCCTCGTCGAGCGGCAGCGCGGCCAGGCGATCGGCCAGGCGGGTCCCGTCGGGCAGGGCCAGCTCCAGGTCGAGGTCGAGCAGCGGCACCAGCACGAACCGCCGCTCGGCGACCTGGGCGTGCGGCAGCGTCAGCCGCTCGGAGGCGTAGGGCTCGTCGCCGAGCAGCAGCAGGTCGACGTCGATCGGCCGCGGCCCGTGGCGGACGTAGCCCTGGGCCGGGTCGAGCGTCCGGCCCTGCTCGCGCTCGACCGCCTTGCAGGCCGCCAGCAGCTCCTCCGGGGCGAGCGCGGTCGCGATCCGGACGCAGGCGTTGAGGAACGACGGCTGGTCGAGGATCTCCCCCACCGGATCGGTGTCGTAGACCGCCGAGGAGGCCAGCACGCGGACCCCGTGGCGGGGCAGCGCGTCGACCGCCAGCTGCAGCTGGTCGCGGCGCTCGCCGACGTTCGAGCCGAGGCCCAGGTAGCCGAGCCGCTCGCCGGGGCGCAGCGCGTCGCCGGTCATCCGACCGGGGCCAGCAGCGCCAGCTGGCGGGACTGGGCCAGCAGCGACCCGTCGGGCAGGAACAGCAGGCCGTCCTCCTCGACGAAGCCCTCGCTGGCCGCGGTCGAGCGGTAGTGGCCGAAGATCGGCTGCGGCGGCAGGCCCTCGGGCGGCAGGCCGGCGCGGAAGTGGATCGTCAGGTCGACGGTCGGGGCGATCACCGGCCGCGAGACGGCCTCGAAGACCGGCGGCCACCAGATGTCGGCGGCGAGGGCGACGAACGGCTCGTCGATCGGGCGCGGCTCGGGCAGCGCGATCCAGCCCCCGGTCTCGACCGCTCCGCCGGGCTCCGGCACCCGCCCGGCGAGCGGGATCCCACCCAGCTGCGGGGCCAGCCGCACCTGGTGGACGACCGGCGGCATCTGCGGCAGCGGCTCGATCCAGCGGCCCTTGCGCGGCCGGTACTCGGGCACCGGCAGGCCCTCGGCGTCGAGCGCCGGCGGCGGCGCCACGTCGGGCAGCCGCGGGGTCCAGTCGACCGGCGACGGCAGCTCGGCGGCCGAGAACGCGGCCAGCCCCTCGAGCACGGCCCGGTCGCCCTGGCGGGCGCGGACGCGGGCGCTGCTGACCCGGCGGCCGCGGCGCAGCAGCTCGACGGTCAGCTCCAGCGGGCCGTCGGCCGCCCCCCGCAGGTAGTGGAGGGTCAGCGACCGCAGCCGCAGCTCGCCGGCCGGGTCGACGACCGCCCGCAGCGCGCGGACGACGATCGCGGCCAGGTAGCCGCCGTTGGGACCGGTCGGGGCCGACCAGGCGCTGTCGACGGACGCCTCGACGACGCCGTCCTCGCGCAGCCGGACGGTCGTCGCGCGGTCGAACGCGGTGGTGGGGACGCTCGGCGCGGACACGGTCAGTCCCCGTCCCCCGCCCGCCACAGCTCGACGGCGACCTCCTCGACCGCGAGCGGGATCGGCGGCTCCGGCTTGGTGCACTTGACCCACACCTCCTCGGCCCCGTAGTCGGAGACGACGCGGTCGGCGATCGCGGCGCAGAGCCGCTCCAGCGTCTTGTACGAGCGCTGCTGGGCGACGAGCGCCACCAGCTGGCAGACCTCGCCGTAGTCGATCGTGTCCTCGACCCGGTCGGTGACGGTCGCGTCGCAGTCGGCGACGGCCATCCGCAGGTCGACGATCAGCCGCTGGCCGATCTCGCGCTCGGCCGGCGTCACGCCGTGGTGGGTGTAGAGCGAGAGCCCGCGGATCTCGACGGTGACCTCGTCGCGGTCGTCGCCGTCCAGCTCGTCGTCGTCGAGCTCGTCCTCGTCCTCCTCGAGCTCGTCCTCGTCGCGCTCCTCGGCGGGCTCGTCGTCGAAGCGCTCGTCGTCCTCGGGCATGGCGGCCACGGTAGCGGAGCGCGGCCGGCGGTCCGTGGCCGCCCGCTGGTGCCTGCCTCAGCCCGGCCGGTCGCCGGCGGCCGGCCCCAGCACCCGCGCCGCCACGGCCAGCGCGTCGTGGACCGCGCCGACGTCGTGGACGCGGAAGACCCGGGCGCCGGCGGCCAGCGCCAGGACGTTGGTGGCGATCGTGCCGGCCAGCCGCTGGCGGGGGTCGTCGCGGCCGGTGATCCGGCCGAGGAAGCTCTTGCGCGAGGTCCCGACCACCACCCGCGGGCCGATCGCCACGATCTCGTCCAGCCGCCGTAGCAGCTCGAGGTTGTGGTCGAGCGTCTTGCCGAACCCGATCCCGGGGTCGAGGTCGATCCGCCCGGCGTCGACCCCGGCCGCGGCCGTCGCCTCCAGCCGCTGCTCCAGGAAGGCCCGGACGTCGTCGACCACGTCGCCGTAGCGGGGGTCGCGCTGCATCGTCCGCGGCTCGCCCTGCATGTGCATCAGGCAGCAGCGGGCGCCGCGCTCGGCCACCAGCGGCGCCATCTCCGGGTCGTGGCGCAGGCCGCTGACGTCGTTGACGTAGCCGGCGCCGGCGTCGAGCGCCGCGGCCGCCACCGCCGCCTTGGTGGTGTCGACCGAGAGCGTGACGCCCGGCAGCGCGGCGACCAGGCCCTCGATCACCGGCACCACCCGCCGCAGCTCTTCCGTCGCGTCGACCGCCGCGGCGCCGGGCCGGGTCGACTCGCCGCCGACGTCGAGGATCGTCGCCCCCGCCGCGGCCAGCTCGAGCCCGTGGCGGACGGCGGCGTCGCGGTCGTACCACTCGCCCCCGTCGCTGAACGAGTCGGGCGTGACGTTGACGATCCCCATCACCTCGAAGGCGGCCACCGCCCCAGTCTCCCGCAGAACGACCGACGGCGGCCCGTGGGCCGCCGTCGTCGATCAGATCAGACGAGGCAGAATCAGGTGAACTGCGGGCCTGCCGAGCCGTGACGGCCGTCCATCGCCGTCCCCAGCCCCGGCCGGGGCAGCGGCCGCGGGGCGGGACGCTCGGTCCGCTCGGCGTCGCCGGTCGGCGCGCCGGGCGGCAGCGACGGCGGGTCGTCGTGGAAGACGTCGTCCTCGTGGCGACCCTCGAGCAGCGCCAGGAACTCGTCGCGCTCGATCGTCTCGCGCCGGATCAGGATCTCCGAGATCCGGTTGAGCGCGTCGCGGTGCTCGGTCAGCAGGTCGGTGGCGCGCTGGTGCGCGTCCTCGACGATCCGCCGGATCTCGTCGTCGATCTCGCGGGCGATCTCGTCCGAGTAGTCGGGCTCGGAGTTGAACTCGCGGCCGAGGAACGGCTGGCCGTGGTCGTGGCCGAAGACGCGCGGCCCCAGCCGCTCGCTCATGCCGAACCGCATCACCATCTGCTTGGCGGTGGCGGTGACCTTCTCGAGGTCGTTCGAGGCGCCGGTGGTGATCTCGCCGAAGACGATCTCCTCGGCGGCGCGGCCGCCGAGCGTCATCGCCATCTGGTCGAGCAGCTGGGCGCGCGTGGTGAGGAACTTGTCCTCGGACGGCATCGAGATCGTGTAGCCGAGCGCCTGGCCGCGGCCGACGACGGAGATCTTGTGGACCGGGTCCGCGTTCTCGAGGAAGTGGCCGACGAAGGCGTGGCCCATCTCGTGGTACGCGGTGATCTCCCGCTCCTTCTCGGTCATCACCCGGGTCTTCTTCTCCGGCCCCGCGATCACGCGCATGATGCCCTCTTCGAGCTCGTGCTGGGTGATCTGCTTCTTGCCGGAGCGGGCCGCCAACAGCGCCGCCTCGTTGACGAGGTTGGCCAGGTCGGCGCCGGTGAAGCCGGGCGTCTGGCCGGCCAGGGCCTCGATCTCGATGTCGCCGGCCAGCGGCTTGCCGCGGGTGTGGACCTCGAGGATCTTCGCCCGGCCCTTGCGGTCGGGGCGGTCGACCACGATCTGGCGGTCGAAGCGGCCCGGACGCAGCAGCGCCGGGTCGAGGATGTCCGGGCGGTTGGTGGCGGCGATGAGGATGATGTTGTCCGTCATCGTGAAGCCGTCCATCTCCACCAGGAGCTGGTTCAGCGTCTGCTCGCGCTCGTCGTGACCGCCGCCCATGCCGGCGCCGCGGTGGCGGCCGACGGCGTCGATCTCGTCCATGAAGATGATGCAGGGCGAGTTCTGCTTGGCCTGCTCGAAGAGGTCGCGGACGCGGCTGGCGCCGACGCCGACGAACATCTCGACGAAGTCCGAGCCGGAGATCGAGAAGAACGGCACGCCCGCCTCGCCCGCGACGGCGCGGGCCAGCAGCGTCTTGCCGGTGCCCGGAGGGCCGAAGAGCAGCACGCCCTTCGGGATCCGGGCGCCGAGCGCCTGGAACTTCTTCGGGTTCTCGAGGAACTCCTTGATCTCGTGCAGCTCCTCGACCGCCTCGTCCGCGCCGGCGACGTCGCGGAAGGTGATCTTCGGCGAGTCGACCGAGAGCCGCTTGGCCTTCGACTTGCCGAACTGCATGACCTTGGAACCACCGCCCTGGACCTGGTTCATGATCAGGAACCAGAGGCCGAGGAAGAGGATGAACGGGATGGCGTAGGCCAGGACCTGCCAGAGACCCGAGGTCCGCGACGACTTGACGTCGTACTTCTGGATCTTCTTCTCCTGCGCGGCCGCGGCCAGCTGGGCCTCGAGCTGCGCGCCGTAGTCGGGGATGTACCCGACCTGGTAGGTCTTGTCGTTCTTCAGGTGGACCTTGAGCGAGTTGTCCTTCGTCTGGACGACGACGCTCTCGATCTCGCTGTTGTCCAACTGCGTCTGGAACTCGCTGAAGGTGGCCTTCACCGTCGACTCGCTCGTGAACAGCCGCTGGGCGAAGAACGCCAGCAGCAGGACGATGAGGATGGGGAAGAGTGCGCTCTTGAAGAACCGGCTCATGTGGTGTGCCGGCCCCGTCGCCTTCGGGTCGAGGGAGAACGGGGTCGGAGACGAAGCGTAGCAACGGCGCTGTAACCGGCCCGCCGGGTGGGTGTTGTGACTCCGTTACGCCGTCGCCGAGGCCGGCGGACGGCGTCCGCCGGGATCAGCCCGCGGCCGCCACGGCCGCGTCCGTGAGGGCCGCGACGTAGGGCAGGTTGCGGTAGCGCTGGTCGAGGTCGAGCCCGTAGCCGACGGCGTAGCGATCGGGCAGCTCGAAGCCGGTGTAGCGGATCGGCAGGTCGACCTCGCGCCGGCTCGGCTTGGTCAGCAGCGAGCAGACCTCGAGCGACGCCGGGTTGCGCGAGCGCAGGTTCCGCAGCAGGTACTGGAGGGTCAGGCCCGAGTCGATGATGTCCTCGACGATCAGCACGTGCTGGCCCTCGATCGGCTTGTCGAGGTCCTTGAGGATCCGGACCACGCCGCTCGAGCGGGTCGCCGAGCCGTAGGAGGAGACCGCCATGAAGTCGACCTGACAGGGGATCGTCAGCTCGCGCATCAGGTCGGCGACGAACAGCACCGCGCCCTTCAGCACGCAGACGAGCAGGATCTCGCGGCCGGCGTAGTCGCGGCTGATCTCGGCGCCGATGTCCGCCACGCGGCGGCGGAGGTCGTCCGACTGGATCAGGATCTCGCCGATGTTCGGGTCGCGCACGGGGCCGAGTGTACGAGGCGGACGGGCGCTGCGGCGTCCCCGGGCGACCGGCGGCCTAGCGCCGCTCGCAGCCGACCCGGTCGTCGGCCACCACCACCCGCACCCCGTCGCCGACGTCGAGCGCCGCGCGGGCGCGCGGGCGCGCGGCGAGCGCGAGCACCTCCTCCAGCCGCCGCTCGACCCGCGGGCAGCCGTGCCCGACCGCCGCCTCGGCCAGCAGCCGCAGCGCCCGGCGGCCGATCGCCGGCGGCGCGGCGGCCAGCGCCGCGGCGGCGACCCCC
>NZ_JAWZSQ010000041.1:0-18545 GCF_034096925.1 Patulibacter defluvii
TCCCACCCCCACCCGACCACCGACGGACCCCGGCCCACCGGGACGCCGGCCGCGATCGCGTAGGGTCGGCCGGGTTCCCGACCCCGGAGCCCGCATGCCCCACGTCAGCCGCGAGATCCGCCTGGCCGCTCGTCCCCACGGCGCGCCGACCCTCGACACCTTCGCCCACGCCGAGGTCGAGCTGCCCGACCCCGGTCCCGGTCAGGTGGTCGTCCGCAACCGCTGGATCAGCGTCGATCCCTACATGCGCGGGCGGATGAGCGATGCGCCCTCCTACACCGCGCCCTACGAGGTCGGCGAGGCGATGCTCGGCGGCGCCGTCGGCGAGGTGATCGCCTCGGGCGACGAGCGCTTCCCCACCGGCACTACCGTCCTCCACGGGCTCGGCTGGCGCGACGTGGCGCTGGTCGAGGGCGACCACGTCGTCCGGGTCGACCCCGACGTCGCCCCGATCCAGGCCTACCTGGGCATCCTCGGCATGCCCGGCCTGACCGCCTACGGGGGCCTGGTCGAGACCGCCGGGATCCGCGAGGGCGACACCGTCTTCGTCTCCGCCGCCGCCGGCGCGGTCGGCAGCGCGGTCGGGCAGATCGCCCGCCAGCTCGGCGCCAGCCGGGTGATCGGCAGCGCCGGCGGTCCGGAGAAGGTCCGCCACGTGGTCGACGACCTGGGCTTCGACGGGGCGATCGACTACCGCGAGGGCCGCCTCCGCCGCCAGCTGCGGGAGCTGGCCCCGGACGGGATCGACGTCTACTTCGACAACGTCGGCGGCGAGCACCTGGAGGTCGCGATCGGCGCCCTCCGCCTGCACGGGCGGATCGCGATCTGCGGGATGATCTCCCAGTACAACGCGACCGAGCCGGCTCCCGGACCCCGCAACCTGGTGCGCCTGATCCAGACCCGCGGCAGCATCCGCGGCCTGCTCGTCTACGACTTCGAGCACCTGCGCGAGCGGTTCGTGCGCGACGTCGGCGGTTGGCTCGCCGCCGGCCGCCTCCACTACCGCGAGACGGTGGTCGACGGGCTCGACCAGGCCCCGCAGGCGTTCCTCGACCTGCTCGACGGACGCAACGTCGGCAAGATGCTCGTCCGGCTCGACGGCTGACGCCCCCGGCACCGCTCCGCGCACAGCGCCGTCCGGGCCGGTGCGCGGAGCCCATCGACCGCCGCGACGACCTGTTGCCCCGCGCCTCCGAGCCGCCGGGAGCGATGCGTTACGGTCGCGTGATCATGGCGACATCAGCGGTAGGGCAGGCGGCGGTCGAGGAGCGCGAACGCGTCATCGTCCGCTTCGCCGGCGACTCGGGCGACGGGATGCAGCTGGCCGGGGCCCGCTTCACCGACGCGACGGCCGCCTTCGGCAACGACCTCGCCACCCTGCCCAGCTTCCCCGCCGAGATCCGCGCCCCCGCCGGCACCACCGCGGGGGTGTCGAGCTTCCAGATCCACTTCGCCGCCCGCGACATCGCCACCCCCGGTGACACGCCCGACGTGCTGGTGGCGATGAACCCCGCCGCGCTCAAGGTCAACGTGCCCCAGCTGGAGCGCGGCGCCCGGATCATCGTCAACGAGGAGGCGTTCACCAAGCGCGCGCTCCAGAAGGCCGGCTACGAGGAGAGCCCGCTCGAGGACGGCAGCCTCGACCGCTTCGCCGTCACCCGGGTGCCGATGTCGAGCCTGGTCACCCGCGCGCTGGAGGACGTCGACGGATCGACCAGCCGACAGGCGCAGAAGGCCCGCAACCTCTTCGCGCTCGGGCTCGTCTCCTGGCTGTACGACCGGCCAACCACCGTCATCGAGCGCTGGATCGACCACAAGTTCGCCACCGACGAGGTCGTCCGGCAGGGCAACCGCGCCGCCTTCAGCGCCGGCTGGGCGTTCGGCGAGACCTCGGAGCTGGTCGACGTCCGGGTCCACGTCGCCCCCGCCACCGACGTCCCCGCCGGCACCTACCGCAACGCCAACGGCACCACCGCGATGGCCCTCGGCCTGGTCGCGGCCAGCGTCCGCAGCGGGCTGCCGCTGGTCTTCAGCGCCTACCCGATCACCCCCGCCTCCGAGCTGCTGCACGAGCTGGCCAAGCGGACCGGCGAGGGCGTTCGCACCGTCCAGGCCGAGGACGAGATCGCCGCCGCCGGGATCGCCCTCGGCGCCTCCTACGGCGGGGCGCTCGGGGTCACCGCCACCAGCGGTCCCGGCCTCGACCTGAAGGCAGAGACGATCGGGCTGGCGGTGATGCTGGAGCTGCCGCTGGTGATCATCGACGTCCAGCGCGCCGGCCCCTCGACCGGGATGCCGACGAAGACCGAGCAGTCCGACCTGCTGCAGGCGCTCTACGGCCGCCACGGCGAGGCGCCGCTGCCGGTGATCGCCGCCTCGAACACCGGCGACTGCTTCGACAGCGCCTACGAGGCGGCCCGGATCGCGATCGAGCGGCGGACGCCGGTGATCCTGCTCAGCGATCTGTTCCTGGCCAACAGCTCGGCGCCGTGGCGGATCCCGGCCGCCGCCGACCTGGCCCCGATCGACCCCGACTTCGCGACCCTCGACGACGAGGACGCGCCGTTCCTGCCCTACGCCCGCGACGAGCGCGGGGTGCGGCCGCTGGCGATCCCCGGCACCCCCGGCCTGCGCCACCGGATCGGCGGGATCGAGAAGCAGGACGGCAGCGGCGAGATCAGCTACGACGGCGCCAACCACGCCCGGATGGTGACCGCGCGCGCCGCCAAGGTGGCCGCCGTCGACGTCCCGCCGCTGGCCGTCGACCACCAGGACGGCGCCGAGCTGCTGGTGCTCGGCTGGGGCTCGAGCGAGGGCGCGCTGATCGCGGGCGTCCGACGGGTGCGCGAGGGTGGACGGGCCGTGGCCCGCGCTCACCTGCGCCACCTGCACCCGTTGCCGCCCGACCTCGGCGAGGTCCTGCGCCGCTATCCGCGGGTGCTGCTGCCGGAGATGAACAGCGGCCAGCTGGCCCGCGTGATCCGGGCCGAGCACCTGGTCGACGTCCAGAGCCACACCTGCCTCGAGGGCCGCCCGCTGCGGGCCGGCGAGATCGAGCAGGCCATCCTCGAGGTGATCGCGTGAGCGCCACTGCCCAGCCGCTGACGACGGCGCTGACCCGCGCCGACTTCCAGTCCGACCAGGAGACGCGCTGGTGCCCCGGCTGCGGGGACTACGCGATCCTGGCCGCGGTCCAGGGCGTGATGCCCGAGGTCGGCGTGCCGCCGGAGCGGGTGGTGTTCATCACCGGGATCGGCTGCGCGGGCCGCTTCTCGTACTACATGGACACCTACGGGATGCACGCGATCCACGGCCGCGCGCCGACGATCGCGACCGGGATCGCCGCCGCCCGCGACGACCTCTCGGTGTGGGTGGTGTCCGGCGACGGCGACGCGCTCTCGATCGGCGGCAACCACCTGATCCACGCGCTGCGGCGCGACGTGCCGATCAAGATCCTGCTCTTCAACAACCGGATCTACGGGCTGACCAAGGGCCAGGCGTCGCCGACCAGCGAGCAGGGCAAGGTCACGAAGTCGACCCCGGCGGGATCGCTCGAACGGCCGCTGAACCCGCTCGCGACCGCGATCGCCGCCGGCGCCAGCTTCGTCGCCCGCGCCGTCGACCGCGACAAGGAGGGGCTGACCGCCGTCCTGCGGGCCGCCGCCGCCCACCCGGGCGCGGCCTTCGTCGAGGTGCTCCAGAACTGCCCGGTCTTCAACGACGGCGCGTTCTCGGCGCTGCAGGAGAAGGACCAGGCGCCGCTGCACCGGATCCCGCTCGCGGCCGGCGCGCCGCTGCGCTTCGGGCCCGACGGCGAGCAGGCCGTCGTCCGCGACCCGGACGGGTCGCTGCGGGTGACGGCGGCCGCCGAGGCCGACGCCGACCGGATCGTCGTCCACGACCCCGGCCACGAGGACCCGTCGGCTGCCTTCGCGCTCAGCCAGCTGGGCGCCGACGGCCGCCACGTGCCGCTCGGGGTGCTGCGGCAGGTGGAGCGGGTGCCGTGGGGCGCCGGCCTGGTCGCCGAGCGGCGGGCCGCCCGTCAGGCGGTCGACGACGCCGCGCTCGACCGCCTGCTGCAGGGCGGCGACACCTGGACGGTCGCCTGAGCGGCGACCGCGGTCAGTCGCGCAGCGCGGCCGCGTAGCGCGCCACGGCGCCCCCGTACTCGGGGACGTGCGGCGCCAGCGCGGCCAGCGCGGCGGCCACCGCCGCCGCGGGCCGGCGGTCGTCGACCAGCGCCAGGGCCAGGAACGCGGCCCGGGCCGGAGCCAGGTCGTCGTCGGGCGCGGCGGCGATCGCCCGCTCCAGCAGCTCGACCGCCGCGGCCGGGCGGCCGAGGTTGCGCAGCGTGCTGGCCAGCTGGATCTGGGCCCGCGGACGCCGCTCGTCGTCGAGGCCGGCGGCGAGGGCCTGACGGTAGAGCGGCTCCGCCTCGGCCTCGCGACCGGCGAAGTCGAGCGCCGAGGCGTGCTCGTAGAGGGCCGCCGCGTCGCCGGCCGGGCGCTCGTCGACCAGCGCCAGCAGATCGGCGACGACGGCGGCCTCGTCGCGATCGCCGGCGGCCGCCCAGACCGCCGCCACCCGCGCGTCCCAGTCGTCGCTCACCGGTCGCGGACCAGGTGGACGTCGCCCGCGTCGAGCCGCCGGACGTCGCCGTCGGCGAGCCGGATCAGCAGCCGGCCGTCCTCGCCGATCCCCTCGGCGACGCCCTCGCCGTGGTCGCCGCCGCCGGGGGTCTCCCAGCGGACGGTCGAGCCGCGGAGCGCGTCGCGCGCCGACCACCGCTCCAGCAGCGTGGCGGCGTCGAGCGCCAGCGCCGCGTCGAGCTGGCGGGTCAGCTCGTCGAGGACGGCGTCGCGCTCGGCCGGCGAGCGGCCGAGGGTGGCCGCGGTCGCCGCGACCTCGGGCGGCAGCGCGTCCAGCTCGACGGCGACGTTGAGCCCGATCCCGACCACCGCCCAGCCCTCGGCCGGCCGACCCTCGGCGAGGATCCCGGCGACCTTCCGCAGATCGCCGCCGACCGGCAGCAAGACGTCGTTCGGCCACTTGATCCGGGCCTCGGGACCGGCCGTCTCGGCGACGGCGATCGCGGCGGCCAGCGGCAGCAGCGGTCCGGCGTCGCGGACGACGATCGAGGCGGTCAGGGCCTGGCCCGGCGGGACCACCCACGCCCGGCCCTGGCGGCCGCGGCCGTCGCTCTGGTGGTCGGCGGTGACGACGGTGCCGTGCGGTGCGCCCTCGCCGGCCAGCCGCCGGGCCTCGTCGTTGGTCGACCCGACCTCGTCGAGGTGGATCCGGCGCCAGCCCGGGCCGATCGTGCTCTCGCTCATGCCCCCACCATCGCCGATCGCGCCCGCGCCTGTCACGTTCCGGTCGCGGACCGTCCAGAACGTCGCGGCGGGCGGGAGCGGGATGGGCGGTCCGGCTAGGGGCGGCGGATCCGCAGGTCGTCGTCGGCTTGCAGGCCCAGCCGCTCGCGGGCGGAGGCGCGGTTGACCGCGACCGCCATCGCGCGGTTGGCGTCCTGGTACAGGAGCAGGGTGCCGGGATCGACGTCGGCGAAGGTGGTGGCGTAGACGCCGGGCTCGCCGTTGATCTCGACCTGCTCGCCGAGCCGCAGGCCGACGCCCATCGTCAGCTCCTCGTGCTCGAGGTCGAGCAGCACGTTGCCGAAGTGGTCGAAGGCGATCGCGTGGGCGACCACCTCGTCCGCGTCGACCTCGGCCAGCGGCATCGCCAGCGGCTGGACGTCGTCCGGATCGAGCGGCTCGCCGACGTCGGCCAGTTGCAGGCCGCTCGCCAGCCGGGCGGCGATCGGGGCGAAGATGTCGCGTCCGTGGAAGGTGGCGGAGACGGGCTCCAGCCGGTACGGGGAGCGGGTCAGGTCGACCGCCTCGACGATCCCGCCGAAGCGCTGCGCGGCCAGCCACAGCAGGCCGTTGTCGGGGCCGACCAGCTGCCGCTCGTCCTCGGCGACCCGGATCGCGATCGGGCGCCGGCGCCCTCCGACCTCGGGATCGACGACCGCCAGGTGGACGCCCGGCTCGGCGTACGGCAGCGCCCGCTGGAGCGTGATCGCGCCCAGCCGGACGTCGAACGACGGGATGCCGTGGGCCAGGTCGACGACGCGGGCCTGGGGCGCGATCCGCGCGATCACCGCGTGGCAGACCCCGACGAACTCGTCGTGCAGGCCGTAGTCGGAGAGGAACGTGACGGTCGGGGCAGCGATGGGCCGATCCTAGCCAGGCCGCGGGCCCGGCCGGTCCACGGCCGGGGGTCGCTGCAAGCGACCGTGCAGGAGGGGCCGACGGGTGGCCGCCGGGGTGGGGGCCGGCGGACCGTGCAGGGCCCGTCGGCCCCCCTGCCGCTAGCGCCCGGTCAACTTGTCCTTGGCCTGGTCGACCAGCGAGCGCGCCTTGTCGCGCGCGTCGTCGATCGCCTCCTTGGCCTGGCCGACCCGCTGGTCGGTGCGGCCCTCGCGACGCAGCTCGTCGTCGTCGGTGACGGCGCCAGCGGCCTCCTTGGCCTGGCCCTTCAGACGGTCGGTGTCGGTCATGGCTGCTCCTGGTCCGGGATCGCTCCCGCCGCCCGTGCGGCGGGTGACTCTCGACTACCCGATCGGGGCGGGGCGCAAACCCCGGGCGCCCGCCTCAGCCCCGTTCCGGCGCCTGCCCGGCCGCGAACGGGCCGCTCGCGCCGCGCGGGGCGTGGGCGGCGGCGTCGGCCAGCAGCGCCTCGACCAGGCCGTCGATCGTGGCCTCGGTCGCCTCGACGTCGGGGGTCGCGCCCAACTCGGCGAGCGCGGCGGTGGTGACCGGACCGATCGAGACCAGCCGCGGGCGCGGGCCGTCGCCGGTCGCCAGGCCGCCGGCCTCGGCCAGGAAGCGGGCGGTCGAGGCGGAGGTGAACGTGACGTGGTCGGCGGCGGCGATCGCGGCGATCGCGGCCTCGTCGAGCGGCTCGGCGACCGTCTCGTAGAGCGCCACCTCGTCGACCGCGAAGCCGGCCGCGCGGAGGCCGTCCGGCAGCGCGTCGCCGGCGGTCGCCGCCCGCGCCAGCAGCGCGCGCCGGGCCCCGTCGGCGGGACCGATCGCGGCGGCCAGCGCCTCGCCGGTGAAGGTCTCCGGCACGACGTCGGCGATCAGGCCGTGCTGGCGCAGGACCCGCGCCGTTCCCGGACCGACCGCGGCCAGGGTCGTGCCGTGGAGGTCGCGCAGGTCGCGGCCGGACCGCAGCAGCGCCGCCACCAGCTCGCGGGCCCCGTTGGGCGAGGTCACCGCCAGCAGGTCGACGTCGTCGAGCGGCGGCAGCTCGGCCTCCAGCGAACGGGTCCGGATCGTCGGCGTCTCGACCACGTCGGCGCCGAGCGCCCGCAGCCGCCGGGCCAGCCCCGACGCCTGGGCCCGGGCGCGGGTGACCGCCACCGTGCGGCCGAACAGCGGCCGGTCCTCGAACCAGCGCAGCTCGTCGCGCAGCCCCGCCACGCCGCCGACGATCGTCACCGCCGGGGCGGTGATCCCCGCCTCGCGCGCGACGTCGGCGATGTCGCTCAGCGTGCCCCGGACCACCCGCTGGCCCGGCACCGTCCCGCTCTGGACGATCGCCACCGGCTCGTCGGCCCCGCGGCCGCCGGCGACCAGCGAGCGGGCGATCTCAGGCAGCCGGCGAACGCCCATGTAGAAGACCAGCGTGCCGGGGAACGCCGCCAGCGCCGGCCAGTCGATCGTCGACTCCGGCTTCGACGGATCCTCGTGACCGGTGACGAAGGCGACGCCCGGCGCGTGCTCGCGGTGGGTGACCGGGATCCCCGCGTAGGCCGGGCCGGCGATCCCCGCCGTCACCCCCGGCACGACCTCGAACGGGATCCCCTTCGCCCGCAGCCGCTGGGCCTCCTCGCCGCCGCGGCCGAAGACGAACGGATCGCCGCCCTTGACCCGCGCCACCGAGCGGCCGGCCAGCGCGTGGCGGACCAGCAGCGCCTCGGTCGTCTCCTGCGGCACCTGGTCGCCGCCGCCGCGCTTGCCGACGTCGACCAGCTCGGCGTCGGGCCGCGCGCCGTCGAGCGCGGTCGCCGGGATCAGCTTGTCGTAGAGGACGACGTCGGCGGTCGCGATCAGCTCGAGCGCGCGGGCCGTCATCAGGCCCGGATCGCCGGGGCCGGCGCCGACCAGGTAGACGGTGCCGGGGGTCGGGGTCGGGGTCGGGGTCTCGCTCACGACGGGTCCTCTCGCGGGTGGCGCTCGGCGGCGGCGCGCAGGGCGGGCGGGGCCTGCGCGCGGGCGGCGGCCAGCAGCTCGTCGGCGCCGGCCCGCCGGAGCCGCTCGGCGACCAGCGCGCCGAGCGCCTCGGGGTCGTCGCCGGCCTGCTCGTCGACCGCCCAGCCGGAGCCGTCGGGCGCGCCGACGAAGCCGCGCAGCGTCAGCCCGGCGCCGTCCGGCCGCGACCGCGCATGGGCGCCGACCGCGCTGGTGCAGTCGGCCCCGAGCGCCCGCGCCAGCGCCCGCTCGGCCCGCAGCAGCCGCCCGGTCGCCGGGTCGTCGTAGCCGGCCACCGCGGCGGCGACCGCGGCATCGTCGGCCCGCGCCTCCAGGGTCAGGATCCCCTGGCCCGGCGCTGGCACGAACGCCGGCCCCTCGAGCGGCGCGACCGCGTCCGGGGTCCGCCCCAGCCGCCGCAGCCCGGCGGCGGCCAGCACGATCGCGTCGACCGGCGGCCGCGCCGGGTCGGGCTCGGCGCCGGAGCGGGCGATCCGGGCCAGCCGGGTGTCGACGTTGCCGCGGACCTCGACCACCCGCAGGTCGCCGCGGGCCGCCCGCAGCTGGGCCGCCCGCCGCAGGCTGGCGGTGCCGACCCGCGCCCCGGCGGCCAGCGCGTCGAGCGACGGCGCGCCGACCAGCACGTCGCGCGGATCCTCGCGGGCCGAGCTGGCGATCAGCGCCAGCCCCTCGGGCAACTCGCCGGGGACGTCCTTCGCCGAGTGGACGGCGAGGTCGATCTCGCCCGCCAGCAGCCCCCGCTCCAGCTCGTTGACCCACTTCGCCTTGTCCGGCGCGGCGCGGTCGCGGTCGCCGGTGGTGACGACCTCGACGATCCGCACCTCGTGGCCAGCGGCGGTCAGCGCGGCGGCGACCGCGCGGGCCTGGACGAGCGCCAGCGGGCTGCGGCGACTGCCGAGCCGGATCACGACCGGCGCGGGCGGCGGTCGCCGATCGCGCGGACGTTGTCGGGCGGCGGCGCGACCGGGGGCCGGCCGGCGGCGGGCTGCGCGCCGCGGCGGGTGCCGCCGGCAGCGGCGTGGGCCCGCTGGACGTCGACGTCGCCGGCGGCCGCCTCGGCCTCCGGGTCGTCGAGCCCGAACAGCTCGCGCACCACCTCGACGTGGCCGTGGGCGTCGTCCTGGTCGCGGGCGCGCTTCAGCCGCACCGTCGGCTCGTGCAGCAGCCGCTGGACGATCGTCCGCGCGGCGCGCTCGACCCGGGCCAGGTCGTCCTCGTTGGCCGTCTGCCAGCGGTCGGCGTTCTCGGCCATCACCGCGTCGACGATCTCGGACGCGCGGGTCCGCAGGTCGACGATCGTCGGCGTCACGTCGAGCTGGCCCATCCAGCGGGCGAAGCGCTGGATCTCCTCCTCGACGATCGCCTCGGCCTGCTCCCGCTCGCCGCCGCGGTCGGCCAGGTTGCGGGCCACCACCGCCTGCAGGTCGTCGATGTCGTAGAGCGAGACGCCCTCGACCCCGGCGCACTCCGGGTCGACGTCGCGCGGGACGGCGATGTCGATCAGGACCAGCGGCCGCTCGCGGCGGCCGGCCATCACGACCTCCAGCTCCTCCGGACCCAGGATCGGGTGCGGCGAGGCGGTCGAGGCGACGACGATGTCGGCCTGGGCCAGCTGCTCGGGCAGCTCGTGGAGGCTGCCGACGCGGCCGCCGAAGCGGTCGGCCAGGCTGCGGGCGCGGTCGGTGTGGCGGTTGGAGACGAACAGCGTCCGGACGCCACGGGCGGCGAGCGCCTGGGCGGTCAGCTCGGCGGTGTCGCCGGCGCCGATGATCACCACGCTGCGGTCCTGCAGCTCGCCGACGGTGGCCGCGGCCAGGTCGACCGCGACCGAGGCGACGCTGGTCCGGCGCTCGGAGAGCCCGGTCTCGGAGCGGACCCGCTTGCCGGTCTGGATCGCGGCCTTGAAGAGCCGGTTGAGCAGCGGTCCGGTGGTGCCGGCCTGCAGCGCCAGATCGTAGGAGCGCTTGACCTGGCCCTGGATCTCGTACTCGCCGAGGACCATCGAGTCGAGCCCGCTGGTGACCCGGTACAGGTGGCGGGCCGCGTCGCAGTTGCGCGGGGTGTAGATCTGCCCGGCCAGCTCGGTCGGGCGCATCCGCGCGCGCTCGGCCATCCGGCCCAGCAGCGCGGCCTCGGCCCGGACCGGGTCGCCGACGACCAGGTAGACCTCCGACCGGTTGCAGGTCGAGACGGCCGCCGCCTCGTGGACGTGCTCGGACGCGATCAGGTCGGCGAGCAGCAGGTCGAGCTGGCGGTCGGTCAGGGACAGCTTCTCGCGGACCGCGACCGGCGCGGTCTTGTGCGAGACCCCGAGGACCAGCAGCTCGTTCATCGCCCGACGGCCTCCGGCGCCGGCTCGGACGGCTCGGCCGAGGTCGCCTCGCCACCCAGCCGCTGCTCCAGCGCGTCGAGCCGGCCGGCGGCGTCGCGGACGCGGAAGGCGACGATCGCCAGGTAGACCAGCAGCACCAGCCCGACGACGATCACGGCCGCGGTGACGTAGCCGGGGCTGCCGTCGTCGGCCTGGGCGAGGAGGGTGGTGGCGATCGACACGAGGGGTTCCGGGAACAGGGGGCGTTGGAGGGAGCTACACCGCTGGGGCTACAACGTGACCGGGGACGACGCGCGGGCGACGTGCGGGACGGCGTCCTCGCCCTCGACCCGGCGCTGCAGCTGACGGAGGCGGATCCGGGTGCTCTTGTGGACGACCTCGAGGTGCCAGAGGGTCACGAAGAGCGCCCCGATCGCCAGCACCGAGAGCGCGAACGCCAGCCCGGCGCTGCCCGGCAGGTTCGACCCCGGGTCGTTCAGCGGCTGCGGGTGCAGCAGGTTGGTGGTCAGGCGCACGATCCCGAAGCAGATCGGCGCGAAGACGCCGCAGGCGACGGCGAAGACCGAGGCCGTGCGGGCCTGCCGCTCCGGATCCTCGATCGCGAACCGCATCGGCTGGTAGGTGGCGTAGAGCAGGAAGATGATCAGGAAGGTGACGAGCACCGGCTCGCCCCAGTCCCAGAACGTGCCCCAGGCGGTCTTGCCCCAGATCGCCCCGGTCAGCAGCGCGATCACGCAGTAGATCTGGCCGAGGTGGATCGCGACGTACGAGCGCAGGTCGTCGAGCGGGCGGTCGCTCTTCAGGTGCCGCCAGCCGAAGAAGGCGCCGACCACGAACGCGACCAGCGTCAGGATCGCGAACGCCGGGTGCAGGTAGGTGAGCCGCTGGCGCAGCCCCTCGGTGGCGTCGGTCGGCGCGACCGCCGTGGCCACGACGATCCAGGCCACCACGACGACCGCGGTGACGAGGGTGAGGGGGAGCAGGCGACGGGCGTAGGGCATCGTCGAAGGCGGCGGTTCAGTCCTCGACGATTCCGTCGGAGACGGCCCAGCCGACCAGCAGGAACACACCATCATAGAGAGCCAGGACCAGCCACCACCGGCCCTCCACGTGGCCGCCCTGCGCCTCCAGCAGCGGCGAGAGCGCCTGCGACGCGACGGCGACCGCCGGGATCAGCAGCGGCACGGCCAGCAGCGGCACCAGCAGCTCGCGCGAGCGGGCGGCGGCGGCGATCGCCCCGACCAGCGTGCCGGCGGCCGCGATCCCGAGGTCGAGCAGCAGCAGCACCGCCGCCGCCCGCAGCGCCTCGCCGGCGTCAAGCGAGGCCGAGAGCAGCAGGAACGCGAACGCCGGCACGGCGATCAGGTGCAGCACGACGAGGAAGCTCCAGAGCGCCAGCGCCTTCGCCGCCACCAGCGCCGCGGCCGAGGCCGGGGTCAGGCGGAACGCGTCGAGGCCGCCCTCCTCCTCCTCGGCCGCCCACAGCCGGCCGATCCCCAGCAGCGCCGCGAGCAGCGTCGTCACCAGCAGCACGCCGGCGGCGAGGGTGCCGTCGATCGTCCCGTCCTGGAGCCCGAAGCGGAAGAGCACGAACGCGCCGACGCTGAACAGCAGCATCGTCGGCAGCACCTGCGGCGCCCGCCGCTCGCGCCGCCACTCCAGCGCCAGCAGCGTGCCGACGTCGCGCCGCCAGCCGGCGCCGCGGGCGGGGGTCGGGACGGGAGCGGTCATCGGTAGAGCGCTCCGATCTCCGCCTCGGTGACCGCCGCCGGTGGCGCCAGCAGCACCGGGGCGCCGTCCTTCAGGCCCAGCACCAGGTCGGCCTCGGCCAGCGCCGCGGCCGGGTCGTGGCCGGCGACCACGCGGGTCCGCGGCGCGCCGCCAGGGCGGGCGTCGAGCAGCGCCCCCAGCTGCTCGGCGGCGACCGGGTCGAGGTTGGCCAGCGGCTCGTCGAGCAGCAGCAGCTCGGGATCGGCCAGCAGCGTCGCGGCCGCCGCGGTCCGCTGGGTCAGCCCGCGGGAGAGCGCGGCGACGGGGAAGCTCGCCCGCTTCCGCAGCCCGGTCGCGTCGAGCAGCTCGTCGACCCGCGCGGCCGGCGCGTGCAGCAGCCGCGCGCGGTGGGCCAGGTTCTCGCGCACGGTCAGGTCGCGGTAGAGCATCGGCTCGTGGGCCAGGTAGCCGACCCGCCCGCGGACCGCGTGGCGCTCGCGCGGGAGCGGGTGGCCGAGCACCCGGCAGCCGCCGCGGCTGGGCCGCAGCAGCCCCGCGAGCACCCGCAGCAGCGTCGACTTGCCGGCGCCGTTGGGACCGAGCAGGGCCAGCGTCGCGCCGACCGGCAGCTCGAGCGTGATCTCGCGCAGGACCAGCCGCTCGCCGCGCCGACGCACCAGCCGGTCGAGCTGGATCGCGGGCGCGGGCCCGACGGGTGCGGGCGCGCCGGTCATCGCGCGCAAGCGTACGCTCCGCGCCGCCGGCGGCGCGCGCCGGCCGCCACGGTCCGGGCGTCTCCGACGAGCGGCTGCGCGACACGGCCGGCGGCCAGCTCGTACCCTCCGTCGATGGCCCGCAACGCGCCCGGCGACGAGGACGAGCCCCGCCGCTTCAGCCCGCTGTTCTGGATCTGCATGCTGGTGCTGCTCGAGGCGGCGGTCTGGACGCTGCTCTCGGCCGTCACCAGCAGCGCCGTCAGCACGGTCGTCGCGCTGGCGGTCGGCGCCGCCTTCGTCTTCCTCCTCCGCGACCGGATCTGGGGCGCCGACTGGCGCGAGCGGATGGAGGCCGAGCGCGCCCGCGCGCGCCAGCGGCAGCCGCGCCGCTGACCGCGCTCAGGGCACCAGCACGACCTTGCCCACGTTGCGACGCTGGGCGAGGATCCGGTGCGCCTCGGGGGCCCGGTCGAAGGGCACCGCCTCGGCGACGACCGGCTGGATCGTGCCGTCGTCGACCATCGCCCGCAGCGGCGCGATCCACGGCTCCAGCGTGCCGGCGTCGTCCCACAGCGCCAGCATGTTGAGGCCGATCACGGCCTTCGAGACCGACATCTGCTTGATCAGGTTGAAGCGCGGCATCCGCAGCGCCGCCCGCGCCGCGTGGACCAGGTTGCGCGACTCGCCGGCCATCACCGACGAGGCGCCGAAGGCCACCAGCCGGCCGCCGGGCCGCAGCAGGTCGTAGCTGGTCCGGAAGCTCTTGCCGCCGACCGCGTCCATGACCAGGTCGAAGGGCGGCAGGCCGCGCTGCCAGCCGTTGCGGGTGTAGTCGTGGGCGACGTCGACGCCGAAGCCGCGGATCGCCTCGTGCTTGCCGGGCGAGGCGGTGCCGTGGACCTCGGCCCCGTGGCGCTTGGCGATCTGGGTCGCCGCGATCCCGACGCCGCCGGCGGCCGCGTGCAGCAGCACCCGCTCGCCCTGCTCCAGCGCGCCGTAGCGCAGCAGCCCGGCCCAGGCGGTGGCGTAGTTGACCGGCACCGCGGCGCCCTGCTCGAAGCTCAGCCGCTCGGGCAGCGGCAGCACGTCGGCCTGCTTGACCACGACCCGCTCGGCGTAGCCGCCGAAGCGGGTGCCGGCCACCACCCGGTCGCCGACGGCGTGGTCCGCGACCCCGTCGCCGACCGCCTGGACGACCCCGGCGACCTCGTAGCCGACCACCGAGGGGACCTTCGGCGCGTCGGGGTAGAGGCCGACCCGGGCCATCGTGTCGGCGAAGTTGACCCCGGCGGCGCGGACGTCGATCGCCACCTGGCCCGGTCCCGGCGCGGGCGGATCGGGCCGCTCCTGCACCTGCAGCACCTCCGGGTCGCCGTGGCGGGTGATGACGACAGCGCGCATGGTGCCGGCGAGGCTATCCGCCCCGTGGGCGCGCGCCGCTTGCGACGCGGACGGTCACAAACGGCGCGCGCTCGGGGGTCAGGCGGCGCTGGTGGTGCGGAAGCGGCGGAGGGCCAGGGGGACGCAGACGCCGATGATCAGCAGGCACCAGAGGACCATCGCCAGGACCGGGTTCTCCAGCGGCCACGATCCGGTGGCGTGGACCCCCTGGGTGATCTGGCGGACCGCGGCGACCAGGGTCGAGATCGGGTTCCACTCGCCGATCGTGCGCGGGATCAGGTCCATCTTCTCGATCGGCACGAAGGTTCCGGCCAGGAAGGCCAGCGGGAAGACGATCGCGAAGCCGATCCCCTGCATCGCGTCGGAGCTGCGCACGAGCATCCCCAGCAGCACGCCGAACCAGGTGAAGGCGGTCAGGCCGAGCAGGATCAGGGCGATCAGGCCCAGCACCTCGACGGCCGACATGTGCGGCTCCCAGCCCAGCAGCAGGCCGAGGCCGGCGACGATCGCCATCCCCAGGATCTGCTCGATCACCTGCCCGATCACCTGCGCCGAGATCACCGACAGGCGGGTCACCGGCAGCGAGCGGAAGCGGTCGATCACGCCCGAGCTGAAGTCGTTGGCGGTCGCGACGCCGGCGCCGATCACGCCGAAGGCGAGGCTCTGCCCGATCAGACCGGGCAGCAGGTAGTCCTGGTAGCGGGGGACGCCGGGGATCTCGATCGCGGCCCCGAAGACGTAGAGGAAGAGCAGCGTGAAGACGATCGGCTGGATCGTCACGTCGCTCAGCCGCTCGGGGACGGCGGGGATCGTGCGCAGGGCGCGGCCGACCAGCAGGCCCGTCTCGCGGAAGTAGCGGACGACCGAGCCGGGACGGGCCGGCAGCTCGGGCAGCGGGGCGCTGCCGGCGGTGGTGACGGTGGCGGTGCTCATGCGGCGATCTCCTCGGCGACGTCGTCGTCGCTGCGGGCGCCGTCGTTGGGGTCGGGGGTCGGGGGCTGGCCGGTCAGCGTCAGGAAGGCGTCGTCGAGGGTCGGGCGGCGGAGGGCGATCTCGTCGATCGGGACGGCCGCCTCGTGGATCACGGCCGCGACCCGGCCGAGGTCGAGGGTCTCGTCCGGCGCGGGCACCGAGACGGTCCGCTGGCCGCGGTCGACCGAGATCTCGAAGCGGACCGACAGCAGCCGCTCGATCCGCTCCAGGCCGGCGCTGTCGACCGCGACCACGTCGACCCGCTGCTCGCCGATCCGGGCCTTCAGCTCGGTCGGGGTGCCGGAGGCGACCTCGCGGCCGTGGTCGATCAGGACGATCCGGTCGGCCAGTGCGTCGGCCTCCTCCAGGTACTGGGTGGTGAGGAGCAGGGTGACGCCCTCGCCGACCAGGTCGCGGACGGTCTGCCAGACGACCTGGCGGCTGCGCGGGTCGAGGCCGGTGGTCGGCTCGTCGAGGACCAGCAGCTGCGGCTGGGTGACGAGGCTGGCGGCCAGGTCGACGCGCCGCCGCTGGCCGCCGGAGAGGCCCTTGATCAGCTTGTCGCGGAACTCGCCGATGTCGAAGCGGTCGATCAGCTGGTCGGCGATCTGCTGGGACGCGCGCTTGCCGTGACCGCGCAGCTGGGCCATCAGGATCAGGTTGCGGCGGGCGGTGAGGTTGTCCTCGAGCGCGGCGAACTGGCCGGTCAGCGAGATCGCCTGGCGGACGGCGTCGCCCTCGCGGACGAGGTCGTGGCCGCAGACGCGGCCGCCGCCGGAGGTCGGCTCGACGAGCGTCGCCAGCATCCGGACGGTGGTGGTCTTGCCGGCGCCGTTGGGGCCGAGCAGGGCGACCACCCCGCCGGCGTCGACGCGCAGGTTCAGGTCGGCCACGGCGGTGAAGTCGCCGAAGCGCTTGGTGAGGCCGTCGGTCTCGACGGCGGGCGGTGTGGAGCTCATGGGGTGCGGGGCTGCGGACAGGGCGCCTCTTGAGACCGCGGCGGGGGCCGGCGATCATCGGACGGGCAGAAAGATACAGTCACTAGAAAAATTCTGCAACTAGAAGATTGATAGGATGAGCGGGTGAGCGCCAACGCCGATCGCGCCGCCGCGCCGCGGGCGCTGAGCGAGTTCTCCGCCGAGGAACTAGCCGAGGTGCGCCGGCGGATCCGCTCGCGGCACGAGGTCGAGCAGGCGACGCCGGGCGAGGGCCTGCGCGAGCGGAAGAAGCGCCAGACCCGGCAGCAGATCTCCGACACCGCGACCTTCATGTTCATGGAGCGCGGCTTCGACGAGGTCCGGATCGCCGAGGTCGCGGCCGAGGCCGGGGTGTCGGAGAAGACGGTCTACAACTACTTCCCGACCAAGGAGTCGCTGGTCCTCGACCGCGCCGACGAGATGATCGAGCGGCTACGCCAGGCGCTGGCCGAGCGGCCGAAGGACGTCTCCCCGACCGAGGCCGTGCTGGGGGTGATCGAGCGCGAGGCCGAGCGCTACCTGGTGATCGACCCGGTGGCGATCGCGATGATGATCGAGTTCGGCCGGATGGTCGAGCGGACGCCGGCGCTGCAGGCGGCGATCCGCGACCTGACCGCGAAGCTCGTCGACGTGGCGACCGAGGCGCTGGCCGAGAGCGCCCAGGTCGACCCCCGCGACCCGGAGCCGCGGATCGCGGCCAAGGCCCTGGTCGGCCTGTGGGAGATCCACAGCGAGGCGTCGCGCCGGCGGCTGACCGACGGCACCCCGCCCGAGCGGCTGCGCGAGACGCTGCTGAACGACACCCGCCGCGCGGCCCGGCTGCTGGAGACGGGGCTGTGGTCGTTCAACTCGATCGTCCAGGGCCAGAAGACGCGCTCGCAGCTGGCCGAGGCGGCCACCGCCGCCAACGAGGCGCGCAAGCAGGTGGTCGACGCGATGCGCCAGGCCCGCGACGCCTGGCGCGAGCTGCGGCGCGCCCACGAGGAGGCGGCCGAGGGCTGGTTCGAGGGCGGTGGCGGTGGGCGGCGCGGCGGCGCGGCGGGGCGGCGGCCGGGCGGGCGCGACGGCGGCGGTGGTGCGGCGGGCGGGCGCGACGGCGGCGAGCGTGGTTGGGGCGCCGGCGGCGAGCGCGACCGGCGCCAGGCCGAGCGCGACCGCCACCGGGCGATCAACGACGCCTACAAGGCCCACCACCGCGCCCTCGGCGAGGCCGAGAAGCAGCGCCACCGCGAGCTGGCCGACCGCCAGCGCGCCGAGCACCGGCGGCTGGCCGACGAGCAGCGCCGGGCCGCTCGGGAGGACGCCGCGGCGGCGCGCCGCGAGGATGCCGCGGCGGCGCGGCGGAAGCGGTCGGGGTCCGGCGACGGGGAGTAGGGCGCCTCGAGGCCGGTTGGGGGTGGGCGGGGCGGGACGGCGGGGCGCGGCGGGTGCGCGCGGCGGGGCGGAGACGGCGGGGCGGGCGAACGTCACATGCCGGCCCGTCCTCCCACGCCGTGCGACGTTCGCCCCCGCCGGTGACGGTCACCGTGACACGGCGGACCGGGCCGCGGCGGCGTGCGACGTTCGCCCCCTGCCCCGGTCCGCACCCGCCGCCCGAGGAGGTCGGCGGCGCTCAACGGACGGGCGGGGTCGGGCAGCCGGCCGGCCAGCGGGCCCGCGCGAACTGGCGTCATTCCACCCCCGCCCCGGCGAACTGGCGTCACCCGACCCCGAAATCCAGGGCGAAATGACGCCAGTTCGGGAGGAGAGGGGGCAGATGACGCCGGTTCGGTGGAGCGGCGCCGCGCGCCCGCCCCGCGTCGCACCGCACCGCACCGCACCGCACCGCACCGCACCGAGGCACGCTGCGGCCCCGCCCCCGTCGCGCCGCGCCGAGGCCCGCCCCGCCTCGCCCGAGCCTCCTACCGCACGACGACCGGCAGCACCCGCTGCTCGCGACCGACGGCGACCGCGGTCGCGCGGACGGCGAGCGGGCCGGCGGCGAGCAGGGCGCGGCCGTCGGCGGTCAAACGCAGATCGGTCGCCGAGCCGACCCGGCGGGCCGGGGTCGCCGCCGTGCCCTCGGCCAGGGTCACGGTCCGCGGCCGGCCGGCGCGGCGGGCGGCCGACGACGCCCGGCGGGCGCGGGCACGGGCGCTGCGGGCGGCCTGGCGGGCCC
>NZ_JAWZSQ010000042.1:0-16636 GCF_034096925.1 Patulibacter defluvii
GCGCGACCCTGCGGGCGGCGCTGCCGGGGCCGGCGCGGCCGGTGGTCGCGGCGGCGGCGACCTTCGGGGCGGCGGCGCTGGTGGTCCAGGCGGCGCTGCTGGCGTGGGTCCTGCGCGGCGACGGCGGCCACGCCGGCCTGGCCGCGATGGCCGCGCTGGCGGGCGGGCTGGCGCTGCTGCGGCTGACCGTCGCCCGCCACGAGGCGCGGGCCGGCCGCGCGATCGAGCAGCGGCTGCGGCGGGCGATCGTCGACCGCGTGCCGCGGCTGCCGGCCGACTGGTTCCGGACCCGTCCCGCCTCCGACCTGGCCGCCCGCGGCCACGCGCTGCACGAGCTGCGGACCGTCCCGGTGCTGCTCTCGCAGGCGCTGCGCGCGGCCGCCGAGGTGGTCCTGGTCGGGGTCGCGCTGGCGCTGCTGATCCCGCTGCCGTGGTGGACGGTCGCGCTCGGCCTGCCGCTGGTGGTGGCGACCGCGGCCGCCGGGGCGGCGGTCGTCCGCGGAGCCGACCTGCGGGTCGAGGAGCAGGGCTCGGCGATCAGCCGCTTCCTGCTCGACTGCCTGCTCGGAGCGGGGACGCTGCGCGCCCACCGGGCACAGCCGGCGGTCGCCGTCGAGCTGGCGTCGCGGCTCGGCGGCTGGGCGGCGGCGGCGCGGCGGACGGCGTGGCTGACCGGGGCGGCGGCGCTGGCCGAGGGGGCGGTCGCCTGGAGCCTGGCGCTGGCGGCCCTGGCCGCGGCCGGCGACGCCACCAGCGCGACCGGCCTGGTAGTCGTGGCCGGCTGCTTCGTGCTGCCGCTGGCCGCCGAGCGGCTGGGGCAGGCCGCGCGTCCGCTGCCGCGGATGGCGGTCCTGGCCGGTCGTCTGCGCGAGCCGCTGCGGGCGGCGCTGGAGCCGGCCTCGGTTCCGCCGGCCGCGGCCACGGGGGACGACGGCGCCGGCGTGACGATCGCGCTCGAGGGCGTGACCGTGGCGATCGGTCCGCGGCCGGTCTTGCACGACCTGACGGTGACGATCGCGGCCGGCGAGCAGCTGGCGCTGGTCGGCCCGACCGGCAGCGGCAAGTCGACGGTCGTCGACCTGCTGCTCGGCGCCCACCGCCCGCAGGCCGGACGAGTGCTGGTCGACGGCGCGCCGCTCGATCCCGCGCGGCTGCGGGCACGGACGGCGTGGGCCGGCCCGGCGGTGACCCTGTGGGACCTGCCGCTGGCCGCCAACGTGATCGATCCGGCGGTGGCCCCGGGCCGCGATCCGGCGGCGGCGCTGCGGGCGGCCGGGGCGGAGCCGGTGCTCCGGGCCCACGGCGAGCGGCCGGTCGGGTTCGCCGGCGCGCGGCTCTCCGGCGGCGAGGCCCAGCGCGTGCGGCTGGCGCGCGCGCTCGCCCGGGAGCGACCGGCGCTGGTGCTGCTCGACGAGGCGCTGCGCGGCCTCGACCGTCCGGCGCGCACGGCGCTGCTGCGGCGGGTCCGCGAGCGCTGGCCGGGGGCGACCGTCGTCTGCGTCACCCACGACCTGGAGACCGCGCTCGACTTCCCGCGGGTGCTGGTGCTGGCGGAGGGACGGCTGGTCGAGGAGGGCGATCCGGCGCGGCTGGCCGCCGATCCCGGCAGCCGGCTGGCGGCGGCGCTGGCCGCCCGCGACCGGGTCGACGACGAGCTGGCCCGCTGGTCGAGCTGGCGGATCGGCGACGACGGCACGACGGTCGCGACCAACGGTGGGGGCCCGGCCCGCCGCGCCGGCGGCGAGCTGGCCGGCGGGCCGTCTCCGCCGCCCGCCGCCGACCCGCTCGCGACGACCCTGCGGCTGGCGGGCCTGCGGCCGTCGGCGCGCCGGATCGCCCGGGTCCGCGCCCGGCTCGACGGCGCCCCCACCGCGCCGGTCGAGCCGCGGCTGGCCGTCGCCCTGCGGCGGGCGCGGGTGCGGCGCTGGACGGCCGCGGTCGGGCTGGTGACGCTGGCCCGCTACGCGCTCTACCTGGCGGCCTGGATCGCCTGCGTCCGCCACGGCGCGCCGCTGGCGGTGGTGGCGGCGCTGGTCGCCGCGCTGACCGCGACCACCGCGCTCCAGACCGGGCTGGTGGCGCGGACCGCGCTGCAGGTGGTCGGCGCGGTCCACGGCGCGCTCGCGGCGGCCGCCCTCCGCGCCGCCCCCGAGCGGATGCGGGTCGAGGGGATCGGCGGCCTGCTGGCGCGGCTGCAGGAGGCGCGGGCGCTCGAGACGACCGCCACCCACGGGGTCCTGGCCGGGCTGCTGGCGGTGGTCGAGATCGCCGTCGCCGGCACGATCCTGATCGCCGCAGGCGCGCTGCTGCTGGCCCTGCTGCTCGTCGTGTGGACGCTGGCGGTGGCCGCGGCCGGGGTCGCCGCGGTCCGCGCCCGCGAGGCCTGGACCAGCGCCCGGATCGCCGGCAGCGTGCGGCTGGTCGAGGGGCTGCTCGGCCATCGCACCGTCGCCCACGACGGCTGGCCGCCGGAGGCCGGGCACGACGCCCCGCGGCTGGCCCGGCGGATGGACGCCCAGGTCGCGCTGCTGGGGGCGGTCGGCGCCGGCGGCTGGCTGACCGGCGCGGTCGCCCTGCTGGCCCTCGGCGGCGCGGGCGGCGCGACGCTCGGCGCGGCGGTCGCCGGGGTCGTGCTGGCGACCACCGGGCTGGCACGGGCGGCGGCCTCGACCGGTGCGCTCGCCGCCGGGGTGGTGGCGTGGCGGCGGATCCGGCCGCTGCTCGACGCGGCCGCGGACGACCCGCTCGACGACGCCCCGGCGCCGGCGGGCGGCGACGGCCCGCTGCTGCGCGCCCGCGACCTTCGCTGGGGTCCCCCGCAGCGGCCGGCGCGGGCCACCGCGCTGACCGTCCGCCGCGGCGACCGCGTCGTCGTCCGGGGACCGTCGGGCGCGGGCAAGTCGACCCTCTGCCGGGTGCTGGCCGGGCTCGAGCCGGCGACCGCCGGCGCCGTCGAGCGCCACGGCCGGGTGGTGCTGGTGCCGCAGGTCGGGCAGGACCACGTGCTGCTGGGACCGCTGGCCTTCAACCTGCTGCTGGGCGTCGGCTGGCCGGCCACGCCCGCGGCGGTCGCGCGCGCCGAGCGGCTGGCCCGCGAGCTCGGCCTCGGTCCGCTGCTCGACCGGATGCCGGCCGGGATCCAGCAGCTGGTGGGGGAGACGGGCTGGCGGCTCTCCGACGGCGAGCGGAGCCTGATCGCCGTCGCGCGGGCGCTGCTGCGGCGGCCCGACGTGCTGATCCTCGACGAGAGCCTGGCCCCGCTCGACCACGACGCGCGCCGCCACGTGCTCGACCTGGCCGTCCGCCACGCCGGCGCGGTGCTGCTCGTCGCCCACGACTGAGCCGGCGAGCGGGCGACTCCAGCAGATAGCGTGTCGCTCGCGCATCGGACCCTGCTCGCCGGATCGCGGTCGGGCCAGGCCCGGCGCGCCCCGATCCCGAAGCGAAGCAGGCCACATGAAGGTCATCTACACCTACACCGACGAGGCTCCCGCGCTCGCGACGCACTCGTTCCTCCCGATCATCGAGGCCTTCGCCGGCGCCGCCGGCGTCGAGGTCGAGACCCGGGACATCTCGCTGGCCGGGCGGATCCTGGCCCAGTTCCCCGACCGCCTGACCGCCGAGCAGCGGGTCTCCGACGCGCTCGCCGAGCTCGGCGAGCTGGCCAAGACGCCCGACGCGAACATCATCAAGCTGCCGAACATCTCGGCCTCGATCCCGCAGTTGAAGGCGGCGATCAAGGAGCTGCAGGAGGCCGGCTACGCGGTCCCGGACTACCCGGAGAACCCGGCCACCGACGAGGAGCGGGCGGCCCGCGAGGCCTACGACCGCGTCAAGGGCTCGGCCGTCAACCCGGTCCTGCGCCAGGGCAACTCCGACCGCCGCGCGCCGGCCTCGGTCAAGTCCTACGCGCGCAAGCACCCGCACGTGAACAAGCCGTTCGCCGAGGGGTCGAAGACGGTCGTCACCAGCCTCGACGGCCACGACTTCCGCCACAACGAGCGGTCGGTCGTGCTGCCCGCCGATGACACGCTGCGGATCGAGCTGGTGACCGCCGACGGCGAGACCGTCGTGCTGAAGCCGGAGCTGCCGGTGCTGGCCGGCGAGATCGTCGACGGCACCGTCCTCGAGGCCGCCGCGCTGCAGGCGTTCCTGCGCGAGACCGTCGCCCGCGCGAAGGCCGAGGGCGTGCTCTGGTCGGTGCACCTGAAGGCGACGATGATGAAGGTCTCCGACCCGATCATCTTCGGCCACGCGGTGAAGGCCTTCTTCGCCGACGTCTTCGACCGCTACGGCGACGACCTGGCCGCGGCCGGACTCTCGGCCAACGACGGTCTCGGCACGATCCTGCCGGGGCTCGACGCGCTGCCGAACGGGGCCGAGATCAAGGCCGCCTTCGAGCAGGCGATCGCCGACGGCCCGCGGATGTCGTACGTGAACTCCGACAAGGGGATCACGAACCTGCACGTGCCCAGCGACGTGATCATCGACGCCTCGCTGCCGGCGCTGATCCGCAACGGCGGCCGGCTGTGGGGTCCGCAGGGCGAGGAGGACGACACGCTGATCGTGATCCCCGACTCCTCCTACTCGGGCGTCTACGCGACGGTGATCGAGGACGTGAAGGCCAACGGCCCGCTCGATCCGGCGACGATCGGGACGGTCCCGAACGTCGGCCTGATGGCCCAGGCCGCGCAGGAGTACGGCAGCCACGACAAGACCTTCGAGATCCCCGCGGCGGGCACCGTCCGGGTCGTCAACAGCGCCGGCGAGGCGCTGCTGGAGCAGCCGGTCGCGGCCGGCGACATCTGGCGCGGCACCCAGACCAAGGACGTCCCCGTCCGCGACTGGGTGCGGCTGGCGGTCGAGCGGGCGCGGGTCTCCGGCGACCCGGCCGTCTTCTGGCTCGACGAGACCCGGGCCCACGACGCGCAGCTGATCGCGAAGGTCCGCGAGTACCTGGGCGAGCACGACACCGATGGCCTCGACATCCGGATCCTGGCCCCGGCCGAGGCGACCAAGCTCTCGCTCGACCGGCTGCGGCAGGGCCAGAACACGATCTCGGTCACCGGCAACGTGCTGCGCGACTACAACACCGACCTCTTCCCGATCCTCGAGCTGGGCACCAGCGCGAAGATGCTGTCGGTGGTGCCGCTGATCGCCGGCGGCGGCCTGTTCGAGACCGGGGCCGGCGGCTCGGCCCCGAAGCACGTCCAGCAGCTGGTGGCCGAGGGCTACCTGCGCTGGGACAGCCTCGGCGAGTTCTTCGCCCTCGTGCCCTCGCTGGAGAAGTACGCCGACCAGGCCGGCAAGCCGGCGGCCAAGGTCCTGGCCGACGCGCTCGACCGGGCGACGGCGACCTTCCTCGACGAGAACCGCTCGCCCGGCCGCAAGCTGGGCACGATCGACAACCGCGGCAGCCACTTCTACCTGGCCCTCTACTGGGCCCAGGAGCTGGCGGCCCAGAGCGAGGACGCCGAGCTGGCGGCCCGCTTCGCCCCGCTGGCCGAGAAGCTGGCGGCCGAGGAGGCGACGATCGTGGCCGAGCTGCAGGCCGCCCAGGGCCAGCCGGTCGACCTCGGCGGGTACTACTTCGTCGACCGCGCCAAGGCCGACGCGGCGATGCGCCCGAGCGGCACGCTGAACGCCGCGATCGCGGCGCTGTAGGGAACGCCGTCCGGCCGGCCGCTCAGCGCCGGCCGGACGCCTTCCAGCAGGCCATCGACTGGTCGAGCTGGGCGAAGCTCAGCGGCTCGGCGGCGAGCGGGGTGGCGTCCTCGGGCCGCACCCGCAGGCCGTCGAGCACGATCGCGAGCAGCCGCCGCCAGGTGTCGGGGCTGGCCTCGCGGGTGTAGTCGACGAGGCTGCCGAGGGTCATCCCGATCAGGGGCACGTCGGTCGGGGCCAGGTCGGCCCGGATCGCGCCCGCGTCCTGGGCGCGGCGGAAGAGCTTGATCGCGACCGGGGCGATCCGCTGGCGCGAGGCCGCCACGCGCGAGGTCCCGGTGCGGTGGCTCAGCAGCAGCTCCTTGAGGCCGCGGTCGGCGGCCTGCAGCTCCAGCTGGCCGCGGAAGAAGTGGACCCAGCCCTCCCACGGGTCCTCGATCGCCAGCCCCTCCTCGGCGAGCGCGACGATCTCGGAGATCCGCTCCTCGAAGAGGGCGTCGATCAGCTGGTCCTTGTCGGGGAAGCGGCGGTAGACGGTGCCGACGCCGACCCCGGCGTGCTTGGCGATGTCGTCCATCGTCACGCCCAGGCCCTGGTCGGTGAAGACCTCGCGCGCGGCCTGCAGGATCCGCCGCCGGTTGCGTTCGGCGTCGGCCCGCAGCGGGCGCTCGCTGGGCAGGTCCTGCGACTCGGTGGCGCTGTCGCCCTCGTCGGACATGACCCGATCATACAAAACGGAGGACAGTGCTCCGGTTGTGTGCTACGGTGCCGAAAGAAAAGTTGAGGTCACTCCTCCACTTGTGTGCGCCGGACCACACGAACGGCGCCCACCGGACCCGCACCCGCCTCCCCGGAGCACCCCATGCCCACCACCCACGATCCGCACCACGCGCGCCGCTGGCTGATCCTCGCCGTGATCGGGATCGCCCAGCTGATGGTTGTCCTCGACGCGACCATCGTGAACATCGCCCTCCCGTCCGCCCAGCACGACCTGGGCTTCTCCGACGACTCCCGCCAGTGGGTCGTGACCGCCTACGCGCTCGCCTTCGGCAGCCTGCTGCTGCTCGGGGGCCGGCTCGGCGACCTGCTCGGCCGCAAGCGGATCTTCATCGTCGGCCTGCTCGGCTTCGCCCTCGCCTCCGCCGTCGGCGGCGCCGCCGGCAGCTTCGGCGTCCTGGTCGCCGCCCGCGCGGCCCAGGGCCTCTTCGGCGCGCTGCTCGCCCCGGCCGCCCTCGGCCTGCTGTCGACCACCTTCACCGACCCCCAGGAGCGCGGCAAGGCGTTCGGCGTCTTCGGCGCGATCGCCGGCTCGGGCGCGGCGATCGGGATGCTGCTCGGCGGCGTCCTGACCGAGTGGCTGTCGTGGCGCTGGAGCCTCTACGTCAACCTCTTCTTCGCCGTCCCGGCCGCGATCGCCGCCTTCCGGCTGCTGCACGAGCAGGCCCCGGCCGAGCGCCCGCGGCTCGACATCCCCGGCACCCTCGCGGCGTCGGCCGGCCTCTTCTCGCTCGTCTACGGCTTCTCGCACGCCGAGACCGACGGCTGGGGCAGCGGCGGCACGATCGCCTTCCTCGCCGCCGGCGTCGCGCTGCTGGTCGGCTTCGTCCTGATCGAGCTGCGCAGCAAGCACCCGCTGCTGCCGATGCGGGTGGTGCTCGACCGCTCGCGCGGCGCGTCCTACCTGGCCTTCGGGATGGCGAGCGTGGCGATGTTCGGGGTCTTCCTGTTCCTGACCTTCTACCTGCAGCAGACGCTCGGCTTCTCGCCGATCGAGACCGGCCTCGCCTTCCTGCCGATCAGCGCGGCGATCATGGTCACCGCGACGACCGTCAGCACCAAGGTCTTCCCGCGGACGGGCGCCCGCCCGCTGGTCCCGACTGGGATGCTGCTCGGCGCGGCCGGGATGGTCTACTTCACCGGCATCGGCACCGACAGCGCCTACGCCACCCACGTGCTCCCGGGCCTGCTGGTGATGGGCGTCGGGATGGGCCTGATCTTCGCCCCGGCGATGGCCACGGCCACCCTCGGCGTCGACCGCACCGACGCCGGCGTCGCCTCGGCGATGGTCAACACCGCCCAGCAGGTCGGCGGCTCGATCGGCACCGCGCTGCTCAGCACGCTGGCCGCCAGCGCGGTCACCAGCTTCGCCGAGGGCCGCGCGCGGACCCCGCAGGTGATGGCCGAGGCCGCGGTCCACGGCTACACCACCGCCTTCTGGTGGTCGGCCGGGATCTTCCTGGTCGGCGCGCTGGTGACCGGGACGCTGCTGCGCGGCGGCGCGCCCCAGGTCGACCCGGCCGCCGAGCCGGCGATGGCCCACTGATCCTCGCCCGGCCGCCGCTCCGGCGGCCGCGGCGAACCCTCGCAGCACGCGCGGCCCGGCCTGTCCGGGCCGCGCGCCCGTCCGGGCCCGGGACGCGGTCAGCGGTCGCCGACGACCCGCCGCAGACCGGGCAGCGGCAGCGCGCCGAGCAGCCCGCGGACGGTGCCGCCGGTGACGTTCAGCCAGTCGAAGTGGTCGCGCCAGAGGGTGATCTGGCCGTCGTGGACCTCGAACGTGCCGCAGACCCAGAAGGCGACCCGCAGCCGCCCGACCTCGATCACGTCGGTCCGCTCGGTCAGCACCACCGGGCCGTCGACGGCCAGCCGGTGGGTCCGGGCCTCGAAGCCGGTCGCGACGCGGGTGAAGGTGCCGAGCGCCCGCTCCAGCCCGCGGCGGCCGTGGATCGTCGGCAGCGAGACGTTCTCGTAGACCAGGTCGGGGGCGACCAGCGCGGTCGCGCGGCCGACGTCGAGCAGCTCGAGCGAGGCGAGGAAGGCCCGCACCACCGTCGCCTCGGCGCTGTCGGCCGCCGTCGGCGCCGGGTTGGGGGCGGAGCCGGAACCAGGAGAGCCCATGGACGACGACGCTACTGGCTCGGTCGGGCGGCTGGCACGTCGAGCCGCTCGCGGCGGGCGGTGGCGGAGCCGCTGCCGGGGTCGACGGAGACGAGGTCGACGGCGAGCGGACGGAAGCGGTCGTCGTCGGTCCGGTAGACCAGCCGGGCGACGCCGATCGCCGTCGGGTCGCCGGCCAGGTTGCCGGTGCCGCCGGCGCCGACGCTGCCGCCGTCGATCACGGTCACGTCGCCCTGGCGGGTCAGGTCGGCGCGGTGGGTGTGGCCGACGACGAACACCAGCGGCCGCCGCGGCGGGTGCTCGTGGAGGTCGCGGAGGGCGACCCCGAGCAGTGCCGGCTCGTGGACCATGACCACGTCGACGCCGCCGACCAGGGGCCGCAGCCAGGCGGCGAACTGCTGCTGCTCGGCGACGCTCGGCCCCTCGTCGTCGTAGCGGTCGCGGTAGCCCTGCGAGCGCAGCCGCACGAACGGATCGCCGTAGCCGGCCACCCGCAGGCCGCCGACCCGGGCCGTCATCCGCCGCGGCCGCAGCGGCCGCCCGTCGCGGCCCAGCTGACCGTCGCGGCCGAGGACGATCGCCCCCCGCCGCGCCAGCGAGCGGGCCAGGCTGTCGGAGTCGTGGTTGCCGGTCACGAAGGCGAACGGCCGGCCGGTGTGGACCACCCGCTCCAGCAGCTGCGCCTCGAGCGGCGACCCACGGTCGGTCAGGTCGCCCGGGAAGAGCACCGGCCCGCCGTCGGCGATCCGGCGCAGGATCGGCAGCGCGAGCACGTTGTTGTGGAGGTCGGAGGCGATCGTGACCCGCGCGGCGTCGTCCAGCGGTCGCCGGCCGGCCGGGTCGGTGACCAGCCGCGCCAGCCCGACCAGCTGGGCGTCCAGCTCCTGGTCGAGCACGCCCGAGGAGCGCTGGGCGTCCTCCAGCACCGACAGCGCCCGCGGGATGTCGGGCCCGAACGCGTAGTACTGCGGCCGGTCGAGCGCGCCCCGCGGCGGCAGCAGCACCACAAGCAGGACCCCGCCGAGGGCGGCGGTGGCGACCGCGGTCGCGGCCGTCCAGCGCAGCCGCGGGCCGTTGCGCGAGCGGACGGCCAGCGCCACCAGCAGGCCGCCGGCGGCGGCGACCAGGACCGCTACGGCGATCGACGACCGCAGGTAGTCGGCGATCGCGCCGCGGGCCTCGGCCTGGACCGCGCGGACGTCGAGCGGGCCGCCCTCGGCCACCCGCTGGGCGGCGCGGCGGTCGACCGTCCGCAGGTCGACCCGCAGCCGCGCCGGCAGCCGGATCGCGTCGTAGCGGACGCCCCAGTCGACCAGCGGGACGAACAGGTCGAGCGCCCCGCGGTGCCCGGGGTCGAGCGAGAGCCGGACCTGCCCGACGGAGAGCCGGACGTCGCGGTCGTGGACGGCGAGCGCGCCGACGCCGGCGGCCAGCGCGGCGACGACGACCGCCAGCAGGCTCAGCGCCCGCCGCAGCCGGCGGCCGGCGCGGCGGGCCGTGCCGCTCCGCAGCGCCCGCCGGACCGCGGCGAGCGCGTCGACGAGCGGACGGCGCGCGATGCCCCTTCGCCTCCCGCGATCAGGCCGCCTGGGTGGTCCCGGCGGCGTCGATCATCTCCGCGATCCGGGTCAGTTTGACCCGCGGGCGGCCCTGCGGCTCGCCGAGCGCCTGCTCGTGGGCGTCGATCCGCGACCACGCCTCCCAGTCGACCAGCGCCGGCTGCCGCTCGGCCAGCAGGCCGGGCAGGTCGTCCTCGGTCACCGTCGGCTCCGGCAGCAGGCCGCCGGCGAGGTCCTCGAGGATCGCGTCGGTGGTGCCCTGGGCGCACTTCTTGTTGGTGCCGATGATCCCCGACGGGCCGCGCTTGATCCAGCCGGCGGTGTAGACGCCGGGCACCTGCTCGTCGCTGTTCTCGTCGATCACGCGGCCACCGACGTTGCGGATCGTCGCCCGCTGGTCGTCGAACGGCACGTCGTGCAGCTTCGTCCCGCGGTAGCCGATCGAGCGCAGCACCAGGCCGCACTCGATCACCTCGGTCTGCTCGGTCGGGCGGGCGGAGAGCCAGCCGTCGTCGTCGGCGACCAGCTCGTTCTTGACGATCTCGATCCCCTCGACCTTCTGCTCGCCGAGGATCCGCACGGGGGAGGCGAGGAACCGCAGCACGATCCGCCGCTTCTTCCCCTCCGGCGTGCGGGTCGAGTACTCGGTCGCGATCTCGACGTTGCGCTTCTCCCGCACGTCGGCGCCGTCGCGCTCCAGCCAGCGGGCGCTGTGCTCGTCGAGCGCGACCTCGGCCGGGTCGACGACGATGTCGCAGTCGGCCATCTCGCCCAGCTCGCGCAGCTCGGGGTTGGTGAACGCCGCCTGCGCCAGGCCGCGGCGGCCGAGCATCACGATCTCCTCGACCTCGGAGGCGATCAGCGCGTCGATCGCGTGGTCGGCGGTGTCGGTCTCGCGCAGCTCGCCGGCGTCGAGGCCGAGCATCCGCGCGACGTCGACGGCGACGTTGCCGTTGCCGATCACCACCGCCCGCTTCGCCGACAGGTCGAACTCCAGGTCGCGCGCGTCGGGGTGGCCGTTGTACCAGGCCACGAACTCGGTGGCGGGGTGCGATCCGGGCAGGTCCTCGCCCGGGATCCCCAGCCGCCGGTCGTGCGAGGCGCCGGTGGCGTAGAGCACCGCGTGGTGGCGCTCCAGCAGCTCGCCGTGGGTGATGTCCTTGCCGACCTCGACGTTGCCGAAGAACCGGAACCCGGGCTTCTTGGCGATCTTCTCGTAGACCCGCGTCACCGACTTGATCTTCGGATGGTCCGGGGCGACGCCGAACCGGACCAGCCCGAACGGCGTCGGCAGCCGGTCGAAGAGGTTCACCTGCACGTCGGCGTCGGCCGCCGACAGCAGCTGCCCGGCGGCGTAGAACCCCGCCGGACCGGCGCCGACGATGGCGACCTTCAACGAACGGGCGGGGGTCTCGGACTGATCGGACACGGAGCCTCGGCGGGTCGGGTATGCGGCCGGAGGCCGGCGTGACCACGGCGACCTCCGACTTCCATGGTACGAATTGCGGCACCCGGGCCGCGCGGTCCGGGTCCGACGCCCCCGACGGTCAGCGGGTCGGGGTGGCGGCCGCGAACGCGTCGGCCGCGGCCAGGTCGAAGGCGCCGTGGTCGCTGCCCAGCCCCTGGGCCACCAGCGCCGCGGCCGCGCTGCCGAGCACGGCGCAGGCCCGCGGGTCACGGCCGAGCGAGAGCCCGCGCAGGTAGCCGGCCGAGAACGCGTCGCCGCAGCCCGAGGTGTCGACGACGTCGATCGCGAACGCCGGCAGCTCGATCACGTCGTCGGCGGTCACCACCACCGCGCCGTCGCCGCCGCGGGTCGCCGCGACCGTCGTCACCCCGCGCGCGATCAGCGCCCGGCAGCCGGCGACCAGGTCGTCCTCGCCGGTGAAGCCGAGCACCTGGGCGTCGTTCGGCAGCAGGTGGTCGAGCTGCGGGAAGGCCGGCGCGATCCAGTCCAGCAGCCCGGGGTTGCCGTCGGCCAGGACGTCGGCCGAGGTCACCGCCCCGTGCTCGTGGGCCAGCGCCAGCAGCTCGCCGGCCGCCTCGCCGCCCAGGAACTCGGGCCCGCCCAGGTGCAGGTGGGTCGCGTCGGCGATCGCCTCGCGCGGGGCGTCGGCCAGGCCGTAGGCGCCGTTGGCGCCGATCACGTGCAGCGCCGGCCGGTCGCCGTTGGGGCGGATCGGCAGCACGCTGGCCGAGGTCTGGACCTCCGCCCGCCGGACCAGCAGCGAGCTGTCGACGCCGTGCCGCTCCAGCAGGTCGACCAGCAGCGCGCCGAGCGCGTCGTCGCCGATCGCGCCGGCGGTCCGGACCCGCGCGCCGAGCTTGGCCAGCGTCACCGCGGTGCCGCCGGCGGTCCCGGCCGGGGCGGCGCGGATCTCCTCCAGCAGCTGCGAGCCCTGGCCGTCGGGGATCCCCTCGACCGGGCGGGCGAGCACGTCGAGCACGTGGACGCCGAGGGTCAGGACGCGCATGTCGGTCACTGCGGGGCTCCGGGGTCGGGGTCGGGATCGGCCGCGTGGGTCTGGCCGTAGCGGCGGGCGACGGCGGCGTCGATCACCGCCTGCTGCTGGGCGCCGTCGAGGATCCGCAGGCCGTCGGCGGCGGCCGCCGGGGCCGCCCGCAGGTAGACCTCGCAGAGCCACTCGAGCAGGTGGGTGTGGGCGACCGCCGCGTCGAGGTCGTGGCCGACGGTGACCGCGCCGTGGTTGGCCAGCAGCGCCGCCTGGCGGCCGTCGGCCAGCGCGTCGGCGACCAGCTCGGCCAGCTCGGGGGTGCCGAAGGGGGCGAAGGGGGCGATCCGGACCGGGCCGCCGAGCAGCAGCATCTCGTAGTGGATCAGCGGCAGCTCGCGGTCGAGCACCGTCCCGACGGCGGTCGCCGCGGTCGCGTGGCTGTGGACGACCGCGCCGCAGCCGTGGCGACGGTAGGCCGCCAGGTGCAGGTCCAGCTCCGAGGTCGCCTGCAGCGGTCCGTGGACGTGGCGGCCGTCGAGGTCGACGACGGCGATCTGGTCGCCGTGGAGCAGCGCCAGCTGGCCGCCGGTCGGGGTCACCGCGACGTGGTCGCCGGCCCGCAGGCTGACGTTGCCGCTGGTGCCGCGGACGAGGCTGCTGTCGGCCAGCGCGCGGGCGGCGGCGGCGACCCGCTCGCGCTCAGCGGCGAGCACGGTCGGCGCTCGCCCGGCGGGCGAAGGGAGGGGAGGGGCAGTGGGACATCTGGAGCTGGACTGTAGCCCGAATTCGGTCTATGGTGAAAACGCTCTCAGATTTCACCTGTGAAACCTGGCGGATCGCCAGTTTCCACGCGCCCATGACCGCCCCCGCCGAACCACCGCCGCCGATCGCCCGGCTGCGCCGCGAACCCCAGCAGGAGCGCAGCCGCGAGCGGCTGCAGCGGGCGCTCGACGCCGCCGACCGGCTGCTCGCCGCGGAGGGCGTCGAGGCCCTGACCACCACCCGGATAGCCCGCGAGGCGGGGATCTCGGTCGGCTCGCTCTACCAGTACGTGCCCGACCGCGAGGCGATCGTCGACGCGCTCGCCGCCCGCTTCCTGGAGCAGTTCGAGGCGCTGATGGAGACGGTCGTCGCGGCCGCCGCCGACGAGCGCTGGGACGACCCGGCCGCGGTCGTGATGGAGGCCTTCGTCGCCCGCTGGCGGGCGGAGCCCGGCTACCGCGCGCTCTGGCTCGGCCGCCACCTGACCCCGCAGCTGCAGGAGGCCGACCGCCGCAACAAGCGGGTGCTGGCCGACGGCGCGCGCCGGATCCTCGTCGCCCAGGGCCACGCCGTCGACGGCGACGAGCTCGCCCGCAAGTGCTGGACCGCCGTGCTCTGCGCCGACGCGCTGCTGCACGACGCCTTCCGGCTGGACCCCGACGGGGATCCGGCCACCCTCGCCGAGGCGGTGGTGCTGCTGCGCGCCTACCTCGACACCGCGGAGCGTCCCGCGGTCCCCCCACCCACCCCCGCAGGAGCCACCCCATGACCAGCGACCACTCACTGACCCGCCGGCGGCTGATCGGCGCCGGGGCCGCCGCCGGCGCGATGGCCGCCGGGGGGATCGCCGCCGACCAGGCCGAGGCGGCCAAGCGGAAGCGCAAGCGCAAGCCGAAGCGGACCCCGAAGCCCCCGACGGTGCCGAAGGTCGACGTGGTCGTGGTCGGCGCCGGGCTCTCGGGCCTGACCGCCGCCCGCCGGATCGCCGCGGCCGGCAAGTCGGTGGTGGTGCTCGAGGCCCGCGACCGGGTCGGCGGCCGGACGCTCAACCACGACGTCGCGCCGCGGCGCCCGGTCGAGGCCGGCGGCGAGTACGTGGGGCCGACGCAGAACCACATCATCGGGCTCTGCAAGGAGCTCAAGATCGGGATCTACCAGGCCTACACGCAGGGCGAGAACGCCTACATCGCCGACGGCAACGTCCAGCGCTACACCGGCGACATCCCGCCCGAGCTCGGCGCGCTGCTGGGGCTCAACGACCTGCTGACCTCGATCGACGACATCGCCCACTCGCTGAACCCGAACGAGCCGTGGGGCAACCCGCGCGCGGCCGAGTGGGAGAGCGACACCGTGGCCTCGTTCCTGCGCTCGCGCGGGCCGCTGGTCAGCGAGCGGGTCCACCAGCTGGCCGAGTGCCTGATCGAGCCGAGCTTCGGGGCCAGCAACCGCGAGGTCACGCTGCTGCTGTTCGCCCGCTTCGTGGCCGGGGCCGGCGACGAGAACACGATCGGGACCGTCGAGCGGATGCTGGGCAGCCGCAACGGCGCCCAGGACTCGCGGATCCTCGGCGGCAGCCAGATCGTCTCGCTGGCGATGGCCAACCAGCTCGGCGGCCAGCGGGTGGTCCTCAACGCCCCGGTCCGCCGGATCACCCAGGCCGGCGGCGAGGTCACCGTCCTCAGCGACGCCGGCAGCTGGCGGGCGAAGCGGGTGGTGGTGGCGGTGCCGCCGCCGCTGGCCGCCGCGATCGACTTCCAGCCCGGCCTGCCGCCCGAGCACCGGATCCTGCTCCAGCGCTCGCCGATGGGCGTGCTGATGAAGTGCGAGGCGGTCTACGAGCGGCCGTTCTGGCGCGACGAGGGGCTGAGCGGCGCGGCCGTCGCGGCCGGCACCGACGGGCCGATGAAGGTGATGTTCGACAACACCCCGCCGGAGGGCTCGCCGGGCGTGCTGTTCGGCTTCTGCGGCGGCGACAGCTGGCGCCGCTTCAGCGGCATGCGGCCGGCCGACCGGCGGGCCGCCGTGCTGCGCCAGTTCGCCACCTACGTCGGTCCCCAGGCGCTGAAGGCGAAGGCCTACTTCGACAAGGACTGGGGCCGCGAGCCGTGGTCGGCCGGCGGCCCCGTCGCGCTGCCGGCGCCGGGCACGCTGAGCGGCTTCGGCAGCTGGATGCGGCAGCCGCACGGCGGCGTCCACTGGGCCGGGACCGAGACGTCGGACTACTGGGCCGGGTTCATGGACGGGGCGGTCCGGGCCGGCAAGCGCGCCGCTCGCGAGGTGCTGGCGTGAGCGGCGTCCGGCGGCTGCTGCCGCTGGCGCTCGGCGCGGCGCTGCTCGGCGCGCCCGCGACCGCGGCCGCCCACAGCGAGGCCGAGGCGGCGGCCGAGGACCGCTACGCCCAGATCCACCCCGAGCCGCCGCGGGCGGTGGCGCGGGGCGCCGGCGAGCTGCGCGCGGCCGGCCAGCTGCCGCCGGCCGCCAGCTACGCCGCCACCAGCCCGCCGCCCGCCGCGACCGACGTCCCCGCCGGCACGCTGCGGGCCGGCGTCGGCCGCGCCGACCTGACCCCGCCGCTGATGGGCAAGTACTTCCTCGGCGGCTGGACCCGCGCCGACCGGATCGGCCGCGGCGTCTCGACCCGCCTGACCACCAGCGCGCTGGTGCTGGAGCGCGGCGGGCGGCGGGTGGCGCTGGTCGCGATGGCCGACTTCGCCGTTCCCCAGGGGCTCCAGCAGGCGATCGCGGCGAAGGTCGCCGACCTCGGCTTCAGCGAGCGCGACGTGATCATCTCCGCCACCCACACCCACTCGGGGACCGGCGGCTACGCCAACAGCCAGACGCTCAACACCGCCGCGCCGGGGATCGAGATGATCCTGACCAACCCGGCCAGCCTCGCCGGCCTGGTGGCGCCCGCCCCGGCCGACCCGCAGCTCTACACCTTCATCGTCGAGCGGGTGGCGACCGCGATCCGCCGCGCGGCCACCGGCCTGCGCCCGGCCGCCGCCGGCTGGGGCCACACGACGCTGCACGGGATCACCCGCAACCGCAGCCTGATCGCACGGCTCAACGACTTCGGCACCAGCGACCCGTCGAAGGTGCCCTACGAGCGGACGATCGACCCCAACGTCGACGTGCTGCGGGTCGACGCGCTGACCGCGGCCACCTGCACCGCCGAGGTCCGCCGCAGCGCCCGCACGTCGCGCAGCGCCGCCCGCCGCGCCAAGACCCTGACGACCCGCGCCCGCCGCGCGCGCCGGGCCGCCGCCCGCGCCCGTGGCCGGGCCCGGACCGTCGCCC
>NZ_JAWZSQ010000043.1:0-16399 GCF_034096925.1 Patulibacter defluvii
GGCCGCGCCGCCCGCGCCCGCCCCGCGGCCCGAGCGGCCCCCGCGGCCCGACCGGTCCGCTCCGCCCGTCGCCGGCCTGTCGACCGACCGGCCGGCCACGGCGACGACCCCTCCGCGGCCCGGCGCCCGCCCGGCTTTCGACGTCGGCCGGCTGGTGGCGGCGATCGCGATCGCCGCCTTCACCGGCGGCTTCGGCGCCGTCGTCGGCGGCTGGATCCTGCTCCGCGGCCGGCCCGGTCCCGCCCAGCAGGCGATCGGCTGGCTGTTCCTCGTCTTCGGCACGCTCTGGGTGCTGTTCCTGCTGCTCGGCGTGGCGCTGACCGCCGGCGGCTTCGACTAGCCGCAACACGAAAACTTCGTGTCGTCCCACACGACATCTTCGTGTGACCTCTACGATATCCCCGTGTTCGCGGGCAATCCCTTCCGCTACGACGCGCCGACGCCGCCCGAGCGGCTGATCGACCGCCGCGAGGAGCAGCAGCAGCTGTCCCGCGCCGCCGCGTCGCGAACGGCCGTCCGGCTCTCGGCCCCGCGCCGCTACGGCAAGACCAGCCTGCTCCACGCCCACTGCGCCGCGCTGCGGTCGGCGGGCCACCGGGCGGTGCTCGTCGACCTCTCGTCGGTCGGCGACCGCGAGGCGGTCCTCGGCCGCGTCGCCGCCGCCTACGCCGGACTGGGCCGACCCGCCGGCCAGGCCGTCCGCGGGCTGTTGATGCGCTTCGGCCTGACGGTCGGCGTGCCGGGGCTGGCGACGGCCCAGGTCGCCCCGGCCGGCGCGCGCGGGCCGGCGGCGGTGCCCGACGCGGCGCTGGTCGAGCTGCTCGACCTGCCGCGCCGGCTCTACGCCGAGGACGGGATCCTCTCGGTGGTCTGCTTCGACGAGTTCCAGGACCTGCTCGGGGCCGGCCGCGGGCTCGACGGCCTGCTGCGCTCGGTGATCCAGCACCACGGCGACGCGGCGGCCTACGTCTACGCCGGCAGCGCGCCGTCGCTGATGCGGGCCCTGTTCGACGACCGCGAGCGGCCGCTCTTCGGCCAGGCGCGGCCGCTGGAGCTCGGGCCGCTGCCGCTCGACGAGGCGCTGGCCGACGGCGACCGGCTGATGGAGGAGATCGGCTACGGCTCGCTGGAGGCGCTGGCGACGCTGGTGGCGATCGCCGACGGCCACCCGCAGCGGACGGTGCTGCTGGCCCACCACCTGGTCGAGCTGCTGGAGCAGGGCGCCGACCGCGACGAGGCCAGCCTGCCCGACGCCGTGGTGGAGATCGCCTTCCGCGAGGTCCGCGACGCGCTCGAGGCGACCTGGGCCGGGCTGCCCGGCGCCGAGCGCCACGTGCTGCGGGCGATCGCCCGCGGGCTGCCGCCGACCGGCCAGGCCGCCGCGGCCGAGAGCGGGACCCCGGCCACGACCCTCGCCTCGGCGCTGCGGCGGCTGGTCGACGACGGCCAGCACGTGGTCGCCGCGGGCTCCGGCTGGCGGCTGATCGACCCGCTGCTCGGGCTCTGGATCCGGCGCGCGACGACCTAGGCTCCTAGCCGCCGTTCGGCACCAGCCCGTAGAGGGCGCCGAACTTGGTCGTCAGGTAGCGCAGGAACGGCTCGGGGTCGAGCCCGCCGCCGGTCGTCTCGCGCAGGATCTCGTCGGTCGTGCGGGTGCGACCGTGGCGGTGGACGTGCTCGCCCAGCCACTGCCGCAGCGGCGCCGCGTCCCCGCGCGAGATCGCGCCCTCGAGGTCGGGGATCGCCGCGCCGGCGGCGTCCCACAGCTGGGCCGAGACGATGCTGCCGAGCGCGTAGGTCGGGAAGTAGCCCAGCTCGCCGAAGCTCCAGTGGATGTCCTGGAGCACGCCGTGGGCGTCGTCCGGGACGTCGACGCCGAGCAGCTCGCCGATCCGCTGGTTCCAGGCCGCCGGCAGGTCGGCGACGGTCACCGTGCCCTCCAGCATCGCCACCTCCAGCTCGAAGCGGAGCACGATGTGCATCGCGTAGGTGACCTCGTCGGCCTCGACCCGGATCAGCGACGGCCGCACCACGTTGGCCGCGTGCAGGAAGGCGTCCAGGTCGACGCTGCCCAGCGCCTCGCCGAACAGCTCCTGGGCGCGCGGGTACCAGTGGGCCCAGAACGCCCGCGAGCGGCCGACCTGGTTCTCCCACAGCCGGCTCTGCGACTCGTGGATCCCGAGCGAGGTGCCGGTGTCGGTCGTGGTCCCGGCCAGCGCCGGGTCGACCTGGGCCTCGTAGAGCCCGTGGCCGACCTCGTGGAGGGTCGAGAGCAGGCCGCTGAGCAGGTCGGCCTCGTCGTAGCGGGTGGTCACGCGGACGTCGCCGGGACCGACCTTCTCCGAGAACGGGTGGGTCGAGACGTCGAGCCGCCAGCGCTCGTCGTCGAAGCCGATCGTGCGGGCGATCTCCAGCGCCAGCGTCTGCTGTTCCGCGGCCGGGAACGGGCCCGTCAGCGGGTCGGGCAGCGGCTTGCCGGCGATCGCCGCGATCAGCGGCCGCAGCCCGGCCTGGAGCCGGTCGAAGACGTCCCGCACCTCGGCGGTCGTCATCCCCGGCTCGAACTGGTCGAGCAGCGGGTCGTAGGGGTGGGCGGCGTCCGGGAAGCAGGCCGCGACCCGCCGCCGCAGCTCCAGGTTGCGCTCGAGCGCGGGGGCGAAGAGGGCGAAGTCGCTGGTCTCGCGGGCCCGCTGCCAGACCGGCTGGGCGTCGGCCGCGGCGGCGGCGATCTCGGCCACCAGCTCGCCCGGGATCCGGCGCGCGTGCTCGTGGTCGCGGCGCACGGCCCGGATCAGGCCCGGGTCGGCGCCGGCCGCCTCGGCCTCGTCGAGCATCCGCCCCAGCTCCGGGTCGACCAGCCGCTCGTGGGCCAGCCGCTCGATCGTCCCGCCGGCGCGGCCGCGGGCGGCGGTCCCGCCGGGCGGCATCACGACCTGCTGGTCCCAGCCCAGCACCCGCGCGGCGTGCTGCAGGTCGTCCAGCTCCTGCAGCCGGGCGCGCAGCTGGGGGTGGGGGAGCGGGGACGCGTCGGCGTCGGGACGGGAGACCATGGCGCGACGCTATCGAACGCTCCCGCCGCTCCCCGCCGGCCGTCCGGTGAGCGTTCGGTGAACGGCCTCGGGCGGCGGCGGCCCTTCGCTATCCTCCAGCGGGCCGTCGCGACTGGCGCCAGCGGGTGGAACCGACCACCGGGGAGCGACGGCACACCACCGCCGCGCGCCTGGGCACCGACGTCCACTCCCCTGAAGGAGCCGCATGACCGGACCCAGCCAGAACACCGACGCGGCGATCGCGCTGCCCGACGACCTCAAGCCCGCCGACGGCCGCTTCGGCTGCGGCCCCTCGAAGGTCCGCCCCGAGCAGCTGACGGCGCTGACGACCGCGGTCGCGCCCGACGGCGCGCAGATCATCGGCACCTCGCACCGCCAGGCGCCGGTCAAGGACACCGTCAAGCGGGTCCGCGACGGCCTGGCGCAGCTGTTCTCGCTGCCGGAAGGCTACGAGGTGCTGCTCTCCAACGGCGGCACCACCGCCTTCTGGGACGCCGCCACCTTCGGCCTGATCGAGCGGCGGGCGCTGAACCTCGTCTACGGCGAGTTCTCCTCGAAGTTCGCGAAGGCGTCGCAGCAGGCGCCGTTCCTCGACGACCCGGTCGTGGTCGAGGCCGCCCCCGGCACCGCGCCGACGGCCGAGCAGCTGAGCGAGGCGCTGGCGGCGAACGCGGTCGACGTGATCGGCTGGGCCCACAACGAGACCTCGACCGGGGTCGCGGTCCCGGTGGTCCGGCCGGCGGGCGCGGGTGACGCCCTGGTGATGGTCGACGCCACCTCCGGCGCCGGCGGCCTGCCGGTCGACGCGTCGCAGGCCGACGTCTACTACTTCGCGCCCCAGAAGTGCTTCGCCTCCGACGGCGGGATCTGGTTCGGGCTCTTCAGCCCGGCCGCGATCGAGCGGATCGAGCGGATCGCCGCCTCCGACCGCTGGGTGCCGGCCTTCTTCGACCTGAAGACGGTGCTCGACAACTCGCGCAAGCAGCAGACGTACAACACGCCCGCGCTGGCGACCCTGCTGCTGATGGCCGAGCAGCTGGACTGGTTCAACGGCAATGGCGGGCTCGACTGGGCCGCCGGCCGCAGCGCCGAGTCCTCGGGCCACCTGTACCAGTGGGCGACGGCGTCGTCGTTCGCCACCCCCTACGTCGCCGACCCCGCGCACCGCTCGGCGGTCGTCGCCACGATCGACTTCGACGACGCGATCGACGCCGCCGCGGTCGCCGCGACCCTGCGCGCGAACGGGATCGTCGACGTCGAGCCCTACCGCAAGCTCGGCCGCAACCAGCTGCGCGTCGCCTGCTTCCCGGCGATCGACCCGTCCGACATCCGCCAGCTGACCGCCTCGATCGACTACGTCGTCGAGCGGCTCGCCGCCTGACCGACCCCAAGGAGACCACCACCGCCATGTCCGAGACCACCAAGGTCCTCGTCAAGGAGAAGGTCGGCCCGTCGGGGATCGAGGCCCTGCGCGAGGCCGGCTTCGCGGTCGACCTCGGGATCGACTGGGACGACGAGACCTTCCTGGCCAAGCTGCCGGAGTACGACGGCGTCCTGATCCGCTCGGCGACGAAGTTCACCCCCGAGCTGATCGAGCGGGCGGCGAACCTGAAGGTCGTCGGCCGCGCCGGCGTCGGCGTCGACAACGTCGACATCGCGGCCGCCACCAAGCGCGGGATCGTCGTCGTCAACGCCCCGCAGTCGAACGTCGTCACCGCGGCCGAGCACACGGTCGCGCTGATGATGGCGCTGGCCCGCAACATCCCGCAGGCCAACGCCTCGATGGCGGCCGGCAAGTGGGAGCGCTCGAAGTTCTCCGGCGTCGAGCTGTACGGCAAGACGATCGGGATCATCGGCTTCGGCCGGATCGGCCAGCTGGTGGCCGAGCGCGCCCAGGGCCTGGCGATGCGGGTGCTCGCCTTCGACCCCTACGTCAGCGCCGACCGCTACCGCGAGCTGGGGGTCGAGAAGGCCGCCGACAGCGACGAGATCTACGCCCAGGCCGACTTCATCACGATCCACCTGCCGAAGACGCCGGAGACCGCCGGCTGGCTCGGCGCCGAGGCGTTCTCGAAGGTCAAGGAGGGCGTCCGGATCCTCAACGTCGCCCGCGGCGGCCTGGTCGACGAGGCGGCGCTGAAGGACGCGCTCGACGCCGGCAAGGTCGCCGGCGCGGCGCTCGACGTGTTCCCGGAGGAGCCGGTCAGCGACCACCCGCTCGCCGGCTACGACAACGTCATCCTGACCCCGCACCTGGGCGCCTCGACCGCCGAGGCCAACGACCGCGCCGGCTTCCAGGCCGCGGAGCAGATGGTCGCCGCCCTCACCGGCGGCACCGTCACCAGCGCGGTCAACGCGCCGGCCGTCGGCCGCGAGGACCTCGAGGTGCTGCGGCCGTTCCTGCCGCTCTCCGCCAGCCTCGGCCGGGTCGCGGCCGACCTCGCCGGCGGCAGCTCGATCGAGCGGATCGAGGTCGAGGTGCTGGGCCGGATCGCCGAGCGCGACGTCCGCCCGCTCTCGCTGGCCGTCCTCCGCGGGGTGCTGGCGGGCCGCACCGAGGAGGCGGTCAACGACGTCAACGCGCCCTCGCTGGCCGCCGAGCGCGGGATCGAGATCGAGGAGACCACCCGCACCCAGGCGCGGGACTTCACCGACCTGATCCGGGTGACGGTCGTCTCCGAGGGCGTCCGCCACCGGGTCGTCGGCACGACGCTCGGGCGCCGCAACCGGCCCCACCTGCTGGAGGCGTGGGGCCAGCGCTTCAACCTCCAGCTCGACGGCAACCTGCTGATCCTGCGCTACAGCGACCGGCCCGGGATGGTCGGCCGGATCGGCGTGCTGCTGGGCGACGCCGGGATCAACATCGAGCAGGCCGCGGTCGGCTACGACCAGGACGACGAGGGCGGTCGCGGCGACCACGCCGTGATGGTGATCACCACCGACGCCGCCGTCTCGGCCGACGTCCTGGCCGGGATCCTGGAGCAGGACGGCTTCGTCGAGGGCCGCGCGCTCTCGCTCTAGCCGGACCGGACGGGGGGCGGCGAGGGCGATTCGGGACGCGGAGCGTCTCGTTTCGCCAGCCGCCCCGGTGGGCTGCCGATCGCGGGTGCTACGCTCCGCGACAGTCATGGCTCAGCGCCTCGACCTCGCCCTTCTGCTGCTCCTCCCCCGCTAGGGGGAGCGACGCGTGGCGGCCGCATCAGCCGCGAACCCACAGCAGAGCAGGATCCGAGGACGAGCCCCGAAGGAGAACCCCGACCATGACCACGCCCGCCGACCCGAACCGGGTCATCATCTTCGACACCACGCTGCGCGACGGCGAGCAGTCGCCGGGCATCTCGCTCAACAAGGGCGAGAAGCTCGAGATCGCCCACCAGCTGGCGCGGCTCGGCGTGGACGTGATCGAGGCCGGCTTCCCGATCGCCTCGCCGGGCGACTTCGACGCCGTCCAGGCGATCGCGCGCGAGGTCCAGGGTCCCGTGATCGCCGGTCTGGCCCGGGCCCAGGCGGGCGACATCGACCGCGCCGGCCAGGCGGTGAAGGACGCCGAGCGGCCGCGGATCCACACCTTCATCTCGACCTCCGACATCCACATCGAGCACCAGATGCGCAACACGCGCGCCGACGTGCTGGAGGGGGCGAAGGCGGCCGTCGCGCACGCCCGCTCGCTGGTCGACGACGTCGAGTTCAGCCCGATGGACGCCACCCGCGCCGACCCGGAGTTCACCGCCCAGGTGCTCCAGATCGCGATCGACGAGGGCGCGACCACGATCAACGTCCCCGACACCGTCGGCTACGCCACCCCCGACGAGTACGCGCAGTTCCTGACCAAGCTCTACGAGTACACGCCCGGCCTGCGCGACGTGGTGCTCTCGGTCCACTGCCACGACGACCTCGGCCTGGCGGTGGCCAACTCGCTGGCCGGCCTGGCCGTCGGCGCCCGCCAGATCGAGTGCGCGGTCAACGGGATCGGCGAGCGGGCCGGCAACACCTCGCTGGAGGAGATCATCATGCTCCTCGCGACCCGCCACGACCGGCTCGGCTACACGACCGGCGCGGTCACCACCGAGATCGCCCGCACCAGCCGGCTGGTCTCGCGGCTGACCGGCTACGCGGTCCAGCCGAACAAGGCGATCGTCGGCCGCAACGCCTTCAGCCACGAGTCCGGGATCCACCAGGACGGCGTGCTCAAGAACCGCCAGACCTTCGAGATCATGGATCCGGCCACGGTCGGGATCGACGACGCCGAGCAGCTGGTGCTGGGCAAGCACTCCGGCCGCGCGGCGCTGAAGGACGCGCTGGCGAAGCTCGGCTACGACCTCGACGGCCAGGCGCTGCGGCAGGCGTTCGACAAGTTCAAGGAGGTGGCCGATCGCAAGAAGCAGGTCACCGCCATGGACCTGGAGGCGCTGGTCACCGACGAGCTGCGGACCGGCGACGACACCGTCGGCGCCTTCCAGCTGATCTCCTACGCCGTCGAGGCGACCAGCGACGCCCGGCCGCCGCACGCGGTGGTGGTGGTCGCGACGCCCGACCAGGGCGAGGTCTCCGGCTCGTTCACCGGCGACGGCCCGGTCGACGCGGTCTTCCGGGCGATCGACGCGGCGATCGGGGTCGACGCGCGGCTCCGCGAGTACCGGGTCGACGCGGTCACCGGCGGCCAGGACGCGCTCGCCCAGGCGTCGGTGGTGCTCGAGCTGGGGACGGCCGGCGCGGCCGTCCGCTGGGACCTGCCGGGGGTGGTGGTCGGCGACCGGATCACCGGTGCCGGCCAGGCGGTCGACCCGGACACGATCCGGGCCTCCGCGATCGCCTACCTGCGGGCGCTCAACGTGGCGGCCCGCAAGGTCGCCGCCGAGCACCGCTCGGACGCCGACCCGGCCGCGGCCGGCGCGGCGCTCGAACCGACGCCCTGACGGCGGGCGCATCCGATCGGGTCGCCGGGTCGTTGGACCCGGTGAGCGGGCGTCGCGGAAGCGACCGCGGCGCCCGGCCGCCCACCACCACGGAGAGCGCCCCATGTCGCACCCCATCAACCTGGAGCAGCTGGACGTCGACGGCGACGTCCGCGAGGCGGCCGAGGCCGCCGGCTTCGACCGCAGCACCTTCCTCCGCAACGGCGCGATCGCCGGCGCCGGCCTGGTCGCCGGCGCGTCGGTCTTCGGCCTGCCGTCGCTGGCCGAGGCGAAGATCTCGAGCAGGAAGTCGCTGACCAACGACGTCCGGATCCTCAACTACGCGCTGACGCTGGAGTACCTGGAGGCCGCCTTCTACGCCGCCGCCGTCGCGGCCGACGACTTCGCCTCGCCGGAGCTGAAGCAGTTCGCGCAGGTGGTGGCCGTCCACGAGGCCGACCACGTCAAGTTCCTCAAGAAGGGGCTCGGGAAGAAGGCCGTCAAGGCGCCGAAGCTCGATTCCAGCGCGGTCGCCGGGGCGGTCTCGAAGGCCAACTTCGGCGCCACCGCCGCGGCGCTCGAGGACACCGGCGTGGCCGCCTACGCCGGTCAGGGGCCGAACATCAAGACCCGCGCCTACGTCCAGGCCGCGCTCTCGATCCACTCGGTCGAGGCCCGCCACGCCGCCTGGATCCGCTACATCCTCGGCGGCGGCGCGGTCGGCGCCAGCCCCAAGGCGTACCCGGCCCCGGCGACCTTCGACAAGGCCCGCAGCGAGCGGGCGACGCTGAAGATCGTCGTCGCCACCGGCCTGCTGGCCTGATCGGCGCCGCGTACGCCGATTCCGCCGCGCCGGGGCCTAGTCTGGCCCTGCGCGGCGGCCGTCCCGGGGCCGGTCGCGGTGCGTCGTTCGCTGCCCCGATGAGGACCCCATGGACCGCTTCTTCCGCATCAGCGAGCGGGGCAGCAGCGTGCGCACCGAGGTGCTCGCGGGCCTGGCCACGTTCGCCACGATGGCCTACATCCTGGCCGTCAACCCGTCGATCCTCGGTGCGCTCGCCGACGGCTCCGGGCTGAAGCTCGACCACGGCGAGCTGGTCACGGTGACCGCGCTCGTGGCCGGCGCGATGACGATCGCGATGGGCCTGTTCGCCAACGTCCCGTTCGCGCTCGCCGCCGGCCTCGGCATCAACGCCTTCGTCGCCTACACGCTGGTCGCCGGCGAGGGCCTCGGCTGGTCCGAGGCGATGGGCGTGATCGTCGTCGAGGGCCTCGTGATGCTGGTGCTGGTCCTGGTCGGGCTGCGCGAGGCGGTGATGAACGCGATCCCCGACGCCTTGAAGCGGGCGATCGGCGCCGGCATCGGCCTCTTCATCGCCTTCATCGGCTTCAAGGACGCGGGGATCGTGATCCGGCCCGAGAGCGCCGACCCGATGGTCACCATCACCCGCGACCTGGGGACCTGGAACACCGCGGTCTTCCTGATCGGCCTGGTCCTGATCGCGGTCCTGATGGCGCGGCGGGTGCCGGGGGCGCTGTTGATCGGGATCGTCGTCTCGACGCTCTTCGCCGGGATCGTCAACAAGCTCGCCGACGGGACCCCGATCGCCGGCGCGGTCCGGCCCGACAAGCTCGCCGACACGCCCCACTTCGGGCTCGTGGGCGACTTCTCGTTCGACTTCTTCAGCACCCTCGGCTTCGGGGCGGCGGTGGCGCTGGTGGTGACCGTGCTGATGTCGAACTTCTTCGACGCGATGGGCACGGCGCTGGCCCTCGGCCGCCGGGCCAAGCTGACCGACGACCAGGGCCGGCTGCCGGGCATGAGCCGGGTGCTGCTGGTCGAGTCGGTCGGCGCGGTGGCCGGCGGCGCGGCCTCGGCCTCGTCGAACACGATCTACATCGAGAGCTCGGCCGGCGTCGAGCAGGGCGGCCGCACCGGCCTGGCCAACGTCGTCACCGGCGCGCTCTTCCTGGTGGCGATGTTCTTCGCCCCGGTGGTCGGCGTGATCCCGACCGCCGCCACCGCCCCGGCGCTGGTGATCGTCGGCGCGCTGATGATCAGCGTCGTGGCCAACATCGACTGGGAGGACATCGGCGTCGCGCTCCCGGCCTTCGCCACGATCGCGCTGATGCCGTTCACCTTCTCGATCGCCAACGGCATCGGCGCCGGGATGGTGCTCTACGTCCTGATCGCCGTCCTCCGCGGCCGCTGGCGCGAGGTCCACCCGCTGCTGGCCGTGGTCGCCGCGGTCTTCGTCTGGTACTTCCTGCACGGCACCGTCTAGGGGCGGCGCGGGGCGTCCGTGGACGCGTCGCATCTCGGGCCGGGCGGCGCTCGGCAGGCGCGGGGCGAACGTCACGCGCCGGGCCCCTCACCCGGGGCGTGCGACGTTGGCCCCCGTGGGCGTCGGTGAACGTCGCACGGCGGCGGGGGGCGGGGGAGGCGTGCGACGTTCACCCCTCCCTCCGTCGTCCGCTTGACCGTACGCTTGTACGTGATACCGTACGACGGCAGATGGCGACCACGGCGACCAGCACGAGCCCGATGCCGGCCGACGCCGAGCGGATCGAGATCGGTCCGCGGGTCCGGTCCCTGCGCGAGAACATGGGCCTGTCGCTGCGCGACGTCGCCGAGCGCTGCGGCGTCTCGGCGACGACGCTGAGCCAGGTCGAGCGGGGGGAGACCTCGCCGACGCTGCAGGTCGCCGCCCGGATCGCCGCCGGGCTCGACCTGCGCCTGAGCCAGCTGCTGCGGCTCGACGAGGGCGGCTCGGTCACGATCGTCCGCCGGGCCGAGCGCCGTCGCGGCGGCGACCCGAAGCGCGGCCACGTGGTCGAGATCCTGACCGCCCCGCTGCCCGGCCAGCGCAGCGAGCTGACCCGCCACGAGCTGCGAGCCGGCGCCCGCACGGGCAAGGCCGGCGATCCGCCGATGCACGAGCCCGGCAGCCGCGAGATCGCTCTCGTCGAGCGCGGCGCGCTGGTCCTCCACTGCGACGGCGTCGACCACGCGCTCGCCGAGGGCGACTGCGTGACCTTCGACGCCGACCTGCCCCACCACTTCGACAACCCCGGTCCCGAGGACGCGGTCCTGCTGGCCGTCGTCAGCGCCGGCCTGCGCCGCAGCTGACGTCTCGCGACCCTCTCTCCACCCTCACGGAGCGCACGAATGCCCAAGACGCTGTTCGACAAGATCTGGGAGGCCCACGAGGTGGGAGACGGAACCCCCGCCTCCCTGATCTACATCGACCTCCACATGGTCCACGAGGTCACCAGCCCCCAGGCCTTCGACGGGCTGCGACTGGCCGGCCGCCCGGTCCGCCGTCCCGACAAGACCCTGGCCACCGCCGACCACAACGTGCCGACCGACGGCACCCCGGTCGCGGCCCGGATCAAGGACGCGCTCTCCCGCACCCAGGTCGAGACGCTGGAGCGGAACTGCGCCGAGTTCGGCGTGCCGGTCTTCTCGCTCGGCTCCAACCGCCAGGGCATCGTCCACGTCGTCGGCCCCGAGCAGGGGATGACCCAGCCGGGCATGACGATCGTCTGCGGCGACTCGCACACCGCCACCCACGGGGCCTTCGGGGCGCTCGCCTTCGGGATCGGCACCAGCGAGGTCGAGCACGTCCTGGCCACCCAGACGCTGGTCCAGAAGAAGCCGAAGTCGATGCGGATCCGGTTCGAGGGCGAGCTGCCCTACGGCGTCACCGCGAAGGACATGATCCTCGGCGCGATCGGCCAGATGGGCGTCGACGGCGCCGTCGGCTACGTCGTCGAGTTCGCCGGCCCGGCCGTCGAGCAGCTCTCGATGGAGGGCCGGATGACGATCTGCAACATGACGATCGAGGGCGGCGGCCGCGCGGGCATGATCGCTCCCGACCAGACGACCTTCGACTACGTCCAGGGCAAGCCGGCCGCGCCGACCGGGGCCGCCTGGGACGCCGCCGTCGAGCAGTGGAAGCAGCTCTACACCGACGAGGGCGCGGTCTTCGACAAGGAGATCGTCGTCGACGTCACCCAGCTGTCGCCGCGGGTCACCTGGGGGACCACCCCGGGGATGGTCGTCGGCGTCGACGGCACCGTGCCGACGGTCGACTCGATCGCCGACGAGGCCGAGCGCGAGCAGACCCGCCGGGCCCTGGAGTACATGGGCCTGGAGGGCGGCGAGCGGATCGAGGAGATCAAGATCGACCGCGTCTTCCTCGGCTCCTGCACCAACGGCCGGCTGGCCGACCTGCAGGCCGCGGCCGACGTGATCCAGGGCCGCAAGGTCGCCGACGGCGTCTACGCGATGGTCGTTCCCGGCTCGGTCCAGGTCAAGATCGCCGCCGAGCAGCTGGGCCTCGACAAGGTCTTCACCGAGGCCGGCTTCGACTGGCGCGGTGCCGGCTGCTCGATGTGCCTGGGCATGAACCCCGACGTCCTGCAGCCGGGCGAGCGCTGCGCCTCGACGTCGAACCGCAACTTCCAGGGCCGCCAGGGCAAGGGCGGGCGCACGCACCTGGTCTCGCCGCAGATGGCCGCCGCCGCGGCGATCGAGGGCCGCTTCGTGGACATCCGCGAGTGGCAAGGCGCCGACGACCGCGAGCCGGCCGCCGTCTAGGCGCCGGTCCCGAGCTTCGAGAGGACGAGCACCACCATGGACCCCGTGAAGATCATCGAGGGCAAGGTCTCCGACCTGCACCGCGACGACGTCGACACCGACCAGATCATCCCCGCCCGCTTCATGAAGCGGGTCGAGCGGACCGGCTTCGGCGAGTTCCTGTTCCACGACGCCAAGCAGGCGCCCGACTGGAACGTCGAGATCGGCAACCCGATCCTGACCAGCGGCGCCAACTTCGGCTCCGGCTCCAGCCGCGAGCACGCGCCGTGGGCGCTGGAGGACGCCGGCTTCAAGGCCGTGATCGCGACCTCGCTGGCCGACATCTTCTACTCCAACTCGACCAAGATCGGGCTGCTGCCGGTGCAGCTGCCGGAGGACCAGGTCCGCAAGGTCGCCGCCGCCGGCGAGGCCCGGATCGACCTCGAGGCCCAGACGGTCGAGGCGGGCGGCGAGACGTTCCCGTTCGAGATCGACCCGGAGACGAAGCACCGGCTGCTGAACGGCCTCGACGACATCAGCCTGACCCTGGCCAAGGGCGAGCAGATCGACGCCTACGAGGCGCGGCAGGCCGAGCGCGCCTGGTCGGGCCCCAGCTCGCTGTCGCTCCCGGCCGAGGACCCGATCGCCACGACGCCCGTCGGCTAGGAGGCCCCGATGAGCGCGCCCGCCGCCGGCTGGTACGACCGCTGGTCGACCGGCTACGACGCCCAGCGCCGCCAGCTGATCCCGCCCTTCGACGCGTTCTACGGAACGGCGGTCGAGGTGGCGACGCTGGGCCGGCGCGGCCCCGTCCGGGTCCTCGACCTGGGTGCGGGCACCGGCCTGCTTGCCGCGGCGGTCGCCGACGCGCTGCCGGAGGCCGAGCTGGTGCTGCTGGACGAGGCGCCCGGGATGCTGGACCAGGCGCGCGAGCGGCTGGCCGGCCTCGGCGCGCGGGCGCGGTTCGTCGTCGCCAGCATGGAGGACGAGTGGCCGGCCGGCAACTACGACGTGATCGTCTCGTCGCTGGCCATCCACCACCTGGACGACGCCGGCAAGCGGGCGTTGTTCGCCCGTGCCCACGCCCGGCTGCGGCCGAGCGGGGTCTTCGTCAACGCCGAGCAGGTCGCCGGTCCGACCGCGGCCACCGACGCGCTCAACGTCGCCCGCTGGGGCGCCCAGATCGCCGCCGCCGGGATCACCCCGGCGCAGCGGGCCGACGCCGACGCGCGGATGGCGCTCGACCGGCCGGCGTCGGTCGAGGACCAGGTCCGCTGGCTGCGCGAGGCCGGCTTCGCCGAGGCCGACTGCGTCTTCAAGCAGTGGCGGTTCGCGGTCTACGCCGGCTGGCGGGACGCGGTCGCGCTGGAGGCGGCGGCATGAGCGCCCCGCGCGACTGGGAGGCCGGGACCTACCACCGGGTCTCGCAGCCCCACGCCGGCTGGGGCGCCGACGTCCTCGCGCGGCTCGACCTGCAGGGCGACGAGACCGTGCTCGACGCCGGCTGCGGCAGCGGCAAGGTCACCGCCCAGCTGGTCGAGCGGCTGCCGCGCGGCCGCGTGATCGGCGTCGACGGCTCGCCGGCGATGATCGAGCAGGCCCAGAAGCTGCTGCCGCCGACGGTCGAGCTGCACGTCCAGGACCTGACCGAGCTGGCGCTGCCGGAGCCGGTCGACGCGGTCGTCTCGTCGGCGACCTTCCACTGGATCGCCGACCACCCGCTGCTGTTCTCGCGCCTGGCCAGGGTGCTGCGGCCCGGCGGCCGGCTCGAGGCCCAGTGCGGCGGGGCCGGCAACGTCGCCGACGTCGAGGCCGCGATCGAGCGCCTGCGCGAGCACGAGCCGTGGGCGACCGCCTTCGCCGGCTGGGACGGCCCCTGGAACTTCGCCGGCCCGGAGGAGACCGCGGAGCGGCTGCGGGCCGCCGGCTTCGTCGACGTCCGCTGCGGGCTGGAGCCGCGCGACGTGACCCCGGACGATCCCTACTCGTTCCTCCACGCCGTCGTCCTCGGCGCTCACCTCGACCGGCTGCCGGGCGAGGTCCACGACGACTTCGTGCAGGCCGTGCTCGCCGAGCTGACGCCCGCCGACGGCGCGCCGATCACGATCCACTACGAGCGGCTGAACCTGAGCGCGACCCGCGCCGGGGCCGCGACCGGGACGGGCGAGAGCCCCGACCGGATCGCCGCCCGCCTGCGCCGCGACTGACCACGACCCAGAGCGAGACACGTATCCCCATGGCCCACCAGATCGCAGTCCTCCCCGGCGACGGGATCGGCCCCGAGATCACCGCGCCGACCCTCGAGCTGCTGAACGAGCTGGGGGACTTCGCGTTCTCCGAGCACCCGTTCGGCGGGGCCTCGATCGACGCCCACGGGACCGCGCTGACCGACGAGACGCTGGCCGCCTGCCGCGCCTCCGACGCCGTCCTGCTGGCGGCCGTCGGCGGGCCGAAGTGGGACACCACCGACCCGTCGAAGCCGCGGCCGGAGCAGGGCCTGCTCGGCCTCCGCAAGGAGCTGGGGCTGTACGCCAACCTGCGGCCGGTGCGGCCGGTGCCGGCGCTCTACGACGCCTCGGCGCTGAAGCGCGAGGTGCTCGACGGCACCGACCTGCTGGTCGTCCGCGAGCTGACCGGCGGGATCTACTTCGGTGAGAAGACCCGCACCGACACGGACGCCTCCGACCTCTGCCACTACACCGTGGCCGAGGTCGACCGGATCGCGCGGGTCGCCTTCGACGCCGCCAAGCGCCGCCGCAACCTCGTCCACTCGGTCGACAAGGCGAACGTGCTGGAGACCTCGCGCCAGTGGCGGCAGGTCGTGCACGAGGTCCACGCCGCCGACTACGCCGACGTCGAGCTGGCCGACCAGCTGGTCGACTCGTGCGCGATGGAGCTGATCGCGCGGCCGACCCAGTTCGACGTGATCGTGACCGAGAACCTCTTCGGCGACATCCTCTCCGACGCCGCGGCGATGCTCTCCGGCTCGCTCGGGATGCTGCCCTCGGCGTCGGTCGGTGGGGCGGGGGGGATCGAGTCTCCGGGCGTCTTCGAGCCGGTCCACGGCTCGGCGCCGGACATCGCCGGCCAGGGGATCGCCAACCCGCTGGCGACCTTCCTCTCGGCCGCGATGATGCTCCGCCACGGACTCGGGCTCGAGGCCGAGGCGACGGCGATCGAGTCCGCGGTCGACGGCGCCCTCGGCGACGGGCTGCGGACGAAGGACCTCGGCGGCGACGCCACCACCGCCGACGCGCTGGCCGCCGTCCGCCGCCGGATCGGCTGAGCGGCCGGCGGCCCCCGTCCGGCGGTCGCTCCGCCGGACGGGCCTCGCCGGATCAGCCCGTGTAGAAGGGGTTCGGCAGCTTGAAGGTCTTCTCGCTGTGGCCGCCGACCAGGTCGCTCTCCTGGTCGCCGACGTTGGCGACGATCCGGTAGCCGCGGTCCTCGATCGCGGCCCGCTCGGCGGTCTTGTAGGTCGCCGAGCTGCCGAACGGGTTCTCCTTGAACGAGAGCCCGGCCCAGCCGCGGTAGCCGACCGCCTCGAGGTTGCGGGCGGTCGTCTCGCGGAGGCCGGGGACGATGACCGGGCGGGCGGTGATCAGGAAGATCGCCATCCCGCGCTTCTGGGCCGCCACGTAGGCGTCCGAGACGCCCGGCATCCGGGTGCCGGTGCCGCTGAGGGCGCCGGGGAACTGGCCGACCGAGCCGGTCTCGGGGTCGGAGCCGGGGACGCCGATGTAGTTCGACAGCAGCGTCTCGTCGATGTCGAAGACCACCGCCAGCGGGCCGAGCGCCCGGCAGGCGGAGCCGGCGGGGCGGGCGACCGCGGGCGGTGCGGCGGCGGCCGCCGCGGCCCGGGCGGCGCTGGC
>NZ_JAWZSQ010000044.1:0-13018 GCF_034096925.1 Patulibacter defluvii
CGCCGCCGCCCCGCCGCGCCCCCGTCCGAGCGCCGCCCCGGCCGATCTGCCGACGGCCGCCTTCGCCGCCGCGCCCGCCGCCCCGGCTCCCGCGCCGCCGACCGCCGACCACGGCGGGGCCGGCCTGCCGCCGATCGACGTCGACGAGCCCACCACCGGCGGCGGCCCGGGCGGTCCCGGCGGTCGCGGTCCACGGCCGAAGCTGCGCTTCCGGTGGCTGCGGCTGCTCGGCCTGCTGATCCCGGTCGCCGCGCTCGCGATCGTCTCGACGATCTTCGGGATGATGATGGCGGTCGCCAGCGACCTCCCCGACCTCGACTCGGCGAAGGAGTTCCGGTCGGCCCGCAACTCGGTCCTGCTCGACCGCAGCGGCAAGCAGATCGGCGTCCTGGCCGGCTCGAACGCGCGCTACGTCCTGACGGCGAACCAGATCTCGCCGACCATGAAGGACGCCGTGATCGCGATGGAGGACGAGCGGTTCCTCGAGAACAGCGGCGTCGACATCCGCGGCATCGCCCGCGCGGCGGTCCAGGACATCCTCAGCGGCGGCGCGGTCCAGGGCGCCTCGACCATCACCCAGCAGCTGGTGAAGATGGCGCTCGAGGCGGAGAACAAGCGGACGGTCTTCCAGAAGCTCCGCGAGGCCGCTCTTGCGTACCACATGACCCGCAAGTGGACCAAGAGCAAGATCCTCACGATGTACCTCAACCGGGTCTACTTCGGCAACGGCGCCTACGGCGTCGAGTCGGCGGCCCGGACCTACTTCGGCCGCAGCCCCGACCACGAGGGCTGCGGGCGGACCGCCAACCGGCCGTGCGCGAAGGAGCTGCGCCCGGCCGAGGCCGCGCTGCTGACCGCGATCATCGCCTCGCCGTCGCGCTTCGACCCGAACGTCGACGCCGGCGCCGCGCTCCGCCGCCGCAACACCGTGCTGCTGAAGATGATGCAGCAGGGGATGATCGACCGGGCGGAGTACGAGACCTCGCGGGTCGAGCCGCTGCCGCCGAAGGACCAGGTCGAGCCGCCGTCGCTCGACTCCAAGAACCCCTACTTCGCCTCCTGGATCAGCGGCCAGCTGGTCGAGCGCTACGGCGCCCAGAAGACCTACGAGGGCGGGCTGAAGGTCAAGACGACGCTCGACCAGCCGCTCCAGGCCGCCGCCCAGCGCGCGGTCAACATGTACCTGGGCTCGCCGGACGGGCCGCAGGCCTCGCTGGTCGCGATCGACAACCGGACCGGCGAGGTGCGGGCGATGATCGGCGGCCGCAACTTCCGCCAGGCCCCGTTCAACCTGGCCACCCACGGCGAGCGGCAGCCGGGCTCGGCCTTCAAGCCCTTCACCCTGGCCCAGGCGCTGCGCCAGGGGATCTCGCCGAACTCCACCTGGACCTCGGGCAAGAAGACCTTCCACGTCCGCGACCACGCCGGCAACCGCGAGGTCTTCCGGGTCACCAACGACCACAACGCCTACTCCGGGTCGACGAGCCTGGCGCGGGCGCTGACCTTCTCCGACAACGCGGTCTACGCCGAGGTCGGCCTGAAGGTCGGGACCAAGCGGATCGCGAAGCTGATCCGGCGGATGGGCGTCCGCTCGCCGGTCTCCTCGAACGCCGCGCTGACGCTGGGCGCCCCGCGCCGCGGCGTCACCGTGCTCGACATGGCCCACGCCTACGAGACGTTCGCCACCCGCGGCGTGCGGGTCAACGGCACCCTCGGCGCGCCGCACGGCGGTCCGGTCGGGATCACCGAGGTCGTCGACGGCGACAAGGTGACCCGCAACCGGCCGCGCAAGATCCGCGTGATGTCGCCGCAGGTCGCCGACACCACGACGCAGATCATGCGCACCGTCGTCACCACCGGCACCGGCAAGCGCGCGGCCTACGGCGGGTTCGCCGCCGGCAAGACCGGCACCACCTCGGACAACATCGACGCCTGGTTCGTCGGCTTCAGCAAGCGGCTGACGGTCGCGGTCTGGGTCGGCTACCCGAACTCCGGCAAGCCGATGCAGACCGAGTACAACGGCGAGCCGGTCGAGGGCGGCACCTACCCGGCCGCGATCTGGGGCACCTTCGTCGGCGAGGCCGAGGCGATCCTGACCGAGCGCGCGCCGAAGAACCAGCCCGAGCCGACCGGCAACGACGTGCCCGTCGGCGACGGCACCAGCGACCTGCCCGACGTCGGCTCCGGCTCGGGCTCCGGGACCGACGGCGAGTCCGGCGGCGCCACGACCGGCGACGGGACCACCGGCGCCGGCGACGCCGCCGGCGAGGGCAACGGCGGCGGTGGCGGCGGGACCGGCAACGGCGGGGGCGGCAACACGACCACCGGGCCTCCGCCCGTCAACCCGCAGCCCGGCGGCAGCGGGTCGGGGTCGGGGTCGGGGTCCGGTTCCGGTTCCGGATCGGGCAGCGGGTCGGGGTCGGGGTCGGGGTCGGGGACCGGATCGGGCTCCGGGACCGGCAGCGGCGCCGTCCCGCTCGGCTGAGCGGCGGCGGTTTCGGCTGGGCGCTCGGCGCGCCAGGCCGGCCCCGCTGAGGCCGAGCGATGCCGCCCTCAGCGGGGCGGGCCGCGGCGTGCCTCAGCGGCGGCGCCCGACGGACGCGCGGCGCATCGCCGGTGGCCACGGCCGCGAGACGTCGGGGCTCGAGGCGTCGGCGAACCGCCACGGCAGGTCGACCGCCTTGGTGATCCCGATCCGCGGGCCGTCGACCAGCGACACCGGCCGCGCTCCCGGCGGCGGCGCGAGGATCCGGACCACGCCCGAGGCCAGGTCGGCGCCGTCCATCCCCAGCGTGATCGCGAGCGCGACCGTCAGCCGACCCGGCCCGGCGACCAGCTCGCGCTCGGGACGACCCGGGCGCCGCTCGCGCATCCGCTCGATCCCGGCCAGCGGCTCGACCGCGCGGATCAGGACCGCGGCCGCCGTGCCCTCGGGCTCGCAGACCGCGTTGATCATCGCGTGGATGCCGTAGGAGCGGTAGACGTAGGCGTAGCCCGGCGGGCCGAACAGGACCTCGGTCCGCGGCGTCGGCCGCGGCGGGGTGCCGTAGCCGTGGCAGGCCGGCTCGGTCTCGTGGTAGGCCTCGGTCTCGACGATCCGGCCGGCCGTCTCGCCGTGGACCAGCACGCAGCCGAGCAGGTCGCGCGCGACCTCGACCACCGGCCGCGCGTAGAAGCCGTGGGGCAGCGGCGGCGGCGCGATCCAGGCCCCGTCCGCCGGGTCCCGGTCGGGGTCGGGGTCGGGGTCGGGGGCCGGCGCCACCGTCACCCGGCGAGCAGCGCCCGCGCCAGGTCGAGCTGCTCGGCGACCCGCGCCGACGCGGTGCCGCCCTGGCTCTGCTTGCGCTCCAGCAGCGACAGCGGCTCCAGCAGCTCGCGGATCCACGGACCCAGGTGCTCGCTCTGGGCCGTCAGCTCGTCGTCGGACAGCTGCGACAGCGCGCGGCCGGAGTCGACCGCCTCGCGGACCAGCCCGCCGACGATCGCGTGGCACTGGCGGAACGGGACCCCGCGCTGGACCAGCGCGTCGGCCAGGTCGGTCGCGGCCAGCAGCTCGTCGGCGGCGGCCGCGGCCATCCGGTCCTTGCGGAACGTGCCACCGGCGATCATCCCCGCCGCCGCGGCCAGCGCCTGCTCGATCGTGTCGGCGGCGTCGAACAGGTGCTCCTTGTCCTCCTGCAGGTCCTTGTTGTAGGTCAGCGGCAGGGCGTGGATCACGCCGTGCAGCGCCTGCAGGTGGCCGACGATCCGGGGGGCCTTGGCCCGCAGCAGCTCGGCGCAGTCGGGGTTCTTCTTCTGCGGCATCAGCGAGCTGCCCGACGACCAGGCGTCCGGCAGCGTCAGGAAGCCGAACTCCTCGCTCGCCCACTGGACGATCTCCTGCCCCAGCCGCGACAGGTGGGTCGCGCAGGTGGCGGCGGCGTTCAGGTAGTCGAGGACGAAGTCGCGGTTGGAGACGGCGTCGATCGAGTTCGGCGCCGGCTCGCCGAAGCCGAGCGCGGCCGCGGTCATCGTCCGGTCGGTGGCGAAGTTGACGCCGGCCAGGGCGCCGGCGCCGAGCGGCATCCGCCGCAGCGCCTGCTCGCCGGCGAAGCGGAAGCGGGCGCGATCGCGCTCCAGCATCCAGACGTAGGCCAGCAGGTGGTGGGCCAGGTAGACCGGCTGCGCCCGCTGGAGATGCGTGTAGGCCGGCATCGGCCAGTCGCGGTGGGCCTCGGCGACGTCGATCAGGGCCCGCATCAGGGTCTCGATCGCGGCGACCGCGCGCTCGCTGGCCTCCCCCACCCACAGCGCGACGTCGGTCGCCACCTGGTCGTTGCGCGACCGGGCGGTGTGGAGCCGGGCGCCGGGATCGCCGACCAGCTCGGTCAGGCGGCGCTCGACCGCCATGTGGATGTCCTCGTCGTTCGGCTCGAACGGGAACGTGCCCTGCTCCAGCTCGCTCTCGATCTGCTCGAACCCGCGCAGGATCGCCGCCAGGTCGTCGTCGCCGATGATCCCCTGCGCGGCCAGCATCGTCGCGTGCGCGCGCGAGCCGCGGATGTCCTGGCGCCAGAGCCGGCGGTCGAACCCGAGCGACGTGTTCATCGCCCGGAAGACGGGATCCTGCGGCTCAGCGAAGCGTGACATCGGGGCCAAGTCTAGGTGGCCGCCCGCCGGCTAGGCCGCGCGGGCGGCGCCGCGGCGGCGGACGGCCGCGACCTCGTCGCGCAAGGCCCGCCGGACGGCGCTCCGGACCACGCCGTCGGCGTCGCCCACCAGCCACAGCTCGGTGGCGATCGGCACGGCCAGCGGTCCGCGCTCGATCGGTCGCAGCCCGTCGCCGCCGGCGGCCAGCAGCGCGACCCCGAGCCCGGCCCGGACGGCGGTGTGGACGCCGCTCATGATCGGGCTCTCGGCGGTGATCCGGGGCTCGCAGCCGAGCGCCGTCACCTGCTCGATCGCCAGCTCGCGGATCAGGCACGGCGCGTCGTAGGCGACCAGCTCGAGCGGCCGCCCCGACGGCGGATCCTCGGCCGGGCTGGCGCCGGGGCGGACGCTGGCCGCGGCGTACCAGCGGAGGTCGACCGTGGCCACCGCCAGCGGCCGCGGCGCGCCGCTCGGGTCGAGCAGGATCGCCGCGTCGATCGCCCCCTCGTCGAGCCGCCGCTTGAGCCGGAACGAGCGGTCGACCCGCAGCTGCACGTCGCGGCCGAGCGTTCGCCGGAGGTCGGCGACGATCGCCGGCAGCCACGGATCGACGACGTGCTCGACGACCCCGACCACGAACGGCCGGCGGTCGGCGTCGCCGTCGGTCAGCCGCCGGACGGCGACGTCGTGGGCGCGGACGACCGCCCGCAGCTCGTCGGCGACCGCCAACCCGCGGCCGGTCGGCACCACCCCGCGGCCCTGGCGCGCGAACAGCGGCCCGCCGGCGGGACCGAGCTGGGCCTCCAGCCGGCGGACGTGCTGGCTGACCGCCGGCTGGCTCAGGTGCAGCGCCTCGGCGGCGCGGTGGTAGCCGCCGTAGTCGACCACCGCCAGGAACGAGCGGACGTGCGCGAGGTCCAGGTCCACCCGCCCAGCGTGGCAGAGCGCCGGCTCCGCTGCCACGACCGATCACGGATCGTGATCGATCACGGCCGAGACGCGATCGGCCGCGACCCCGGGCGGCGCCACGATCGTTGCCGTGGCCGCGCTCCTGCTCCTGCTCGCCTTCGTCCTGCTGTGGGCCTCCGGCTACGTGGTCGGCGCGCTCGGCGTCGCGGTCGCCGACCCGCTGGCGCTGCTCGTCGTCCGGTTCCTGCTGGCGTCGCTGGTGATCGTGCCGCTGGCGCTGCGGGTGCCGGGCTGGCGGCGGGCGCCCTACCGGCGGCTGGTGACGATCGGGCTGCTGCTGCAGGCGGTCCAGTTCGGCTTCGGCTACAGCGCCCTGCGGCTGGGCGTGCACCCGGCGCTGATGGCGCTGGTGATGCTCGGCCTGACCCCGCTGGTGACGACCGCCGCCGCCGGCGCGCTGGCGATGGAGCAGCCGCGGCCCGCGACCTGGGCCGCGCTCGCCGCCGGGCTGCTCGGGGTCGCCGTCTCGCTCGCGCCGAGCCTCGGCGACGCCCGCGTCGGGGCCGGGGTCGCGCTGGTGCTGGTGGCGATGCTCGGGCTGGCCGGCGGCTCGCTGCTGCAGAAGCGCTGGGGCGGCGACGTCGACCCGCGGATCGCCGTCGCGGTCCAGTCGCTGGTCGGCGCGGCGGTGCTCGGCCCGGTCGCCCTGCTCAGCGGCCAGACCCACGTGACGCTCGGCCCGCAGTTCGTCGAGTGCGTGCTGTGGCTGGCCTGGGCCGGGACCGTCGGGGCGATGGTGCTGCAGGCGCTGCTGCTGCAGCGGCTGCCGCTGAGCGTCGTCTCGGCGACGCTGTTGACGGTGCCGCCGGTGACCGCGCTGATGGCGCTGGCGCTGCTCGGCGACCCGGTCGCGCCGCTGACCCTGGTCGGGATGCCGATCACGCTGGCCGCGGTCGCCGCGGTGGTCCGGCGGCGGCCGCCGACGACGGCCGCCGGGCGCGCGCCCGTCCCCGCCCGCCGCTAGTCCGCGGGCGGCCGGTCGCCGGTCAACACCGCGGTCAGCTCGGCCACGACCCGCTCGACCTGCCGCTCGCTCATCGCCGGGAAGAAGGGCAGCGCCAGGCCGCGGGCGGCGGCGTCCTCGGCGACCGGGAACTGGCCGCGCCGGAACCCGAACCGCTCGCGGTAGAAGGAGAAGAGGTGGATCGCCGGCAGGTAGTCGCGGGTCTGGACGCCGCGCTCGCCGAGGGCGGTGATCGTCGCGTCGCGGTCGACGCCGCGCGGCAGCCGCACGACGTAGACGAACCACGAGCGGCGGGCGCCGGCGACGTCGGTGCCGGCCAGGTCGGCGTCGCTCGGCGGCAGCTCGAGCCCGGTGCGGGCCGCCAGCTCGGCCAGCCGCTCGCCGTAGGCGGCCGCGATCCGCTCGCGGGCGGCGAGCATCTCGTCGAGCCGCCCGAGCTGGGCGATCCCGAGCGCGCACTGGATGTCGGAGAGCCGGTAGTTGAAGCCCAGCCGGTCGTGGTCGAGCCACGCCATCCCCGGTGCCCGGCCCTGGTTGCGCTCGCTGTCGATCCGGTCCTTGATCGCCGGATCGCCGACGGTGACCATCCCGCCCTCGCCGGTGGTCAGCTGCTTGTTGGCGTAGAAGGCGAAGACCGCCGGGTGGCCGCGGCCACCGACCGGGACGCCGTCGGGATGGACCGCGCCGAGCGCCTCGCAGGCGTCCTCGACGATCGGCACGCCGAGGCCCTCCAGCTGCGGGGTCGGCGCCGGCACGCCGAAGATGTGGACCGGCAGCAGCGCCGCCGTCCGCTCGCCGACCGCCGCCGCGACCGCCGCCGCCGGCACGTTCAGCGTCACCGGGTCGACGTCGACGAAGACCGGCGTCGCGCGCTCGAAGAGGCCGGCGTTCGACGAGGCGATGAACGAGAACGGCGAGGTCACGACCTCGCGGCCGTCGAGGTCGTCCGCGACCGCCCGCAGCGCCAGGTGCAGCCCGGCGGTCCCCGAGGAGACCGCCGCCGCGTGGGTGGCGCCGACCCGGTCGGCGAAGCGGCGCTCGAACTCGCCCAGCCGCGGGCCGAGCGACAGCTGGCCCGAGCGCAGCACCTCGAGCACCGCCTGCTCCTCGGCCTCGCCGATCACCGGCTGGGCCAGCGGGATCCGCTCCTCGGCGCTCACGCCCGGTCGGCCTCCGCGATCGCCGCCGCCCGCCGGCCCGGCTGCTCGGCCCAGGCCAGCGACTCGACCAGCGCCTCCCACGAGGCCCCGATCAGGTTCTCGCCGACGCCGATCGAGCCCCAGGTGGCGGCACCGTCGCTGGCGTCGATCAGGACCCGGGTGACCGCGCCGGTGCCCTTCGTCTCGTCGAGGATCCGGACCTTGAAGTTGACCAGCTCGATGTCGGAGAGGTGCGGGTGGACCTGGCCGATCGCGCTCCGCAGCGCGCGGTCGAGGGCGTGGACCGGGCCGTTGCCTTCGGCGGTGCGGACGAACCGTTCGTCGCCGATCCAGATCTTGATCGTGGCCTCGGTCTCGACCTGGCCGCCGGCCCGCTGCTCGACGATCACCCGCCAGCTCTCGAGCGTGAAGAGCGGCTCGTAGGCGCCGGTCTCGCGCCGCAGCAGCAGCTCGAAGCTGCCGTCGGCGGCCTCGAACTGGTAGCCGCGGTGCTCCAGCTCCTTGACCCGGTCGATGATCCGGACCGCCTGCTCGTCGGTCACCGTCAGCCCAGCCGCCTCGGCCTTCTCGACCACGGTGCCCTTGCCGGCCAGCTCCGAGATCAGGACCTCGCGGGCGTTGCCGACCGTCGCCGGATCGACGTGCTCGAAGGTCGACGCGTCGGCCCGGATCCCGGCGACGTGCAGCCCGCCCTTGTGGGCGAAGGCGTTGCGGCCGACGTAGGGCTGGGTCGGCCGCGGCTGGCGGTTCAGCAGCTCGTCGACGAAGTGGGCGGTCGCGGTCAGCTTCGCCAGCCCGCCCTCGGGCAGCGAGCGGATGCCCATCTTCAGCTCGAGGTCGGCGGTGATCGTCGTCAGGTTGGCGTTGCCGGTCCGCTCGCCGATCCCGTTGGTCGTGCCCTGGACGTGGGTCGCGCCGGCCTGGACGGCGAGCAGCGAGTTCGCCACCCCGCAGCCGGCGTCGTCGTGGGCGTGGATCCCGATCCGGGCGTGGGCGCCGAGCTCGTCGACGACCGCCCGCACCGCCTCGTGGACCTGCATCGGCAGCGACGAGCCATTGGTGTCGCAGAGGGTGATCGTGTCGGCGCCGGCCTCGACCGCGGCCCGCAGGCAGCGGTGGGCGTACTCGCGGTCGGCGCGCCAGGCGTCGAAGAAGTGCTCGGCGTCGTAGACGACCCGCTTGCCCTCGCCGACGAGGAAGGCGACCGAGTCGGCGATCAGCCGCAGGTTCTCGGCCGGGTCGACGCGGACGACCTTCTCCAGGTGCAGGCTCCAGGTCTTGCCGACGATCGTGGTGACGTCGCAGAAGCAGTCGGCGAGGATCCGCAGCGCCGGGTCCTGGTCGGCGCGGAGGTCGCGGCGCCGGGTCATGCCGAAGGCGGCGATCGTCGTGTTGACCCAGGTCTCCCGGGCGAGCAGGGCGAACAGCTCCTGCTCCTTGGGGTTGGAGGCCGGGAAGCCGGCCTCGATCAGGTGGACGCCGAGCTCGTCGAGCTTCTTGGCGACCCGCAGCTTCTCCTCGGCGGAGAGCGACATGCCCTCGCCCTGCATGCCGTCGCGGAGCGTGGCGTCGTAGAGCTCGAAGGGCCGGGTGGGAACGGTGGAGGTCATCGGTGGCGGTCGTGGGGGTTCGGGCGGACATCGGACGCTGCGACCGACCGCGCCGGCGGCTGCCGGCTGCGGGGTCGCGTCGGTGGGCACGGGCGACCAGGCCGTGCCGGCCCGGTTGCCCTACGGAATTCGCCGGATCGCCCGGCGGCCGATGTCGGCCCGTCCGTTCACGACGGCTGCGCCGCCTCGCGGACCGGGACCGGGTCGAGCCAGCGCCGGTAGCGCTCGTCGCGACCGTGCAGCGCGTCCTCGAAGACCCGCTGGACCTCGCGCGTGATCGGCCCCGGCTCGCCGCTGCCGACGGCGTGGTCGTCGACCTCGCGGATCGGGGTCAGCTCGGCGGCGGTGCCGGTGCAGAAGATCTCGTCGGCCAGGTACAGCTCGGCCCGGGCCAGGTCGCGCTCGACCAGCTCGTAGCCGAGGTCGCGGGCGATCTCGATCACCGAGCGGCGGTTGATGCCGTCGAGGATCGAGGCGGTCTGCGGCGGGGTGTAGATCCGGCCCTCGCGGACGACGAAGAGGTTCTCGCCCGAGCCTTCGCAGACGACGCCGGCGTCGTCGAGCAGGATCGCCTCGTCGTAGCCGGCCTTCGTCACCTCGATCTTCGCCAGCACCGAGTTCAGGTACTGGCCGGTCGCCTTCGCGTGCGGGATCAGGCCCGAGGGCGAGAGCCGGCGCCAGGAGGAGACCTTCGCGCGGACGCCCTTGGCCTTGCCCTCGTCGCCGAGGTAGGCGCCCCACTCCCAGCAGGCGATCACGACGTCGACCGGCGAGTCGAGCGGGTTGAGCCCCATCGGGCCCTCGCCGCGGAAGACGATCGGCCGGATGTAGCAGGAGCGGAGGCCGTTGGCCGCGACCGTGTCGAGCGTCGCCTGGCGCAGCTGCTCCGGGCTGTACGGGATCGGCATGTAGTAGAGCTCGGCCGACTTGAACAGCCGGTCGACGTGCTCGGGGTGGCGGAAGATCGCCGGCCCGATCTCGGTGTCGTAGCAGCGGACGCCCTCGAAGACCCCGGTCCCGTAGTGCAGCGCGTGCGTCAGCACGTGCACCTTCGCCTCGTCCCACGGGACGAGCTCGCCGTTCTTCCAGATGACGTCCGCCTGCGGCACCGCGCTTGCTCCTCGTCGCTGCTGATCGCCCCGCCCCAGCGAAGGCGGGTCCTCGGACTGTACGCCCTCGCGCCCTCCGGTGCCCGCGCACCCGGGTCCCCGCCACCCCCCGACCGGTGGGCGGGGCGCCGCCGCGGGCTGGGCATCGCGGCCGCACCGGCGTAGCGTCGAGGACGGCGTCGGGAACCGGCCTTCCCCAGCGGTCGGCACCCCCGTCCCCCGGCGCACCGGAGGCCTCGATGTCCCACCGCACCCTGCACCCCGTGATGTCGATGAAGGACCGCGACGAGCGGATCCGCGCGATGCTGGCCCTGCGGGCCGGCGCGATCGAGGACGCGTTCCTCGACGCCGGCCACGCGCCGGACCACGTCGACGCCGAGGGCGTCGAGCACTGCCGCGTCGCCACCCACCCGACCTGGCTGGGCGCCTCGCGCACCGACGACTGATCGTCGTCGCCGCTCGACCGACGGCCCCGGGTCCTCCTCGCGCAGGGAGGATCCGGGGCCGTCCGTCGTTCGCGGCCGGTCTCAGTCGCCGGGGGCGCCGGCGACCTGGCGGGCGCGGTCGCCGCCGAGCTGCTTCAGCCGCTCCCAGTCGACGTCCCGGAAGTTGTGCATCGGGCAGTACTTCGGGCCGCACATCGAGCAGAACTCGGCGGTCTTGAAGTAGTCGTCGGCCAGCGTCGCGTCGTGCATCTCGCGGGCGGTGTCGGGGTCGACGGCGAGCGCGAACTGGCGGTTCCAGTCGAAGTCGAACCGCGCCCGCGACAGCTCGCGGTCCCAGCGGGCGGCGCGCGCCCCGTGCGACCCGCCGCGGGCCAGGTCGGCCGCGTGGGCGGCGATCCGGTAGGCGATCAGGCCCTGCTTGACGTCCTCGGCGTCGGGCAGCCCCAGGTGCTCCTTGGGGGTGACGTAGCAGAGCATCGAGGTCCCGTGCCAGCCCACGACCGCGGCGCCGATCGCGCTGGTGATGTGGTCGTAGCCGGGCGCGACGTCGGTCACCAGCGGCCCGAGCGTGTAGAACGGCGCCTCGCGGCAGACCCGCTGCTGGCGCTCGACGTTCTCCTGCAGCTGGTGGAGCGGCACGTGGCCGGGGCCCTCGACCATGCACTGGACGCCGGCGTCCCAGCAGCGGCCGACCAGCTCGCCGAGGGTGTCGAGCTCGGCGAACTGGGCGGCGTCGGAGGCGTCGGCGATCGAGCCCGGCCGCAGCCCGTCGCCGAGCGAGATCGTGACGTCGTGGCGGGCGCAGATCGCCAGCACCTCGTCGAACGCCTCGTAGAGCGGGTTCTCGCGCTCGTGGTGGACCATCCAGCGCGCCAGCAGCCCGCCCCCGCGCGAGACGATCCCGGTCGTGCGGTGCTGGCAGAGCGCCAGGTGGCCCAGCAGCACGCCGGCGTGGATCGTCATGTAGTCGACGCCCTGCTCGGCCTGGGCGCCGATCACGTCGAGCAGGATCTCCGCCGTCAGCTGCTCCGGCCTCTTGACCCGCTCCAGCGCCTCGTAGATCGGGACCGTCCCGATCGGCACGGTCGCGACGCCGACGATCGCCTCGCGGGTCTCGCGGATCCGCTTGCCGGTCGAGAGGTCCATCACCGTGTCCACCCCCCAGCGCTGCGACAGGTGCAGCTTCTCGACCTCCTCGTCGAGCGACGAGGTGGTCGGGCTGGAGCCGATGTTGGCGTTGATCTTGACCCGCGCCCGGAGGCCGATCGCCATCGGGTCGAGGGCGGCGTGGTGGAGGTTGGCCGGGATCACCATCCGGCCCCGCGCGACCTCGGCGCGGACCGTCTCCGGGCTGAGCGACTCGCGCTCCGCCACCCGCGCCGCCTCCGGCGTGATCGTCCCCTCGCGGGCCGCCCGCAGCTGCGTGCGCGGGGTGCCGTCCTCCGGGAAGACGTGCCGTTCCATGATGCTCCCTCCGCCGGTATGAACCGGATCAGGTCGTCGGGTCAGCGCGGCGCCAGCGCTATCTCAGCCCCTGCCTGGGACCCCCCGGATGGTTGTCGGACCTCCACCCTAGCCAATCCGGCGGGCCCGACCGTCGCGTGAACAGACAGGCAACCTGTTGTCCACCTCGATCCGTCAGGATGGGGCCATGCGAGGACTGCGAACCCTGCCGCTCGCCACGGCGACGACGCTCGCGCTGGTCGCCCCGGTGGCCGCGTCAGCCGCTCCCGCCGGCGCGCGCGAGACGGCCCCGGCGTCGAAGACCGAGTACCTGCAGAGCGGGCAGTACGCGCGCGAGGTGGTCGCCGCCGCCGCGCCGGCCACGGCCTGGATCCAGAAGCGGAGCGACCAGGCGAACCAGCTGACCGCCGCCTGCAAGGCCTACGGGCTGCCGGTCGGGAAGGACGGCCAGCCGACCACGCCGACCCTCCACGAGCCGACCGCCGAGCAGCAGGCGGCCGCGATCCGGACCGCCGCCGCGGCCAAGCGCGCCGCGCGCAAGGCCCGCAGCGCCCGCACCGCCGCCCGCCGGATCGCCAAGCGCAAGGGCGCGTCGAAGGCGGCGATCCGCCGCGCCGCCCGCAAGGCGACGACGCTGCGCCGCACGGCCCGCCGCGCCGCCAGCGCC
>NZ_JAWZSQ010000045.1:0-12858 GCF_034096925.1 Patulibacter defluvii
GGCGGGGCGCCGAGCGGCGGCGTGGCCGCGGCGGGCGCCGGGGCGGCGGGGGCCGGCGCGGGACGGCTCGCGGCCGGGGCGTCGAGCCCGCCGACCTCGGCCACCTGGCCGTGGAGCAGGGTCAGGTCGGCCTGGACCCGGTGGGCCGCGGTCCGCAGGTGCTCGAGCAGGCCGGTCAGCTCGCCCTCCAGCGCCTCGACCCGCTGCAGCATCAGCGTCGTCGACTGCTGGACCGACGCGACGTGGGCCTGGGCGTCGCTGCTGGCCTGCTCGCGGGTCGCGCGGGCCTCCTCGGCCGCCTCCTCGCGGGTGCGGCGGGCGTCGGCGTCGGCATCGCCGGTGACCCGGGCGGCCTCGCCGCGCGCCTGGCGCTCGATCTCGACCGCGGTGCTCTCGGCGGCCTGGACGATCGCCCGCACCTGCTCGGACGCGGCGCTGGCCAGCGACGAGACGACGCCTGGGTCGGCGACCGCGGGGCTGACCGGCGCGGCGGCCGGGGCCGCGGGCGTGCTCTCGGCCCGCCGCTGCAGCTCCTCGACCTCGCGCGCGACGGCGGCGAGGTGCTGGTCCACGGCGGCGGTCTCGTAGCCGCGCCGGGAGATGGGGAAGTCGCGCTTCTCGATGGACTGTCGGTCGAGCGGCAAGGGGGTCCTTTCGGCCGGCAGACGGCGACGCCGCCCGCACAGCGGCGGAATCTAGCGGACGTCGTGTTGGGTTTCAGCCCGATCGGGCGCCCGCCAGCCGGGGGCCGGCGGCGGTGCGCTCCAGCAGGCCCTCGCGGCAGAGGGCGTCGATCGCCCGCGTCAGCCGCTCCGGCTCGATCGCCTCCGGCAGCGGCTCGCCGGCGGCCAGCGCGGCCACCACCCGGCCGCGGACGTAGCGATCGGTGTCCTCGAACCGGACCCGGGTGCCGGGGGCGGCGCGGGGCGGGATCACGACCCGGCCGGCCGACCGGCACCAGTCGGCGGCCGGGCAGCGGTGGCAGGCGGCGTCGCGGGCGCGGCAGACGGTCGCCCCCAGCTCCATCGCCGCCTGGTTCCAGGTGACGGCCCGGTCCGGCGGGGCGGGCAGCAGCTCGTGCGGGTCGCCGAGGCCGAGTCGCTCGGCGATCCGGACGGCGTTGGTGTCGACCGCGGCGATCCGCTCGCCGAACGCGAACGAGGCGACCGCGGCGGCGGTGTAGGGCCCGATCCCCGGCAGCGCCCGCAGGCCGGCGGCGTCGGCCGGCCAGCCGTCACGGGCGACCGCGGCGCAGGCCTCGTGCAGCCGCACCGCGCGGGCGTTGTAGCCCAGGCCGACCCACTCGGCGAGCACGTCGGGACGGTCGGCGGCGGCCAGTGCGGCGGCGGTCGGCCAGCGCTCCAGCCAGCGGCGGTAGCGCTCGACCACCCGCGCGACCTGCGTCTGCTGGAGCATCACCTCCGAGACGAGGATCGCGTACGGGTCGCGGGTCCGCCGCCACGGCAGGTCGCGGGCCCCGCGCTCGTACCAGGCGAGGATCGCGTCGACGGCCTCCTCGCGGGCGGTGGCGGGCGGGGCGCTCATCGGCGGCCGAGGCTAGATCATCGACCCGACGGCCCGCCGCCCCGGGACCGGCCCACGTGCCGCCGACGCCTCCCGCGCCGGCGGCCCGGGCATCGGCTACTTCCTGGCCGACTTCTTCTTCCCGCCCTTGCGGTTCTCGGGCAGGACGAAGGTCTTCCCGTCCTTGGTCACGCGGACCGAGAGCGAGACCTTGCCGGTGATCGGACCCGGCCGCAGCGCGCGGTAGGTCAGCTCGATCCGGCGGGTGTCGAGGCGCTTGGAGACGATGTAGGTCAGCAGCCCCTTGCGGCGGGTCTTGAGGCCGGTCTTGACCAGCGTCCGCTTGCCGTTGCGGGTCACGTGGTAGACGTCGACGCGGGCGCCGACGATCCCCTTGCCCTTGCGGTCGACGACGTAGCCGCGGATCAGCGGCCGCACGCCGTAGGCGAAGGTCCGGCTCTTCAGGTGCTGGCGGCCCTTGGGACCGGTCGGGAACCAGGCCCGGATCCGGCCGTGGATCAGCCGCTGCGGGTCGACCGCGGTGCCGCCGCCGTCGGCGTTGGCCTTCGGGAACTGGGTGGCGTAGACGGCGGTGCTGTTGCCCGCGGCGTCCTCGACCTCGATCTGGACGGTGTGGGGACCGGCCGAGAGCGACTTGTAGTTGATCGACGACTCGCGCCCGCTGACCCCCGCCGGGCAGGGCTGGGCGGCCGCGAACTCGTAGGCGTCGCCGTTGGCCGGGTCGGCGTCGGCGCAGTTGCCGTCGCCGAGGCCCTGGGTCGCGACGACCTTGCCGTCGACCCGGGTCGCGGCGCGGTAGAGCCCGCCGCCCTGGTCGGAGGCGTCGAACCGGACCCGCAGCGTGCCGCTCTTGTCGCCGTCGTCGACGACCTTGGTGCCGCTGACCCGCGGCGCCGACGTGTCACGCAGGGTGACGACCGCCTGGCCGACCGAGACGACCGTCGGGGCCGCGGTCGGGCAGCTGTCGAGCACGCCCATCGCGCAGCTCAGCTGGACGACGATGCTCGACGCGTCGAGGCCCGGCTTGCTGACCGGCGCGGCCAGCTCGGTCTGGCACTTGTCGTTCTTCTTCTCGCAGCTCTCGAGCTCCTTGGTGTTGTTGTCGGGCGCGACCCCAACAGCGTTGACCACGTAGGAGACGTTGGTGTTGGCGGTGCCGGCCAGCCCCTGCGTCGTGCGCAGCAGGTTGAGCCCGGCGACCCGCGTCCCGGCCGGCGCGTCGAAGGTCCACTTGGCCACCTGGCCGCCGCCGGCGCCCGCGTTGAGCGACAGCGAGAGCGGGCCGCCACCGCTGCAGCCGTCGGCGTACTGGGCCTGCTGCGACGCGGCCGGGGTCCAGCCGGAGAAGCCGACCGGCGCCCCCGATGGTCCCTTGCAGGCGAAGACGGAGTAGGTGCCGTCGGCGGCCGACGCGGCGGCGGGGAGGGCGGCGAGCGTGGCGAGCGCGGCCAGCAGGGCAGCGCGAAGCAGGGAACGTCGAGGCACGAGGCGAGTCCTTCGGTCCGGCATCGGGGGATGAGAGGTCGCGCGAGCGGCGCTGGCCAGCGCCGCAGGGGGTCCGCGCGAGCGCTCGACGCTAGCCAATCGCGGGCCGGGCCGGCGGGAACTGGCCGTCCGGCAGACGGCCCGGCAGAGTTAGGTCAACCGCTGCTCGAACGGGCGTCCGTACACAGCCCGGGCGGGCCTAGACGTTCGACGCATGGACGCCGTACGGCTGCCCGTCGCGCCAGCGGGCCAGCCGCTCGATCGCCTCGTCGAGGACCTCGTCGCGCTTGCAGAACGCGAACCGCACCAGCGGCCGGCCGACCTCCTCGTCGTCGTAGAAGACGACGGTCGGGACCCCGACCACGCCGGCCTGCTCGGGCAGCTGGCGGCAGAACTCGCGGCCGTCCCGGGCCCCCACCGAACGGACGTCTACGGTGGCGAAGTAGGTGCCGGCGGGCCGCAGCACGTCGAGGCCGGCCGCGGCCAGACCGGCGCAGAGCCGGTCGCGCTTGCCGGCCAGCTCGCGGGCGAGGCCGGCGAAGTAGTCGTCGGGCAGCGCCAGCGCCTCGGCCACCGCCAGCTGCAGCGGACCGTGGCCGGAGAAGGTCAGGAACTGCTTGGCCGCCGCGACCGCGTCGACCAGCGCCGCCGGCCCCGTCGCCCAGCCGACCTTCCAGCCGGTCAGCGAGAAGGTCTTGCCGGCCGAGGAGATCGTCAGCGTCCGCTCGGCCATCCCCGCCAGCGTGGCCAGCGGCAGGTGCTCGCCGTCGAAGGCCAGGTGCTCGTAGACCTCGTCGCAGATCGCGATCAGGTCGTGCTCGCGGCAGACCGCGGCGATCTGCTCCAGCTCGCCGCGGTCGAAGACCTTGCCGGTCGGGTTGTGTGGCGAGTTGAGGAGCAGGATCCGGGCCCCGTCGGCGGCCGCCCGCAGCGCCGCGACGTCGAGCCCGAAGCCCGGCGGCCGCAGCGCCACCGGCCGCCGGACGCCGCCGGCCATCGCGATGCAGGCGGCGTAGGAGTCGTAGTACGGCTCGAAGGTCACGACCGCGTCGCCGGGATCGCAGAGGCCGAGGATCGCCGCCGCGATCGCCTCGGTCGCCCCGACCGTCACCTGGACCTGGCGGTCGGGATCGAGCTCGATCCCGTGGAAGCGGCGCTGGTGGTCGGCGATCGCCCGCCGCAGCTCGGGCACGCCGCGGGCCGGCGCGTACTGGTTCGGCCCCGCCCGCAGGGCCCGCGCCGCGGCCTCGACGATCGCCGGCGGCCCGTCGACGTCGGGGAAGCCCTGGCCGAGGTTGATCGCGCCGGTGCGCTGGGCCAGCGCGGTCATCTCGGCGAAGATCGTCGTCCCGAAGCCGTCGAGCCGCTGGGCGGGCTGGTGCTGCATCCGACCAGCCTAGGCCGTCGCGGCCGGCGGCCCCGGTGGGGCGCGCGCGGTCCGGCGACGGCGGGCCATCGCTACGCCGCCTCGGGTCCGACCGGAACGATCGGATCGACCGGCGGAGGAGCGACGCGCCGGCGGCCGTGGTCGCCGACCACCGGCAGCGCGATCAGCTCCGCGCGCGGCCGGTCGCCGGCGGTCAGCACCTCGAGCGGCGGACGCTCGGTGGGACGGGGGTGCTCCTGCGGCATGGGGGTCCTCTCGACGGGGAATCGGCGCGACCTTCCTCCCCATCCTCCTCCCCCGCGCTCTCGTGCGGCTGACCCGAACCTCAACGTTCGATCAAGATCGATCGCGCGGCGGCGGCCCGTCACCGCCCTCGAACTGGCGCGCGACCCGGTCGACCATCGCCGTGCTGACCCCCAGCCGGGCGGCCAGCGCGGCGTGCGGGTCGCGCAGCCGGCGCTCGGCGTGGGCCGCCTCGGCGAGCACCTGGCGGACCGCCCGCTCGACCGCGTCGGGGCGGCGGCCGGTCGCGTCGGCCAGGTCGCCGGTCAGGGTCCGGCGGGACCCGCGACGGTCGACCACCCGCGGGGTGCCGAGCGGCGGCACCGCCAGCGGGTCGACCGCGAGCGCGGTCGGCGGCGGGGGCGGCGTGGCGGCGGTCGCGGTCGGGATCGGCTGATCGTGCGGCATGGCGGTTCCTCTCGGCGTCGGTGGGCGCGTCGATCGCCTCCGACGTTGGACCGCGTCGCTGCCCCGCAGCTCTCCCGAACCTCACGGTTGTCCCAAGATCCGCCCAACGGGGCCTGCGGTCGCGCGGCCCCGCGCCAGGAGCGCGCCAGCGCGTCGCGAGCGCCGCTCCGGTCGCCGCCGGCCGGCCTGCGAGAGTGGCGTCATGGCCCTCGATCCGGAGCTGGTGCTGCGGCTGATGGAGCTGCTCGCCGACGAGCCCGACGTCGGCGAGAAGCGGATGTTCGGCGGCCACGCCTTCCTCGTCGGCGGCCACCTGACCGTGGCCGCCTCGCGGACCGGCGGGCTGCTGGTGCGGGTCGATCCCGACGAGGCCCCCGCGCTGCTGGAGCGGGACGGGGTCGAGCCGATGGTCATGCGCGGCCGCGAGATGCGCAACTGGCTGCACGTCGCCCCCGAGGCGATCGCGACCAAGCGCCAGCTGCAGCCGTGGGTGCGGCGTGCGGTGACCTTCGTCCGCGGCCTCTGAGGCCGCGGGCCGCCGGCCGGCCGCTACGCCGCCTCGCGCCGCTCGACCACCGCCCGCAGCTCGCGCAGGTCGTCGCGCAACGCCGCCGCGTGCTCGAACCGCAGGTCCTCGGCGGCGGCCAGCATCTCCTCCTCGAGCGCGACCATCCGCTCGGTCAGCTCGCGCAGCGAGAGCTTGTCCGTCTCCTCCTGCTGGGCCCGGCGGCGCTTGCCCTTCGGCAGCTTCGACTCCGACTGCAGGAACTCGGCGATGTCGCTGACGCCCTTGCTGATCGTGGTCGGCGTGATCCCGTGCTGCTCGTTGTAGGCGATCTGGATCGCCCGCCGGCGGTCGGTCTCCTGGATCGCCGCCTCCATCGCCGCCGAGCGGCGGTCGGCGTACATGATCACCTTGCCGCCGACGTTGCGGGCGGCGCGGCCGATCGTCTGGATCAGCGAGGTCTCGCCGCGGAGGAAGCCCTCCTTGTCGGCGTCGAGGATCGCCACCAGCGTGACCTCGGGGATGTCGAGCCCCTCGCGCAGCAGGTTGACCCCGACCAGCGCGTCGAACTCGCCCAGCCGCAGGTCGCGGATGATCTGGATCCGCTCGAGCGTGTCGACCTCGCTGTGCAGGTAGCGGACCTTGAAGCCGTGCTCCAGCAGGTAGGTGGTGAGGTCCTCCGACATCTTCTTGGTCAGCGTCGTGACCAGCGTCCGCTCGTTGCGCTCGACCCGCACCCGCAGCTCGTTCATCAGGTCGTCGACCTGGTCGCGGGTCGGGCGGACGTCGATCTCCGGGTCGACGACGCCGGTCGGGCGCACGATCTGCTCGACGACCTCGCCGGCGCGGTTGCGCTCGAACTGACCGGGGGTGGCGGAGACGAAGACCAGCTGCGGGGCGATCGTCAGGAACTCGTCGAAGGTCTGCGGCCGGTTGCCGAGCGCGCTCGGCAGCCGGAAGCCGTAGTCGACCAGCGTCTGCTTGCGCGAGCGGTCGCCCTCGTACATGCCGCCGATCTGGGGCACGGTCTGGTGCGACTCGTCGAGGAAGCAGACGAAGTCCTCGGGGAAGTAGTCGATCAGGCAGTACGGCCGCTCCCCCTCCTTGCGGCCGTCCATGATCTGCGAGTAGTTCTCGATGCCGTTGCAGAAGCCCATCTCCCGCAGCATCTCGATGTCGTAGCGGGTCCGCTGCTGGAGGCGGTGGCTCTCCAGCTGCTTGCCCTCGTCCTCGAGCTGCTTGACCCGCTGATCGAGCTCGGCGCTGATCTCGGCGACCACCCGCTCCATGTGGCCCTCGGGCGTCGTGTAGTGCGACGCGGGCCAGACCGCGACGTGCTCGAGGTCGTCCTCCAGCAGCTCGCCGGTCAGCGGATCGATGTGCTGCAGCCGCTCGACCTCGTCGCCGAAGAGCACGATCCGGTAGGTCGTCTCCGCGTACTGGGGGAAGACGTCGATCGTCTCGCCCTTGACCCGGAAGGTGCCGCGCTGGAGGGCGGTGTCGTTGCGGGCGTACTGGATGTGGACGAGCTTGGCCAGCAGCTCGTCGCGGTCGACCAGGTCGCCGCGCTTGACCACGATCAGGTTGCGGTCGTAGGTCTCCGGCGAGCCGAGGCCGTAGATCGCCGAGACCGAGGCCACGATCACCACGTCGCGGCGGGCGAAGAGGGCCGCGGTGGCGGCGTGCCTCAGGCGGTCGATCTCCTCGTTGATCGCCGAGTCCTTCTCGATGTACAGGTCCTTCGAGGGGACGTAGGCCTCGGGCTGGTAGTAGTCGTAGTAGCTGACGAAGTACTCGACGGCGTTCTGCGGGAAGAAGGTCCGGAACTCGTTGCAGAGCTGCGCGGCCAGGGTCTTGTTGTGCGCCATCACCAGCGCCGGCCGCTGCAGGCGCTCGATCGTGGCGGCCATCGTCATCGTCTTGCCGGTGCCGGTGGCGCCGAGCAGCGTCGTGTACTGCGCGCCGGCCTCGACGTGGCGGACGATCTCGTCGATCGCCTGCGGCTGATCGGCCTTCGGGGTCCAACCGGAGGCGAGGCGGAACTCGGGCATCGCACCGAGAGTAGCGAGTGGCGCGGCGGTCCAGGCGAACGCTTGTTCGCCCCCGCTCGGCGCGCTACGGTCGGGGCATGTCCGCGATCGATCACCTCGACCTGGTCGTCTCCGACCTGGAGGCGAGCCTGGACTTCTACGGCGGCCTGCTGGCGCCGCTCGGCTACGTGCGCCGGAGCGAGATCGTCGGCGAGCGCGGCGAGCGCGTCGTCTACCTGGGCCACGCCACCGGCGGGCCCTCGGTCAGCCTCCGCGCCCGCCTCTCCGACGCCCACGAGGTCCCCTACGACCGCTACGGGATCGGCCTCCACCACCTGGCCTTCGCCGCCGCGTCGCGCGCCGTCGTCGACGAGCGCGCGGCCTGGCTGCGCGAGCGCGGGGCGGTGATCGAGAGCGGCCCGCGCGAGTACCAGTACACCCCCGGTTACTACGCGGTCTTCTTCCACGACCCCGACGGGATCAAGCTCGAGCTGCTGCACCGCCCGAGCGAGCGCGACCTGCTGCGCGAGGTCCGCGAGCTGGCCGCGCGGGTGGTGCAGCTGGAGGCGCGGCTGGGCTGAGGGCCGCGCCCCCGCCGCTCAGAACGGGTCGGCGGCCAGCGGCGCCCGCTCGACCCGCAGCGCGGCGTCGAGCGCGGCGACCGCGCCCGGCGTCCGCTCGTCGACCAGGCCCGCCCGCTGCAGCTCGCCGGCGGCGATCCCGCCGAGGTAGAGCGAGGCCAGGTCGCGGGCGGCGAGCGCCAGGTCGGCCGGGTCGTCGCTGCGCTCCGCGCGCAGGGTCTCCCCCGCCGCCGCCCGCAGCCGCCAGCGGCCGTCGTTGGCCGGCAGCGTCCGGTCCTCGACCTCGACCACCAGCTCGACGGCGGCCGCCACCCGCCGCTCGGCCAGCGCCGCGGGCAGGTCGACCAGCCGCAGCCAGAGCGTGTCGAAGCGGCGGCGGACCGTCAGCCGGTCGCCGTCGACGAGCATCGTCGCCAGCGGGTCGTCGAGCGGCCGCGACCAGCAGTCGATCGCCGTCGTCAGGTCGATCGCGGCCAGGTAGCGCCAGAGCGCCGCCTCGGCCGCCGGGTCGACGGCCTCCAGCTCGATCAGGGCGACGGTGCCCGGCCCGTCCTCGCCCGGCTTGACGCGGTAGGCGACGTAGCCGAGCGGCGCGTCGAGCGGGCCCAGGACGACCACCCGCGGCGGGCCCAGCTCGTCGTCGTCCTCGTCCTTCGCCGGCAGCACCTGGTCGCGCCACAGCCGCTCGTCGCGGACCAGCAGGCCGCCGCGCCGCGGCCGCACGACCCGCTCGTGGAACGGCCCCAGCAGCGGCAGCGCCTGGTCGACCGAGAGCAGCGTCAGCGGGGCCTCGGCCGGGGCGATCCGCAGCGGCAGCGGCGTCGCGGTGGTGATCCGGGTGGCCAGCGCCCGCGCCGCCGGACCGCAGCCGAAGCGGCCGTAGATCGCCGCCTCGGCCACCCACAGCGAGACCAGCGGGCGACCGGCGGCCAGCGCGTCGGCCCACAGCCGGCCGATCATCGCGGTCAGGATCCCCCGCCGGCGGTGGGTCGGCAGCACGCCGACCCAGGTCAGGCCCCAGCAGGCGACGTCGCGGCCGGCGACCGTCATCGTCTGCTCGAGCGCGGCCAGCACGCCGACCAGCCGCTCGCCGTCGAAGCTGCCGATCTTGTAGGCCGGCTCCAGGTAGCGGCGGGCGCGGGCGCGCTGGTCCTGGTCGAGCTTGCCGTGGAAGACGATCTCGTCGAGGTCGAAGACGGTCTCCAGCTCGTCGTCGGAGAGCTCGCGGACGACCAGCTCGGCCGGTGCATCGGGGGCGGCACGCATCGGTCCACCGTACGGCCGGCCCGCGGGCGCCGGCACCGCCCTTCGGAGGAGCCCGATTCCACCCTCGCGAGGTTCGAGTCCCCCGCTCCCGGGCCGGTCGCGGACGTACGCCGTACCCATCTCGGTGGACGGTGCCCACCCGCGGGCTACGATCCGCGCGTGTCGTTGCGCACCCCGACCGGCGATCCGGAGCTGCTCGCCGTCCTCCAAGCGCTCGCCGACCCCGTGCGCCTGCGGATCGTCCAGGAGCTGCGCGGCAGCGACGAGCGGCCGTGCGGGGCGTTCGCCCCCCAGCTCTCGAAGGCGACCCGCTCGCACCACCTGCGGGTGCTGCGCGAGGCGGGGCTGACCAACACCCGCAACGCCGGCACCCGGCGGCTGGTCAGCCTGCGGGCCGCCGAGATGGAGCTGCGCTTCCCCGGTCTGCTGAACGCGATCCTCGACGCCGGCGCCCGCGAGCCCGTCCTCCGCGGCTGAGCCGGCGGGCGACGCCCCGCCGCGCGCCGACCGTAGGCTTGCGGGGCGATGGCGGACGAGATCGACCCCAACTTCCCCTACGGCCTCGACCGGCCGCGGCAGGTGCGGGGCGCGGCCGGCTTCGGGATGGTGCTCGGGATCGTGACCCTGATCGCCGCCGTCGCGCTCGGCGGGCTGGAGGGCGCCAACGGCGTGATCGTGCTGGTGCTGCTGCTCGCCTGCGTGGGCGGGCTGGTGCTCAGCGCCGGCATGTTCCGGACCTCGCGCAAGACCAAGGTCCGGGCCGTCGACCGGATGCTCGACGGGCTCGACCTGCGCGGCGACGAGCAGGCGCTCGACCTCGGCTGCGGCAGCGGCCTGCTCTGCGCCGGGCTGTCGGTGCGGCTGCCGCGGGGCGCGGTGGTCGGCGTCGACGCCTGGGTCGAGAGCCACCTGCAGCCGACCGGCAAGCCGCTGGCCCGCAAGACCCTCCACGCCGCCGGCGTCAAGGGCGTCCACCTGCGGACCGGCTCGATCCGTGAGCTGCCGGTCGAGGACGCCAGCGTCGACCTGGCCGTGTCGCGCGACGCGCTGGCGCTGCTGCCGGGAGCGGCCGCCCGCGCCGAGGCCGTCGCCGAGCTGCGGCGGGTCGTCCGTCCCGGCGGTCGGGTCGCGCTGCTGGAGCCGTTCGTCACCCGCGACCTGGCCAGTCGGCTGGCCGCCGCCGGCTTCGTCGACGTCCGCCGCAGCGGCCGCTGGTGGAGCGTGATCCCGGCCCACCGGCTGCTGACCGCGCGGCGGCCGGCGGCCGGCGAGTAGCCGACCGGCGATGCCCGCCCCCGCCCCCGCCGCCGGCCGTCGCGACCGCACGCGGGCGGTGCTGCTGGGGGTCGTCGGGGTGGCGCTGGCGCTCTACGCGACGCTGGTCCTGTTCGGGCTGGCGTTCGGCATCAGCGGCGTCTGCGGCGACAACGACCGCGGCCGCAACACGGTCGCCTGCGTCAGCGAGCGGGCGGCCGGCGGGGCCGGCGACCTGCGGACGGCGCTGGCGGTGGCCGGGGTCGTGCTGGCCTGGGTCGGCAGCCCGCTCGGCTGGGCGCTCGCCTGGCGCCGGCGGTCGCCGGCGCTGGCCCTGATCGCCCCGCTGCTGTCGGTGGTGGCGTTCGTCGCGGCCAACCGGGTGGCGGAGCGGACCGTGGCGATCGACGTCGTCCGGGTCCGCGAGCTGCGGTTCGCGCAGGACGGCTGCCGGATCGACGGCGCCCCGCGCTGCGCCGACGGCCTGCGGCTGACGGTGACGCCGTCGCACCCGGTGACGGTGCGGATCTCCGCCCGCCGCGAGCCGCCGGCGGGCCTCACCACCGAGGAACTGATCGCCCGCGGCCCCGACCGCGAGGAGCTGAGCCTGGTCCCGCCCGGCGCGCGCCCACCGGACCGTGCCACCGTCTACGACGTCGCGTTGCGGGCCGGCCGCCAGCAGCTGCGGCTGCGCCCGGCGCGGACGATCGACCTCGATCCCGACCGCGAGCCTTCGCGCCACGTGCCGGCACCGCTGCGCCCCGGCCGCTACCGGGCGATGGTCGTGGTCGTCCAGGACAGCCGCGAGGCCGGCGCCGCCGACCGCGGGCCGTTCGCGCTGCCGTTCCGCATCCGGTAGTCCGTCTCCTGGTGCTACAGCTCGTGGATCAACACGACCTGATCGCGGTCGTCGCCCGGCGCGACCCGGATCGTGCGCGGGATCCGGGCCACCTCGCGGTAGCCGGCGCGGGCGTAGAAGTCCTCCAGCCCCTCGCCGCCGCGGACCGTCAGGTGCAGCATCTCGATCCCGGCCTCGCGGGCCATCTCGGCGATCCCGTCCAGCAGCACCAGGCCCAGCTGGCGGCCCTGGTGGTCGGGGTGGATCTGGACCCGCAGCACCCACCGCCAGTGCTCGGAGAGCAACCGGTCGTTGTCGGCGACGAAGGCGAAGCCGACGATCTCGGCCGTCGCCGGGTCGCGCACGACGACCAGCCAGTCGCGGCCGTCGCGGACCCGCTCCAGCGCCTGGTCGAGCGCCGGGGCCACGTCGTGCTGGTCGACCGGCGGCACGAAGCCGACCCAGCCGCCGCGGTTGGAGACGTCGACCCAGATCCGCAGCAGCCGCGCCCGGATCGCGCCGTCGATCCGGGTCACCCGCTCGACCGGGGCGTCGGCGAACCGCGGCCGATGCCCCTCGGGCGTCGCCGGGGCGCTCAATCGATCCCCAGCCGGGTCGGGTACGTGCGCCGGTAGTCGCGCTGGGCGTTGAGGACCTTCTCGACGTAGAGCCGCGTCTCCGGGAAGGGGATCCGCGCGATCGAGAACCGGCGACCGGCGGCGGCCGCCTCGTCGCCCCACTTCTGGGCGTTCTCGGGGCCGGCGTTGTAGCCGGCGATCGCCATCGGCAGGTTGCCGTGGAAGCGCTGGAGCATGTGCCGCAGCCGCCAGGCGCCGTAGGAGATGTTGACCTGGGCGGTGTGGAGGTCGCCGAGCACGAACGCGCTGCCACCCGACTGGCGGGCGATGTCGCGGGCGGTGTCGGGGGTGATCTGCATCAGCCCGATCGCGCCGGCCGACGAGACCTGGTTGTCGCGGAACCGCGACTCGGCGTAGATCACCGCCGCGATCAGGGCCGGGTCGAGGTCCTTGTCGCGCGCCTGCTGGCGGATGATGTCCTCGTGCCGCAGCGGCAGGCGGATCTCGTCGACCACCTCGGGGACGCGCGATCCGAGCACCGCCACGGCCAGGCCGACCAGCCCCAGCACGACCACCAGCGCGACCAGCATCCGCGGACCGCCGCCGCGGCGACGGGGGGCGCGACGGGGCGCCGGGCGGCGTCCGCCGCCGCGGCCGGTGGCCGTCGCCGGCCGCGGGCGGTTGCCGCCGCGGGGGGCC
>NZ_JAWZSQ010000046.1:0-12748 GCF_034096925.1 Patulibacter defluvii
GCGCGGCGGGCCTCGCGGCCGGCGACCAGCGGGGCGTCGGGCCGCGGCATCCGGCGCGCGGGCACCGGCTCGCGGCCGTCGGCGGGACGGAGGCCGTGGCGGACCGCGGCGCGGGCGACGGCGCCGGACGGCTGCGGGGCGCGCTGGGCGTCCTCGTAGACCCCGGCGACGCGGGCGGCGACCCGCGGCCAGGCGTAGCGGTTGGCCGAGCGGCGGGCGGCCTCGCTCATCGTCCGGCGGCGCTCGGGGCGCAGCGCCAGGTCGCGGAGCGTGTGGGCCAGCGCCTGCGGGTCGCCGGGCGGGACCAGGATCCCGTCGCGGCCGGCGGAGACCACGTCGCGGTAGCCGACGATGTCGGAGGCGACGACCGGCACGCCCTGGGCGAACGCCTCGGTCAGGACCATCCCGAAGCTCTCGCCGCCGAGCGACGGGGCGCAGAGCACGTCGGCGTCGGCCAGCTCGCGGTGCTTGGTGTCGTCGTCGACCCGGCCGAGGATCCGGACGCCGTCGAGCCGGTCGTCGAAGGCGACCCGCCGGACCTCCTCCTCGTCGGGCCCGATCACGACCAGCTCGACCGGCAGCTGCTCGCGCAGCGCGTCGAAGGCCCGCAGCAGGATCGGCAGGCCCTTGCGCTCGACCGCCTGGCCGACGAAGGCGATCTTCATCGTCCCCGGCGGGCGGCCGGGGCGGTCGGCGGGGCCGGGCAGGGTCGAGAGGTCGACCCCGTTGGGGATCACCCGGTAGCGGCCGCCGTAGTAGCGCTGGCCGGTCCAGGCCGCGGCGTCGGAGACGGCGATCCGCTCGACCAGGCGGTTCAGCCGCCGGCGGGCGCCGAAGGCGACGCCGATCCCGTTGGTGACCGAGTTGGCCGAGTAGCAGTGGAAGGTGCCGACCAGCGGGACGTCGCAGGTCAGCAGCGTGTCCCAGCCCAGCAGCGGGGCGTGCGGCTCGTGGATGTGGACGACGTCGTAGCCGCCGGTGGCCAGCGCGGTCCGTAGGCGGGCGATCGACGAGGGGTTGATCGCCAGGTTCGAGACGGCCCCGTTCGCGGGCACGCCAACGGTCCTCCCGAGCGGGATCAGCCACTCGGGCACCTCCCGCTCCTGGGGCCAGGCCCCTCGGTGCAGTCGGGCGGCGAGACGATCGGCTGGGTCGTGCGGCGCGAGCACGTGGGCGTCGTGCCCCTGCTCGCGCAGCCCCCTGGCCAACGCCTCGATGTGCCGAGTGACGCCCCCCGGGAAGGTCCAGGAGTACGGCGACACGAGCGCAACGCGCATTCGCCTAGAGGTTACCCGTGAGGGCCGTCGGGTTACGTGCGGGAGCCAAGGGGATCGTGCTCGCTGGGGCGCCGACGGGATCGGCGCGCGACCGCGAGCGCGCCCGGTGACCCCCGTCGAGAGGTCGGGACTCCACCATCCTCGCAAATCCGCCCTCCGTCCCGGGAGCGATTTGCGTCGTTCGCGTCTCCTCCTTTCGGCGGAGGCGGCGGTGGTCCTGCCCGTTCAGCCCTCGGGTTGGGGCGCGGGGCGGGGCGGGGCGAACGTCACATACCCCAGGCCCTCCCGCCGCCGTGTCACGTTCGCCACCGCCGGCGGCGGCCTTCGTCGCACGGCGCCGCGGCGGCCGCCGGGTGTGCGACGTTCACCCCTCGGGCTGGGGCGCGGCGCTCGCGGCCGGCGCCGGGGCCGCGCACGCCGCCGGCAGCGGCGGGGGCGGCGCCGCGGGCGCCCGCGACCCGCCCCACGCCTCCCAGACCGCGGCCGCCGGGTAGGTGCGCCGCAGTCCCTCGTCGAGCAGGCCGACGGGGAAGTAGCGGTCCTCCCGCAGCGAGTACTGGAAGGCGGCGGTCACCCGCGGGTCGCGGTACCAGCGCTCCAGCTGGCCGTGCAGCAGCCGGCACTCGGAGGCCAGCACCCGTGGCCGCACGTCGCGGCGACCGCCGCCGTGCGGGGCGCCGACGCCGGTCTCGGTGATCCACGCCGGCCGGCCGTCGAGGCAGCGGCGGCGGTCGAGCTCGCGGAGGCCGGCGGCGACCGGCTCGCCGCGCCCGGTCCGCGGCCGCGCCTCCAGGTAGCCGTGGAGCGACAGCATGTCGGCCCGGCAGAGGACGTCGTCGGGCAGCGCGCGGAGGAACTCGTCGGCCGGAACGGCGCGACCACTCGGCGCCGCCCACGAGGCCAGCTCGCCGAGCACCAGCCGCGCCGGCGGAGCGCCCGACCGGCGCAGCGCCGCCAGCTCGGCGGCCATCGCCCGCGTCATCCGGGCGTAGACGGCGGGCGAGGAGGGGGCGGCGTCGGCGGCACAGGTCGCCCGCTGGGGCCCGAGGAAGTAGGGCGCGTTCGGCTCGTTCCAGGGCGTCCAGCCGTCGATCCGCGCCCCGGCCCGGCCGGCGGCCGCGGCGACCGCACGGATCGCCGCCCGGTAGTCGCCCTCGCGGGCGGCGGCCAGCGGCCGGGCGCCGTCGCGGACCGGGCCGCCGCCGCAGGGGTCGGTCCGCGGATCGCCCGCCCAGGCCGGCATCCCCCAGAAGGTCAGCAGCAGCCGGAAGCGCCCGGGGCGGGCGCGCTGGGCGGCGGCGACGGCACGGAGGGTCGCGTCGAGGGTGGTCGGGGCCGCGCACGGCTCGCGACGCTCGCGGGCGCAGCCGTCGGCGGTCGGGCGGGCGGGATCGAGCGGAGCGGCGGCGTCCGGCTGCAGCAGGTCCCAGCGGACCTCGACCCGGACGAAGGTCGGCGCGATCGCCGCGACGGTCGCGCGGGCCGCCTCGAAGGCGGGCGGGGCGGCGTCGGCGACGCCCGGCGGGGTCAGGGCGGCCGGGTCGTTGCTGTCGAGGCCGACGGCGAGGGTCGGCGGTCGGACCGCCGCCGGGGCCGGACGCGCGAGCTGGTCGCGCGCGGGCTCCCGGGTGCGACGGTCGTGGTCGCCGTCGGTCCAGCGGCCGGCGGCGAAGGCCAGCGCCAGCAGCGCCAGCAGGGCGCCGCCGAGCGCGGCGCGGCGACGGGCGCCCAACCGGCGGATCCGGGCCTAGACGGCGGAGACCGCTTCCTCTTCCTCGACGCGGAACGAGGAGCCGCAGCCGCAGGCGGCGACGACGTTCGGGTTCTCGACCTTGAAGCCGGCCCCGGTCAGGGCGTCGACGTAGTCGATCGTCGAGCCGGTCACGTAGGGGAACGACTGGCGGTCGCAGAGGATCGTGATCTCGTGCGAGTTGAAGGCCATGTCGCCGTCGCGCTTGGTGTCGAAGGCCAGCACGTACTGGAACCCCGAACAGCCGCCGCCGCGGACGCCGACCCGCAGGCCGCCGTCCCCGTCCTGGGGGTTGCTGTCGAGGAACTCGCGGACCTTCTCCGCGGCCTTGTCGGTGATGGTGATCATTCGAGGCGTCTCCGCGTACGTGTCGCGCGGGCCACCGGACGGCTCGCCGCGCTCCAATACTTCACCGAGTGTAGCGACCCTCGCCGATCGGTCCAGCGGGTCCCGGACGCGACGGGCGGGCGCGCAGGCCCCGCGCCGGAAGCGCCCGCGTCCGGAGTGTCTACTCTGTGGAGCAGATGCCTACGGCCGATGAGCTCAAGCAGCGGATCGAGACGGCGCTGCCCGGCGCCACCGCCGAGGTCGAGGGCGCCGACGGCGTCCACTTCCAGGCGGTGGTCGTCTCCCCGGACTTCGCGGGCAAGAGCCGGATCCAGCAGCACCGGATGGTGATGGACGTCTTCGCCGGTGAGCTGGGCGGCTCGATCCACGCGCTGAGCCTGAAGACCAAGACCCCGTCCTGAGGACGCCATGAGCGAGCAGACCCCGAACCCGCTCCGGGACGCGATCGCCGACGCGATCCGCGACAACCGGATCATCCTCTTCATGAAGGGCACGCCCGAGGCGCCGGCCTGCGGCTTCTCGGCCCGCGCCGTCGGAGCCCTGCAGGCGCTCGACGTCTCGTTCGCGAGCGTCGACATCCTGCCCGACCCGCGGATCCGCCAGGAGCTGTCGGTGCTCTCCGACTGGCCGACGATCCCGCAGCTGTTCGTCGACGGCGAGCTGGTCGGCGGCAGCGACATCGTGCTCGAGCTGTACGAGAGCGGCGAGCTGGCCGGCCTGGTCGGCGCGTCGGGCAACGGCGACGCCCCGGCGCCGGTCGCCGACGCCGCGCCCGCCGATCAGCTGCTGCAGCCCGAGAACCGCCTGGGCTGAGCCGCGTGCGGGCGGCGCGCCTGGCGGGGACCGTCGGTGCCGCCGGAGCGGCGCTGGTCGTCGCCGCCGTGCCCGCCCTGCGGGTCGACCCGGCCGCGCAGGCGATCGCCGCCCGGCCAGCGGCCGCGGTCGTCGCCTGCCCGGCCGTGCCCGGCGCGGCGCCCGCCCCGACGGCCGAGCGGGTGCTCGGCCGCCCGCTGGATACCGTCCGGACCACACCGGAGGAGGCCGACCGCTACCTGCTGGCGCTCGACGCCGCCTCGCCCCGGATCACGACCGCGGTCGCCGGCCGGACCCGCGAGGGCCGGCCGCTGCGCTACGCGATCGTCGGCGACCCGCGGCACCTGCGGCCGAGCGCCCTGCGGCGGATCGCCGCGGCGGCGCGGGCGGTGCGGGCCGGCGCGACCGGACCGCGCAGCGTCGCCCGCGCCAGCCGCGGGCCGGCGCTCGTCTGGCTCGGCGGCGGCGTCCACGCCAACGAGCCGTCGGGGACGGCGGCGCTGCTGGAGTCGCTGGGGCGGCTGGCCAGCGGCGACGACTGCGCCACGCGCCGGATCCTGCGCGGGACGGTGGCGATCGTCCAGCCCGACCAGAACCCGGACGGCCACGCCGCCGGGACCCGCACGAACGCGGCCGGATTCGACCTCAACCGCGACTGGTTCGCCGCCACCCAGCCGGAGACCAGCGCCCGGATCGCGCTGCTGCGGCGCTACCCGCCGACGGTCGCGATCGACGAGCACGAGCAGACCGGCGACGACTACTTCACGCCGCCCTACGCGGCGCCGGTGCTGCGCGGGCTGCCGGCCGGGAGCCGCCGGATCGCCGACCAGGTGGTGGTGCCGGTCGTCAGCCGGGCGCTGCGGGCGACCGGGGCGACGGTCACCCACGGCAGCGGCTACGACCTGCTCTACCCGGGCTACGGCGACTCGGCGACGAGCCTGCTGTTCGGGGCCGGTGGGATGACCTTCGAGCAGGGCTCGGAGCTGCCGCTGGCGCGCAAGATCGACCGCCACCGGGCGGCGACGCTGGCCGCGCTCGGCGCCGTCGCCGACGATCCGGCGGGGACGGTCCGGGCCTGGGCCGCCGGCTTCGCCACCGCGCGGCGCGAGGGGCGCGAGGGCCGGACGGTGGCCGACGGCCGCGTCCACGGCTGGGTGCTGGGGACCGGCGACCACGCGGCGGACGCGCGGGCGCTGGCCAAGACGCTGGCCGCCGGCGGGGTCCGGGTGCGGGCGCTGCGGCGGGCCCGGACGGTGCCGGCGCTCGACCCGCTGGGGCCCGAGGGCGCGCGGCGGACGCGGCTGGCGGCGGGCACGATCGTGGTCCCGGCCGACCAGCCGCTGCGGCGCTGGGCCGAGGTGCTGCTGGGCCGCGACGCCGACGAGGCGGGCGCGACGATCAGCGGCGAGGACAGCTGGTCGATGCCGCGGCTGGCCGGGATCGACGCGGGGGCGCTGCGGCGGCCGCTGCCGGCCGACGCGCTCGGTCCGCTGCGCGACGTGCCCGCCGCGACGGCGGCCGACGGCGCCGGGGTCGCGTTCGCGGCCGACAGCGCGGAGGCCGACCGGCTGGCGCTCGGCCTGCTGGCGCGCGGACGGCCGCTGCGGCGGGCGGCCGACGGCTTCCGGACGACGCTCGACGGCGAGCTGCGGACGGCCGCGCGGCGGGCCGGCGTGGCGCTGCGGGCGGCGGCGGCCGACGAGGGCGCGGCGGTCGGCCGGCCGTCGCTGGTGACGCTGACCGACCCGACGGCGCCGCTGACGGGGCCGCCGGCGTCGCTGCCGCTGGGCGAGCGGCCGTCGGGCTGGGTCACGGCCGGCCTGGCACGGCTGGGGGCGCCGGCGCGGACGGTCAGCGCGGCGACGGTCGAGGCCGACGGCGTGCCGGCGGGGACGACGCACCTGGTGCTGGGTCCGGCGCCGCCGGCCGAGGGCGGCCTCTCCCCCGTGCTGCGCGGGCGGCTGGACGCGTTCGTCCGCGGCGGCGGGACGCTGGTGGTACTGGGCGCGGCGGGGATCGACGCCGCAGTCGACTCCGGCCTGAGCGCGATCCACCCCCAGGCCGCGGCGCGACGCGACGCGGTGGCCGTGGCGACGGTGCCCGGCGGCGACCCGCTCGGTCGGGCGACGGGCGGCCCGGGCTGGGCGATCGTGGCCGGCGAGCCGCGCCTGACCGCCCCCGCCGGCGCGACGGTCGCCCTCCGCGCGGCCAGCGGCCGGGCCCTGGCGCCCTCGGGAGCGGTCGCCGCCGCCGACGGCCTGGCCGGCCGGCCGCTGGTCGTCGACGAGCCGCACGGCGCCGGCCACGTGGTGACGCTCGGCTTCTCCCCCCTCTTCCGCGGCCAGTCGGCCGGCGGCGAGCGGGTGCTGGCCGCGGCGCTGCTGGCGGTGTGGTGAGGGGCGTGGCCGACCGCGCGCCATTTGGTGCGCCTGGCGTCCGAAGCGGCGCGGCGACCGGCGCGGCGACCGCCGGGATAGGGTGACCGCCATGCCCGTCGCGGTCGTCACCGACACCACCCACTACCTGCCGGCCGAGCTGCTCGCCGAGCGCGGGATCCAGCAGGTCAGCCTCTACGTGACCCGGGGCGACGCGGCCGAGCGGGAGTCCTCGATCCAGGACTACGACGCCTTCTACGGCGGGCTGCGCGACCAGTCCGACCTGCCCTCGACCTCGCAGCCGTCGGTCGGCGACTTCCTGGCCGTCTACGAGCCGCTGGTCGCGTCGGGCCACGACGTGGTCTCGATCCACCTGGCCGGCGGGATCTCCGGCACGGTCGAGTCGGCCCGCCAGGCCGCGGCGATCGCCGTCGGCGACAGCGGCCGCACGATCGAGGTGATCGACTCGCGGATGGCTTGCGGTGCCCAGGGCCTGGCCGTGCTCGCGGCGGCGGCCGGGGCGGCCTCGGGCGACCTGACGGCCGCGGTCGCGCGCGCCAACGAGGCGATCGCGAGCCTGCAGCGGACCTTCATCTTCGCCGTCGACACGCTCGAGTACCTGCGCCGCGGCGGCCGGATCGGGACCGCCCAGGCGTGGCTCGGCGGGGCGCTGAAGATCAAGCCGATCCTGACCCTCGACGGCGAGATCACGCCGATCGAGCGGGTCCGAACCTCGAAGCGCTCGTTCGAGCGGATGGTCAAGGTCGCTGAGGAGCTGGCCGCCAGCGGCCGCGACGGCTGGTGCGTCCAGCACATCCAGGCCCGCGCCGAGGCCGAGCGGCTGGCCGCGGCCGCGCAGGAGATCATCGGCACCGCCCCCCGCTTCATCAGCGAGGTCGGTCCCGTGATCGGCTCCCACGTCGGGCCCGGGCTGCTGGGGATCGGCGGGATCCCCAGCAGCCTGCTCGACGACTAGCGGCGGCGGAGCAGGCCCGTGAGGGCCCCGATGCCGCCGGCCAGCACGAAGCCGCCGACGCCGACCGCGACCGCCACGGCCTGCTTGTTCTTCTTCACCTGACGGCGCCAGTCCGACAGCTCGGTGACGTCGCTGCGCAGCAGCTCGATCGAGCTGGTCAGCTCGCGCCGGTGGTTCTCCAGCGAGGCCCGGATCTCGTCGGGGGTGCGGGTGCTCATCGGCGGTCCTTGTCGTCGATGGTGGCCGGCGGGACGCCGCCGCCGGGGGTCCCGGGCGGCGCCAGCGAGGCCGGCCCGGTGGAGGAGACGCTCTCCCGGATCAGCTTCGCCTCCTCGATCGCCTGGGTCGGCACCGGCGGCGCCCCCTTCTTGACGAACTTGTAGGCCAGCAGACCGCCGACCGCGGCCAGCAGGAACAGCAGGCCGGAGAGGATGAAGAAGCCCCAGAAGATCTGGTTGTTGTCGAACAGCGTGTAGGCGAACAGCCACGCGAGCCCGTGGAGGAAGAACAGCCCGCCGAGCGCGATGAAGACGCCCGCGGCCAGGCCGACGGCGGCCCCGCGCCCGAGGCTGCCGACCTTCTCCGCGACCTCCGCCTTGGCCAGCTCGATCTCGTCGCGGACGATGTGCTGCGTCCGCTCCGTGACCGCGGCCAGGTTCTCGACGACCGTCTTCAGCGACGCCTCGCGTCGCTGGTCCTCACCGGCGGACAAGGGTCCGGAGGAGGATCGCGGCCAGGACGCCACCAGCGAAGGCGGCGGCCAGGAGCACCTCGGGGCGATCCTCGGGGATCAGCCCACCGAGCGTGCCGGCCTGGTTGGACGGGGTCGGGGCGTCGTCGCCGACCGGCGGGATCGACCCTCCGGCGGGCGGCGCCCAGGCGGGAGCGGCCGGGGCCGGCTCCGGATCGGGGTCGGGAGCGGCGGCGGCCGGCTCGGGCGTCGGGGTCGGCTCCGGGGCGGGCTCCGGCTCGGGGGCCGGAGTCGGCTCGGGCTCGGGCGTCGGCTCGGGCTCCGGCGTGGTTTCGGGCTCGGGGTCGGGCTCCGGCGCCGGGGTCTCCGCGACCGTCACGGTCTCGGCGGCGGCCTCAGGCTCCGGCTCCGCCTCGCCGGCGGCCTCGACCTCCGGCTCGGCGGCCGCGGGCTCGGCCTCCGGCGCCGACGCGGCCTCGACCTCGGCGACCTCGGCCGCGGGGGCCTCGGCCTCGGTCTCGGTCACCTCGACGGCCTCGGCCTCGACGACGGCCGGCTCCTCGGCCTCCGGCTGGGCCGGCGTCTCCGCCGCGTCGGCGGCCTCCGGGCCGTCGCCGTTCAGGTCGACCTCGGGCGGCGGCTCGGCGGCGATCGCCTCCGGCTCCGGCTCGACGTCCTTGGTCGGCTCGTCCGACGGCACGGCCGAACCGGCGTCGACGAGCGCGTTGAACTCGGTGGTGGTCGGCGGCACGGGCTGCTCCGGCGACGGGACCCAGTCCCGGGCCGGATCGGCGCTGCCCTCGCCGCTCTTGGGCTTGTCGCTCACTCCGGGGGCTCCTCTCCGAACACGCGGCGCCAGACGACGGCGGCGGTTCGTTGGGCGGCGATGCTGGCGAGCACGCCGAGTCCGGCGACGAGGCCCGACCAGACGAGACGCTTCACGAGCTCGTTCTCCATCGCCGCGATCCTATCCACGCTGACGGCCGACACCACGCTCCGCTACCCGCGGTCGCGCCGTCGCTACCGCGGTCGGCACGACGACGGGCCTCATGGCCGTGCGTCGAGGCCGCCGCAGATCGTCTCCACCAGCGTCTCCACGGCCTGCCGCCGGTCGTCGGGCCCGGCGGGCATCAGGTCGAAGATCCAGGCGGTCAGGATCTGCTCGATCCCGCCGTAGAAGACGATCCCGGCGAAGCTCGGCGGGATGTCCGACCGCAGCTCGCCGCGGGCCTGGGCGTCCTCGACGATCTGGGCGATCCCGGCGTGGCCCTCCTGGATCTTCGCCCAGTGGCGGCGGCCGAAGGTGTTGGCCTGGCGGGTGACCTCGACGATCACCACCTGCATCACGTCGGGCCGGTGGCCGTAGCTCTCGACGATGAAGGTCGCGACCTTGGCCAGCTTCTCGCGGGCGGTCAGGGCCTCGTCGGCCTTCGCCTCCTCGATCACCTCGAGCATCAGGCCCCAGCGCTCGAGGAAGACCTCGTCGAGGACCGCGTCCTTGCTCTTGAAGTAGTGGTAGACCAGCCCGTAGGCGACCCCGGCCTCGTCGGCGATGTCCGAGACCCGGCAGTGGTTGAACCCGCGCTCGGCGAAGACGCGGATCGCGGCGTCGAGGATCGCGCGCCGCTTCTCGACGCTGGCGGCGGTCGGGCGGGTGGCCATCAGGCGGGCTCCTCGAGGGTCGGGGGCGGGGCGGCGGTCCGCCAGGCGGCGGCGAGGTCCCCGGAGGGCAGCGCGGCGAGCGCGGCGGCGACGTCCTCGCGGCGCTGGCGCAGGACCGGCAGCTGCTCCCGGACCACGTCCTGGTGGGCCAGGTCGAGGTCGGCGATCGCGATCCCCTCGTCGACGTCGGCGACCTGGGCCAGGATCGTGCCCCACGGGTCGACGATCATCGAGCGGCCGCCCGAGCGGATCCCGGGCGCGTGCTCGCCGTGCTGGTTGGCGGCCAGCACGAAGGCGCCGTTCTCGATCGCCCGGGCCCGCACCAGCAGCTCCCAGTGGGCCTGGGTGGTGCGCTCGGTGAAGGCGGCCGGCACGCTCAGGATCCGGGCGCCCGAGGCGGCCAGCGTCCGGTGCAGCTCGGGGAAGCGAAGATCGTAGCAGACGGTCAGCCCGACCCGGGTCCCGTCGGCCAGCGTCGTGACCACCGGTCGGTCGCCGGCGTCCTCGTCGGCCGACTCGCGGTAGCGGGTGCCGGCGACGTCGGCGTCGAACAGGTGCAGCTTGCCGTAGGTCGCGGCCAGCCGCCCGTCCGGCGCCACGTGGAGGGCGGTGTTGGCCAGCCGCCCGTCCGGTCGCCGCAGCGCGACCGACCCGGCCAGCAGGTCGATCCCCAGCTCGGCGGCGATCTCGCGAGCCCAGGCGACGGCGGGACCGTCGAGCGGCTGGGCGCCGGCGCGGACGTCGCTGGTGCGCCCCAGCACCGGCCACTTCTCCGGCAGCAGCACGACGGTCGCCCCGCGGGCCGCGGCCTCGCGCGTGAGCCGGTCGGCCGCCCGCAGGTTGGCGGTCGGGTCCGGGAGGCTGCGAAGCTGGACGACGGCGGTGCGCATCTTGGGGGGGGTCCGCGGGTTGACTGACTGGTCAATCGCACGCAGAGCATAGCTCCCGCGCGAGACTCCCGGCGACTCAGGCCGGGCGCCGGACCCGGGCCAGCTCGTGCCGCATCAGCCGCCCGTGGATCGCCCCCACGAGGTCGCGGAGCGGGGCGACGCCGCCCAGCATCAGGTCAACGGCGCGGTCGGCGTCCAGCTCCTGCTCGGCCATCCGGTGGAGGAAGGTCTGGGTCTCCTCCCGCACCAGCGGCGCCAGGCCGTCCAGGTAGCGGAGCACGTCGTAGGCGGTGAAGCCGATCTCCTCGCCGAAGCCGGTCCGGCGGAAGCGCATGATCGCCTCGACGATCAGCACCTCGTCGGGGTCGTAGCCCTCCGAGCCGTCGCCGAGGACCCCGATCTCGGCGAACTTGTCGAGCAGCGGCGGCGGCACCTCGGTGCGGGCGATCAGCTCCTCGCGGCCGACGGTCGCCAGGTGATCGCGGGCGTCGGGACGGGTCAGCAGCCGGTCGAGGATCGCGCCCTCGCGCTCGACCAGGGTCCGGGCGCGATCGAGGCCGCCGGGCTCGTCGAGCAGCTCGCGGATCGCCCGCAGCGGCATGAACCGCTCCTCCTGCAGCCGCTTGACCAGCCGGATCCGGTCGACGAACGACGGCGGGTAGTAGGCCATGTTGCGCGAGGTCCGGACGACCGCGGGCTCGCCCGGCTCGGCCTCGAGCAGGCCCTCGCGCAGGTAGTGCTTGACCGTGGCCGGGCTGACCTCGGCCCGCTGCGCCAGCTCGGCCATCTTCAGCAGGCCGTCGGTGTCGGTCGGTCGCGTCATCGAGCGGGGTCGAGGGTACTACCCACAGCGGAGCAGCACGTGCTACTTCCCACTTCCTCAGCCGCGGGCGCTCCCGGTCGGCCCGCTCCGCCCCCGCCGGTCGCGGGCGGCGACGGTCACCCGCAGCTTGCCCGCGTCGCCCGGGGTCGCTACCCGCAGCCGCCGGCCCCGGCGGCCGACGACCCGCAGCACCACCCGCTTGCCGGCCGCCACCCGCACCACGTAGTCGCGCGCGCCGGACGCGCCCCGCCAGCTGACCGTGGCGGACTGGGCGCTGGCGTGGCCGCGTCGACTGGTGCGCTCGCCGCCAGCGATCCGAGGGCGACCGCGACCGCCCCGACCCAACCCCAGACCGCCCGTCAACCCCCGCTTGCCGCGACGCTACGGCCCGGACGCCCGGTCGGCGGTCCCCGCGCTCCGATAACCCCCGGAATCCGACTACCTGAGGGTCGGCGTCAGCTTGACGTTGTGCCGCGTTATGGCCGTTGTCCTGGGCGGATCCGGCGGTGCGGGTCGCGGAGCCGAGGCTGGCGGGATTCTGTCGCCCTGGAGGGGTGTTCGGAGGCGTTTCGGGGCGTTCTCGGCGGGGTTTCCGGGGCCGCGGCGGGGCGGTGCGTGGAGCTGATGGGGCGGGGCAAAGAGGTCGCGTCCGGGCCGCCCCGTGATTGGACGCATCGGCCTCGTGGGGCGGGCACGAGCGACCCCACCCGGACGGCTCTCGGAGGGCGTGGCGCGTGAGCACGGGAGGCGGGCGCCGAGGGCTGCGCCGGGCCGCCCCGCGGAGGTGTGGCGCGTGGAGCCGGCCGGGCGGGCGGGAGCGGCCACGCTCGGCCTGCCCACCGGGCTGTGGCGCCTGGGGCCTGGACGGTCGTGAGAGGCCGTCCCAGGCCGGCTCGCGCGTCGGGGCGGCCGGAGGGGCGCCGGCGCCACGGCTCGGCGGCTTCCCCGGGGGCGGCGCGGGGGGACGGTCGGGGGTGGCCGGCGGCGCGGCTAGGACGGGCGCGAGGGTCGGTGGCCGGAGGGGCGCGAGGACGGGCGCGAGGGTCGCCGCGGGCGCCGGCGCCGGGTTTGGCGGCCGGGTCCCGGGCCGGACGAGCGCGACGGCCGTCGGGCGGCCGGGCGCGTCGGTGCCCGCGACGGAGC
>NZ_JAWZSQ010000047.1:0-12707 GCF_034096925.1 Patulibacter defluvii
CGGGCGCGCCGTCCGCCGTGGCGGGCGGCGTCGGCGCCCGGGCCCGGCCAGGTGACGGCCGCCCGCTCGGCGGCCGCGGCCGAGGGCCGGCTGCCGACCCCGCCGCTGTGGCCGGCGGCCGAGTGGGTGGTGGCCGCGGTCGGGGTGGCGATCGCGATCGTCGTCTGGGCCGTCGCGCCGACCGCCGGCAACTACGACAGCGTCCTCAACCTGGTCTGGGCGCGCGAGCTGCTGGACGGCCATGCCCCCGGCTTCGAGGCCTACGCGGCGTCGACCCCGCACCCGGCCTGGCTGGCGCTCGGGGTGCCGGTGGTGGCGATCTTCGGCGACGCCGGCGACCGGGTGCTGGTGCTGGTCAGCGCGCTCTCGCTGCCGCTGCTGGCCGCGGCCACGGTCCGGATCGGCCGGCTGCTGGGCGAGGCGCTGGTGGCGGGCGACGGCGACGGCGACCGCCGGGTCCGGACCGGCCTCGCCACCGGCCTCGTCGCCGGGCTGCTGACGCTCAGCAGCTTCGCCTTCCTGCTGCTGGCCGCCCGCGGCTACCTGGACGTCCCGTTCCTGGCGCTGGTCGCGTGGGCGGCGGCGCTGATCCTGGCCGACGCCCGCCAGCCGGCGCTGCGGCCGACCTTCGACGTCGGGCGCCGGACCGCGGCCGACGGCGACGTCGGCCGGACCCCGCCGGCGGCCTGGCGGCGGCCGGCGCTGCTGCTGGCCCTGGCCGGCCTGCTGCGGCCCGAGGCGTGGGTGCTGGCCGGCCTCTACTGGCTGTGGTGCAGCGCCCGCGGCCGCTGGGCGGCGGCCGACGACCCGCTGCCCGGCCGGCTCGCCCACCTGGCGCTGGTGGTCGGTCCGCCGCTGCTGTGGGCGGCGATCGACCTGGCGGTGACCGGCAACCCGCTCCACTCGCTGACCGCCACCAGCCAGCTGGCCGAGGACCTCGGCCGTCAGCGCGGGCTGCTGCGGGCGCCGCGGGTGCTCGTCTCCGCGCTCGGCGGCCAGGCGCGGCCGCCGGTCGCCGCCGCCGGCCTGGTCGGGCTGGCGGTGGTCCTGTTCGGCGCCCGGATCGGCCTGGCGCGGGTCCCGCGGCGGCCGCTGCTGGTGGTGCTGGCGCTGCTCGGCGGCGGCGTGGCGACCTTCCTCGCGGCCGGCGTCGGCGGGCTCTCGCTGCTGCCCCGCTACCTGACGGTGCCGGTGGTGGCGATCACCGTCCTGGCCGCGGTCGCGGTCAGCGGCTGGATGGCGCTGCCGCCCGAGCACCGCTGGCGGCGTCCGTGGGCGCTGCTGGTGGTGGCGGGGATCGTGCTCGGCGTCGGCGGCTACGTGGCGCTGAAGCGCGACGCGCTGAGCCGGCTCGGCAACGAGCTGCGGTTCCTGGCCGACACCCGCCGCGACGTCCGCCAGCTGGTCGACGACCCGCGGCTCCAGGCCGGCCGCCGCTGCGGCCCGATCTCGCTGCCGACCTACCGGCTGGTGCCCGAGATCCGGCTCCAGCTCGACGTCGACGGCACCCGGGTGCTGGCCCGCAGCGACCCGCGCGCGGAGCGGCTGGGCGTCACCCGCGGCGGGGTCGCGATCACCGTCGCCGAGGGCAAGGCGGCCCAGCGCTACGGCCGCGCCGACGGCGTCCCGCGCAGCACCCAGCCGGCGCCGCCGGGATTCCGCCCGGTCGCCCGCCGGGGTCCGTTCGTCGCCTGGGTCCGCTGCGGCGCCTGATCGCCGATCGCCCGCTGCCGACGGGGTTCCGCGGCCGGTCTGCCAGGCTCGGGCGATGGAGCTGGGAACGTTCGGCGTCTGGACCTCGTACCTCGCGATCGGCGAGGAGCACGCCGGCGAGGCGGCGAAGGTGGTCGAGGAGGCCGGCTTCGGCAGCTTCTGGCTCGGCGGCTCGCCGCGGCTGCCGACCGTCCGGCCGCTGCTGGAGGCGACCAGCGGGCTGACCGTCGCGACCGGGATCGTCAACGTCTGGGCCAACGAGCCGGGGGAGCTGGCCGCCGAGCACGCGGCGCTGGCGGCGGACTTCCCCGACCGGCTGCTGGTCGGGATCGGGATCGGCCATCCCGAGGCGACCGACCGCTACGCCAAGCCGCTGACCGCGATGCGCGAGTTCCTGGACGGGATCGACGCCGCGCCGAGCCCGATCCCGCCGGCCGCGCGGGCGCTGGCGGCGCTCGGGCCGAAGATGCTCGACCTCAGCCGCGAGCGGGCCCGCGGCGCCCATCCGTACTTCGTGCCGGTCGAGCACGTCCGCTTCGCCCGCGAGCGGCTCGGCCCCGGCCCGCTGCTGGCGCCGGAGCTGGCCTGCGTGGTCGACGAGGACGTCGAGCGCGCCCGCGCCGCCGCCCGCAAGTACGCGGCGCTCTACCTGGGGCTGCGCAACTACACGGCCAACCTGCTGCGGTTCGGGTTCAGCGAGGCGGACATCGCCGACGGCGGCTCCGACCGCCTGATCGACGCGGTCGTGCCGCACGGCAGCGCCGAGCGGATCGCCGAGGTCGCCCGCGGCTTCCTCGACGCCGGCGCCGACCACGTCTGCCTGCAGCCGGTCGGCGTCCGCGGCGTCCCACGCGAGCAGTGGACGGCCCTCGGCGCGGCGCTCCACCGGTAGTCCGCCGTGCGCCGGGACGAGCACGAGGACGAGCGGCTGCGGCGGATCCTGCGCGACGCGCGCACGATCGCGGTCGTCGGGGCGTCGAACGCGCCCCACAAGCCGGCCCACACCGTGCCCCGCTACCTGCAGCGGCAGGGCTACCGGATCCTGCCCGTCAACCCCCGCGGCGGTGAGATCCTGGGCGTGCCCGTCGCCCGCAGCCTCGCCGAGATCGACGAGCCGGTCGACGTCGTCGAGGTCTTCCGGCCCGCCGAGCAGACGCCGCCCTTCGCCGAGCAGGCGGTCGCGGTCGGGGCCAAGGTGCTGTGGCTGCAGCTGGGGATCGCGTCCGACGAGGCGCGGCGGATCGCCGAGCAGGGCGGGCTCGAGGTGGTGATGGACCGCTGCATGGCGCCGGAGCACCAGCGGCTCGGCGTCGGCCCGGTCGGCTAGCCCGCGTCGAGCCCCATCGCCCGCAGCCGCTCGCGCAGCGGGGCGTTCTGGTGCTCGGCGGTCTGCTCCAGCGCCCAGCCGCGGAGGGCCGCGTCGGGCGCCTCGCGGACGCCGGCCTGCGAGCGCAGCGCGGCCACGAACGCGTCGGGATCGCGGCCGACCAGGATCGCCCGCTCCCAGGTGCGGGCGCCGGCCAGGTCGGGGACGACCGTCCGCCGGCCCAGCCGCGCCGCCTTCAGGATCCGGTACGGCAGCCCGGCGTCGTTGAAGGGGTCGACCCGGAACGGCAGCAGCCCGACGTCGCTCAGCCGCAGCAGCTGGGCGACCGCCGCGTCGTCCTGGCGGCCGAGGAAGGCGTACGGCTCGTGGTCCCGGCACCAGCGGTAGTCGGGGTCGTCGGCCTGCTCGTCCTCGTGGACCTCGCCGACCAGCAGCAGCTGCAGCTCCGGCATCCGCTCGCCGACCGCCCGCAGCAGCGTCCAGTCGACCCGCCGGCCGAGGTGACCGAGCGAGAGCCCGACCACGCCCGGCACCGGGTCGGGGGCGGGGAAGCGGTCGGCGGCCAGCGGGCTGAGGACGGTCGGGCGGCCGTCCTCCGCGGCCAGCGCCGCCAGCCGGCCGCTCGACGCGACGATCAGCGACGAGAGCGCCGAGGCCCGCCGGTGCAGCCGCTCCAGCCGCGCCTGCCGCTCGGGCCCGGCGTCGCCGGCCGCCTCGTAGCGGTCCCAGCGCCAGTACCACAGCTCGGCGCCGGTCCGGGCCCGCAGCTGGGCGGCGACCGGCTCCTGGATCGCGTGGAAGAGGACGATCACCCGCGGGTCGCGGCCGTCGCCCCGCAGCTGGCCGAGCAGCGCGGTCGCCTGGCGGCGGGCGAGCGCGTCGGCCGCCGCCTCCGGCAGCCGCAGCGCGCCGCCGTAGCCGAGCCGCGGCGGCTCGAGCGCGACGACGTCGCCGCCGCGCAGCAGGTCCTCCGCCTGGTCGCGGAGGATGAACTGCTCCAGCGGGCGCGGCAGCAGCAGGACGCAGGTCGGGCGCAGGTCCGTCACGGCGCCCGAGGCTACGCGATGGGGGCGCCCGGCCCGCCCGTCGGATCGCGTTCGAGGAACGCCCGCCCGCGCGGCGACAGCCGGTAGCCGACCTCCAGGCTCTCGGTCAGGCCCAGCTCCTTCAGCCGCCGCACGTCGGCCTTGAAGGGCAGCTTCTCGCGCCCGATCGAGGCGGCCAGGTCGGCGGCCAGCTCGGCCGGCCGGGCCTCGATCAGCCGCAGCACCTGGCGCGTCCAGGGCCCGCGGGTGCTGCGGCCGTCGATCCCGTCGAGGGCGGCGGCGATCTCGGCCACCGCGGCCTCGTCGAGGTCGCCCGACTCGCGCAGCGCGATCCGCCGGTCGGGGCCGCGGTAGCGCAGCTCGATCCGGTAGACGGTGCCCTCGCGGCGGCCGAGCCAGGCCCGCAGCTCCTCGACCGTCGTCCCGGCGCGGCGGGCGTCGGCCTTCGTGATCCGGTCGAGCGCGACCGTCCGCACCGAGACGACGTCGAGCTCGCCGACCGCCGTCCGCAGCACGGTGCCGGCCCGCAGCGACGGCCGCGTCCAGCGGCGGAACTGGATCGTGACCCGGCCCTGCACGATCGCGTCCAGGATCGGCCGGCGCAGCAGCATCGCCCGATCCTAGATGTCCAGACCGGGCCGGTCCGTAGGATCACGCCGCGATGGCGCCGCACCCGCTCCGCCGCCTGGTCGCGTCCGGGCTGGCCTACCAGGCCTCCGGCGTCGCCGCCGGGGTGCTGGCGCTGGTCACGCTGCCGCTCTACACCTCGCACCTGAGCGCGGGCCAGCTGGGCTGGGCGGAGATCCTGCTGACCTGGATCATCCTCGCCTCGATCGTGCTGCGGGTCGGGCTCCAGGAGGCGCTGCTGCGGCACTGGTTCCTCGACGCCGACGACGGCCGCCGGTCGCGGCTGGCGCGGCGGGTGACCGCGGTGGTGCTGGTCGGGTCGACGGTGCTGGCGCTGCTGGTGCTGCTCGCCGCGCGGCCGATCGCCGACCTGGTCCTCGACAGCGAGGCCGGCAGCGCGGTCAGCACCGTGCGGGCGGCGGCGCTCGGCGTCTGGGCCTTCACCAACCTCGAGGTCGCCAACGCGCTGCTGCGGGCCCAGGAGGCGCGGCGCACGTACCTGATCGCCTCGCTGACCAACGTCCTCTTGACCGTCGCGACCACGATCGCGCTGGTGGTCGCGCTCGACGCCGGCCCCTCCGGCTACCTGCTCGGCAACTACCTGGCCTCGGCGCTGGTGCTGGTCGGGATCTGGTGGTCGCAGCGGCGGCTGCTGGCCGGCGGCCGCGACGGCTCGCCGACGGCGATGGGGCCGCTGCTGCGGTTCGGGCTGCCGACCGTGCTGCCGGAGATGGCCGTCTTCGCGCTCAGCTTCGTCGACCGCCAGTGGCTGCTGCACGAGGCCGGCCGCGAGAGCGCCGGCGTCTACTCGGGCGCGGTCAAGCTGGCGACGCTGGTGATCGTCGTCGCCCGCGCCTTCCAGGCCGCCTGGCCGCCGCTCGCCTACGACCTCGACGACGACGCGGCGCCGCGCGCCTACGCGCAGGTGGTCCGGGCCTACGTGGTCGCGCTCGGCTGGGTGGTGGCGGCGCTGGCCCTGATGCGCCACCAGGTCAGCGACCTGCTGCTGGGCAGCGAGTTCACCGCTGCCGAGCACGTGGCGGTCGCCGACGCGCTGCCGTGGCTGGCGCTCGGCTGGGCGCTGTGGGGGCTGACCTGGGTCTTCACCTCGATCGCCGGCCGCGCCCACGCCACCGGTCGCACGCTGCCGGCGGCGCTGCTGGGGCTGGTGGTGAACGTCGTCGCGCTGGCGTTGCTGGTGCCCGACCACCAGGCGACCGGGGCCGCGATCGCGCTGGTCGCCGCCTACGTGGTGGCGCTGGCGATCGCCCACCTGCGCACCCGCCGGCTGCTGCACGTGCCGTTCGAGCGTGCCCGGCTGACCGCGGCGGTCGCGCTGCTGGCGGCGGTCGCGGCCGCCGGCGACCAGCTGCTGCCGGACGACGGCGCCGCCGGCTGGCTGCTGCGGCTGGCCGCCTGCGCCGCGATCCCGCCGCTGCTGGTGGCGGTCGGGGCGGTGCGACCGGCCGAGGTCGCCGTCCTGCGGCGGGCCGTGGCCGCCCGCCGCGGCTGAGCCCGCCGGCCGGCTCCCCGCCCGCGGCCACGCCGTCCGTCCAGATCGCTCAGGAAGCGGGCGGTGGACGCCGACCACTTCCTCAGGACGCCCGAAGCTCCCTGCGCTACCGTGGCGGTACCCCCCATGAGCACCAAGAAGCGGAACAAGGCGAAGCGGCCCGGCTCGCCGACGCACAAACGGCCCGACGCGGCCCCCCAGGCGGAGGTCGTCTTCGACCGGATCGGCCGGCCGGAGATCGACCGGATCCTGCGCGAGCAGATCGGCATGTCGCTGGCCGTCTCGGTCGAGCGTTCATCGGTTCCAGCGGTACAGGCCTTCGTCGATGCCCTCGAGGCCGAGGACGACGCGGTCACCGCGGTCCGTGAAGTAGAGGCCGAGCTGGGCGTCGAGCCCGGGGCCCAGGAGCTTCCCGAGCTGGAGCCGGAGCAGGAGCTGAAGCTGCTGCGGGCGGACGTCGACCAGGAGCGGCGGATCGCCGAGGTCGACAAGCGGCTGCTCGGCATCTGCCGCGAGGCGCTGGTCACCCTCGACCGCCGCGCCGTGCGGGCCGAGAAGGAGCTGGAGCAGGCCCAGCGCCGGACCGAGCAGGCCCAGACCCAGGCCGGCCGCCACGAGCGCCGGGCCGAGGAGCGGGTGGCCGAGGCCCAGCAGCTGCGCGGCCGGCTCGACAAGGCCGAGGCCGAGCTGGAGGACGTCCGCAGCGAGCTGTCGCGGGTCCGCGCCCGCGGCGAGGAGCTGGCCGACAAGCTGGAGGACGAGGCCGCCGCCGCCCCGCCGCCGGTCGACACCGCCGACGTGGCCGAGCTGCGCGAGCGGCTGGCCGAGCGCGAGGCGCTGCTGGTCGACGCCCACGCCGAGCACGAGCGGCTGGAGGTCGCGCTCGAGGCGGCCCGCCGCGACATCGCCCGCCTGGAGCACGAGAGCGGCGACGGCGGCGAGAGCGGCGAGGAGGGCGAGGAGCCGCTGCCCGAGGTCGAGTCGGTGGCCGAGGCGGTCCACGTGGCGGCCAAGCGCTGCGAGCACCTGGTCTTCACCGAGCGGGCCTTCGAGACCGCCTCCGACAGCCCCTTCTGGCGGCCGGACATGATCCTCAAGGACCTGGTCACCCTCGACAAGGTCGCCGAGGCCTACCTGCGGCCCGAGGGGATCGGCCAGCCGGTCGGCCAGCTGGCCCAGGACCTCGGCCTCGACTGGCGCTCCGGGGTCGGCGAGGTCTGGTACGGGATCCACCCGAACGACTACCACTTCAGCCACGACGGGGCGACCCTGCGGGTGGCCGAGCACGTGCGGGTGGCCAACGGCTCCGGCGCCCAGCGCTGCGCCCGGATCTACCTGGCCTTCCACCCCGGGCCGACGGCCGACAACGACCTGCCGCGCGGCGTCTACGTGGGGCCGGTGGGGCGCAAGCTCCCCGACTCGACGACCGGCTGAGCCGGCCGCCTACACTGCCGGGACTCGCGGGCGTGCCTGACCGCGAGTCCAGATCCCCCTCGGAGGTCCCGTGCCGTCTCGTCCCCCGCGTGCCGCCCTGGTCGGCGTGCTCGCGCTCACTCTCGCGCTGCCCGCGTCCGCGAGCGCGTCAACCACCGCGTCCGCGCCGTCGGCCCGCCAGCTGCTCGCCGCCGCGTCGGCGCTGCGGGCCGCCACCCCGGCGGCCGACGTCACGACGCTCAGCCCGCGCGATCCGATGCTGCTGGGCAGCGATCCGGGCGCGGTCCGGGTCGTCCGCCACCGCGGCAGCCGCTGGGTGCGGCTGACCGACCGCGGCGCGCGCCGCTACAAGCGCGGGCGGATCGCGCTGAACTGCCACTACGCCAACGCCGAGGGCCGCGAGCAGTCGACCTCCGGCGGGGTCGACGCCGCGCTCGAGCCGCGGGTCCGGCTGCGGGTCGACGAGGACGCCGCCTACTGCACCGTCGACCTCTCGTGGCGGCGGACGCGCTCGTCGACCTCGCAGTTCCGCCTCGCCACGCTGGCCTTCACCAAGCCCGGCGGCGAGCTCGTCGCCCGTCGCCAGGCGGCGGCGGCGCTGCTGATCGTCGTGATGCTGGCCGAGGACGAGGACCTGCCGGTCGGCACGCGACGGATGCGGAGCCCGGGCGAGATCGCGAAGCAGCTGGGCATCGACGCGCTCGACGGACCGGGCGTGGCGGTCGCCGAGGGCCGGATCGGGGTCTGGACCGACGGCGACCGCCGGATCTACGTCACCACCACCCTCCGCGGCAAGCGGCTCTACCTGGACGCCAACGAGCGCACCGACGAGTTCGCGACCAACGTCGCCAGCGCGCTCGGCGACGCGGGCGCCTTCTAGCGTCAGACGTCCTGGCGGCGGAAGCGCCACGCGGCGCCCGCCGCCACCAGCACGGCCCAGAGCGCGGCCCAGGCGAAGAAGCCCGGGCCGGCCGGGTCGGCGCCGCCGAACGGCCCCAGGCTCAGCAGCTGCTGGCGGCCGCCGGCGGTCATCCGCGCCAGCACGTCCTCGTAGAGCCCCTCGAACGGCAGCACCGCGGAGACGACGTCGCTGGCGTGGCGCAGGGTCGCGTTGTCGATCGCGTCGGCGATCTGGCCCAGCAGGCTGCCGACCAGCCCGGCGCCGACGCACATGAACGAGCCGATCCCGCTCGCCACCTGGCCCAGCACCACCGACGCGGCCAGCGCCAGCAGCGCGATCAGCCCGACGGCGGCGGCCAGCTCGATCGCCGGCACCAGCACCTCGGCCGGGGCGTAGTCGCCGCGGGCGCGCATGATCGCGGTCGCGCCCAGGTGCACGACGAGCGTGTAGGGGACGGCGACCGCGGTCGCCGCCAGCCAGCGCCCGGCCAGCACCCGCAGCCGCCCGAGCGGCCGCACCACCAGCGGCTGCAGCAGCCCCCGCTCGGCCTCGCCGCGGATCGCGCCGGCGGTCAGGAAGACGGCCAGCGTGGCGCCGAGGAAGAGCGTCGCGAAGCTGGCCAGGCCCAGCAGCACCCCGGCGGTGGCCGCGTCGAGCGCCGGCTCGATCCCGCCGAGCGCGTCGGGGGCCAGCGCGCCGCCGTCGCCGACCACGTCCTCGCGGACCACCCCGACGCCGATCCAGTAGAGGACCAGGAACAGCAGCGAGAGCACCAGCACTACCGGCAGCACGCGGCGTCGGATCGCCTCGCGCAGGCCCAGGCGGGCGATCAGCAGCACGTCGCTCACCGCCGCTGGACCCCCGCGTCGGCCGACTCGCCGACCGCGTCGCGGTAGACGTCCTCCAGCGTCGAACGGCGCGCCGCGACGCCGTAGACCCGCTCGCCGTCGGCGACCGCCCGGGCCACCAGCTCGGGCACGTCGTCGCGGGTCGCGCCGGCCACCAGCCGGGTCCCGCGGTCGGTCTCCAGCTCGACCCCGGCCGGCCGCGTCAGCTCCTGCGGGGCGCCGTCGGCCACCACCCGCCCGTCGACGACGATCGCCACCCGGTCGCAGACCCGCTCGACCTCGCCCAGCAGGTGGCTGGAGAGCAGCACCCCGATCCCGCGCTCGCGGAGCGCGGTCAGCAGGTCGCGGACGATCGCCCGCCCGACCGGGTCGAGGGCGCTGGTCGGCTCGTCCAGCAGCACCAGCCGCGGGGCGCCGAGCAGCGCCTGGGCGATCCCCAGCCGCTGCTGCATCCCCTTCGACATCGCCGCCACCCGCAGGCCGGCGCTGTCGCCCAGCCCGACGTCGGCCAGCCGCCGCGCCCGCTCCTCGGCGCCGCCGTCCGAGCGCGCCAGCCGCTGGTGGAGGGCCAGCACCTCGTCGGCGGTCAGCCAGTCGGGGAAGCGGAACAGCTCGGCCAGGTAGCCGATCGCGCGCCGCGCCGGGGCGCTGCCGGCGGGGTGGCCGGCGACGGCGATCGCGCCGCCGGTCGGGTGGACCAGGCCGCAGGCGATCTTGGTCAGCGTCGTCTTGCCGGCGCCGTTCGGGCCCAGCAGGCCGACCAGCTCGCCGGGACCGACCCGCAGGTCGATCCCGCGCAGCGCCTCGCGGCCGCCGCGGTAGGTCTTGCGCAGGTCGCGGGCCTCCAGCGCGGGCGGGCCGGACGCGGAGGGAGGGGCCGCGCTCACCGGCGGGACGCTACCGGGGGCCTCAGGCGGCCGCGCCACCGGCGCCGCTGGCGGCCGGCGGGTCGAGCTGGGCGTTGAACGCCTCGGCCGCCTCGCGGATGCCTTCGCCCCGCTGCGGGGCCAGCGTCGCCCGCACGTGCCACCAGTAGCGGCGCGGCGAGTGGCCGGGCAGGACGATCGCCGCCAGCGCCCGCAGCAGGTACGGCCAGGCCGCGAACGGCCGGCAGAGCAGCGCCACGACGTGGCCGTGGTGGGCCACCAGGTAGCGCTCCTGGTTGCGGTGCAGCTCGACGATCCGGCGCTGGGCGCCGGCACCGGTCGACAGCCCCTCGTGGTGGATGCAGCGGGCCGCCGGCACGTGCAGCGTGTGCCAGCCGTTGTCGGCCAGCCGCCGCTGCAGGTCGACCTCGTCGCCGTAGACGAAGTACTCCGGGTCGAGGTGGCCGATCGTGGCCGAGGCGCTGACCCGCACCATCAGGCAGGCGGACTGGCACCAGTCGACCCGCCGCGTGCCGCCGGCCGCGCCACCGCGGCGGCCGGACTGGACCACCAGCGGCTTGTGCAGCAGGCAGGCCTGGGCGAGCGTCGTGCCGAAGCTGGGGAAGCGCCAGGCCGAGGGCTGCTCGGCGCCGTCGGGTCGCAGCAGCGCGGCACCGGCGCAGGCCGCCTCCGGATCGCGCTCGAGCGCGTCGAGCAGCTCCTTGGTGGCGCCGGCCTTCAGCTCGCTGTCCTCGTTCAGCAGCAGCGCGTAGCGGCCGCGGGCGGTGTCGAGCAGCAGGCTGTCGTTGGCCGCCTTGCCCTCGCGCCGCTCGAGCGCGATCACCGTCGCGCCGACCGGGTGGCGGCGGGCGATCTCGGCGCTGCCGTCGGTCGAGGCGTTGTCGAGCACCAGCACCTCGGTCGGCTGGTCGAGCAGCCGCTGTTCGCGGGCGATCGCGTCGAGGCAGGCGGGAAGCACCTCCGCGCCGTTGGTCCCCACGACGCAGAAGCTGACCAGGGGGGTGTCAGCACCGGCGGGCACGGGCGCACGGTACCGGCGTCGGCGCCTCTTCGGCACACTGAAGGGGTCCTCCCACCGGTCCGTGCGTGCGCGACCGGCCGTCGGAGGAGTGAGCGCAGTGCCCGGACCTGGCGATCAGATCGACGACTACCGCATCGAGCGACGGCTCGGGAGCGGCGGCATGGGCTCGGTCTTCCTGGCCGAGCACACCACGCTCGGGCGGCAGGTGGCGCTGAAGCTGCTGGCCGTCGACCTGGCCGACGACCCATCGTTCCGCGAGCGCTTCGAGCGCGAGGCGCGGCTGGCCGCCCGCCTCGACCACCCGAACGTGGTCGCGGTCTACGACGCCGGCAGCGACGACGCCGGGCTCTGGCTGGCGATGCGCTACGTCGCCGGCGAGGACCTGCGCCAGCGGCTGCGGCGGGGCGGCGGCCGGGTGCCGGCGGCGGTCGCGGTCTCGATCGTCGAGCAGGTGGCGGCCGCGCTCGACCACGCCCACGCGCACGGGATCGTCCACCGCGACGTGAAGCCGGCCAACGTGCTGCTGGAGGACCCCGACGGCGCCGTCCCGGCCGTGCCCGGGGCGCCCGATCCCGAGGCCGGGCGGGTGCTGCTGGCCGACTTCGGGCTCACCAAGGAGCTGGACGGCAGCCACGAGCTGACCCGCACCGGCCTGGTGCTGGGGACCGTCGACTACATGGCGCCGGAGCAGATCGAGGGCGGCGCGGTCGACGCCCGCGCCGACGTCTACTCGCTGGCGGCGATGCTGGTGGTGGCGCTGACCGGCGAGCCGGCCTTCGAGGGCACGACGGTCGCCAAGCTCTACGCCCACGTCAACGCCGAGCGGCCGCGGGTCGGCGACCACCGGGCCGACCTGGCGCCCTTCGACGAGGTCGTCGCCTGCGGGATGGCCAAGCAGCCGGAGGACCGCTACGCGTCGGCCGGCGACCTGGCGCGGGCGGCGCGGGCCGCGCTCGAGGGCCGCTCGGTGGCGGTCGAGGCGCACCCGGTCGCGCGCGGCGCGGCGGCGGCCGGCACGCTCGTGCCCGGTGTCGCGGCCGCGGGGGTCGACCGCGACGGCGAGCCGATCGACGTCCGCCTGCGGCGCCGCCGCGAGGCCGATCCCGCCGCCCCGGTCCACGTGCCGCCGGGGGCCGAGCCCGCGGCCGGCGAGGTGCCCGCGGCCAGCGGCCAGACCACCCGCGCGGTCCCGGTCGACGAGGCGGCCGCCGCCGGCGCCCAGGAGACGGTCGCCTTCGAGCCGCAGCCGACCGCCCCGTTCGCGCCGGCCGATGCGGCCGACGCCGCCGGCCCGCCGACCCCGACCGCTGGCGAGCGCGACGCGCCGACCCGGCCGACGGTGCCGGTGCCGCCGGCCCGCCGTCCGACGCCGCCGGCCGCCCGCCCGACC
>NZ_JAWZSQ010000048.1:0-12392 GCF_034096925.1 Patulibacter defluvii
GGGGCCGCGGGCGGCGGGGGTGCCGCCGGGGCCGGAGCCGGCGGCTTCGGCGCCCAGACCGTCGCGATCGCCGTCGCCGGCGTGGTCGCCGTCGGCGGGATCGCCGCCGCCGCGGCCGGCGCGCTCGGCGGCGACGACAAGCCCAAGGCGCCCGTGCGGCCGGCCGCCGCGCCGGTCGTCCCGACCCCGAAGCCGGCGGCCGACGACAACGCCGCCGCCGAGCGGGCCGCCGCCCGCGCGAAGGCCCGCGCGAAGGCGAAGGCCAAGGCGCGGGCGAAGGCGCGAGCCCGGGCGAAGGCGAAGGCCGCCCGCGAGGCCGCCGCGGCCGCGGCGCCGGTGACGACCACCCCGGCGCCGACCACGACCACCACCCCGCCGGTCGTGACGCCGACGCCGACCCCGACGCCGACGACCACGAACAACCCGCCGCCGACGAGCTACGACGGCGGCGAGGAGTTCACGCCCTCCGACTAGCGGCGGCGCAGGCCCAGCAGGGTCGGCACCGTCACCAGGTGGTAGCCGCGCTTGCGCAGGCCCTTCACGATCCACGGCACCGCGGCGACGGTCTGGGAGCGGTCGCCGCCGCCGTCGTGGAGCAGCACGATCGATCCCGGCCGGACCGTCCGCAGCACCCGCTCGACGATCGTCCTGGTGCCCGGACGGCCCCAGTCGTCGGGGTCGACGTCCCACAGCACCGCCAGCTGACCCCGCCGCCGCAGCAGCCGCTCCAGCCGCCCGCCGATGTCGCCGCCGGGCGGCCGCATCAGGCAGCCGGCGTGGCCGACCGCCCGCCGCTGCGCCAGCGCCGTCCAGTCGAGCTGGTCGCGGGTGCGGGCGTCGGCCGGGGCCAGGCTCGGGTGCGACCAGCTGTGGTTGCCGAGCGCGTGGCCGCGGCGGACCAGCTGCCGGACCAGGTGCTGGTAGGGGCCGATCTGGCGGCCGAGCTGGAAGAAGGTGGCGCGGGCCCGCCGCCGCTCCAGCGTTCGCAGGATCGGGGCGGTGTAGGGCGAGGGGCCGTCGTCGAAGGTCAGCGCCACCCGCCGCCGGCGGTCGCGCGGGCCGTGGCGCAGCCGCACGGGGCCCTTGGCCACGCAGGTCAGCCCGTTCGAGCGGGTCGGCGCCAGGGTCGGGCGGGCCCGGCCGGTCAGCGCCGGCGGCGGGGCCGGGGCCAGGTGGCGGGCGGCCCAGTCCTCGTGCCGGGCCGACCGCGGCGGCGACGGCCGATCGCCGCCGCAGCCGCTTCCCGCGAGGCCGAGCGCGCCCACCAGCAGGGCCGCGACGGCGCGACGAGAGCCGGGCCGGGCCACGGTCCTCAGTCGCCGAGCAGCTGCCGCGCGCGCTCCGCGACCGCCGCCGGGGTGATCCCGAGCTGCTCCAGCACCTGGCCGCCCGGGGCCGACGCGCCGAAGCGGTCGATCCCGACGGCGGCGTCGACGTAGCGCTCCCAGCCCAGCGTCACGCCGGCCTCGACCGAGACCGACGGCAGCTCGACCGGCAGCACCGACTGGCGGTAGTCGTCGTCCTGGGCGTCGAACAGCTCCCACGAGGGCAGCGAGACGACGCGGGCGGCGATCCCCTGCTCGGCCAGCAGCGCGGCGGCGTCGACGGCGACGCCGACCTCGGCGCCGGTGCCGACCAGCACGACCTGCGCGCCACCCGCGGGATCGCTGACGACGTAGCCGCCGCGCGGGACGCCCTCCCAGGCCGCGTCCTCGCCGCCGTCGCGCTGGAGCGGCGCGATCTCCTGGCGGCTGAAGGCGAAGACGGCCGGGCCGTTCAGGTCCTCCAGCACCGTCGCCCAGGCGACCTGGGTCTCGACGCTGTCGCCCGGCCGCAGCACGACCAGGTTCGGGATCGCCCGCAGCGAGGCCAGGTGCTCGACCGGCTGGTGGGTCGGGCCGTCCTCGCCGAGCGCGACCGAGTCGTGGGTGTAGACCCAGGCGACCGAGAGGTTCTGGAGCGCCGACAGCCGCACCGCGCCGCGCATGTAGTCGACGAACTGGAGGAAGGTCGAGCCGTACGGCCGCACGATCCCGCCGTGGGCGGCGAGGCCGTTGACGATCGCGCCCATGCCGTGCTCGCGGACGCCGAAGTGGACGTTCTGACCGGCCTCGTCGCGGGTCAGGAAGCCGGCGTCGGGCAGGACGGTGTTGGTCGACGAGGCGAGGTCGGCGGCGCCGCCGACCAGCGTCGGCACGAACGGCGCGAAGGCGGCCATCGCCCGCTTGCCGCTGACGCGGGTGGCCTCCTTCTCCGCCGGCACCGCCCGCAGGGCCTGCTTCAGCCCCGGCAGCGGCTTGCCGGCCCAGGCGGCGTCCCAGGCGGCGGCGCGGTCGCCGTCGGCGGCCCGCCAGGCCTCGAACCGCTGCTGCCAGGCGGCGCGCTCGGCCGGGCCGCGGTTGCCGGCCCGGAACTGGTCGTAGACGCCGTCGGGGATCAGGAAGTGGGCGTCCGGATCCCAGCCCAGCGCCTGCTTGGTCAGCCGCACCTCGTCCTCGCCGAGCGGCGAGCCGTGGGCCTTGCTCGACCCCTGCTTGTTCGGCGACGGCCAGCCGATGATCGACTTGACGTGGATCAGGGTCGGACGGGTCTCGTCGGCCTCGGCCTCGTCGAGCGCGGCCCGCAGCGCGTCGAGGTCGTTGACGTCGGTCACCCGCAGCGTCTGCCAGCCGTAGGCCTGGAACCGCTGCTCGACGTCCTCGTCGAAGCTGAGCGAGGTCGGGCCGTCGAGCGAGATCGAGTTGTCGTCGTAGAGCACGACCAGCCGGCCGAGGCCGACGTGGCCGGCGAACGACGCCGCCTCCGACGCGACGCCCTCCATCAGGTCGCCGTCGGAGGCCACCACGTAGGTGCGGTGGTCCTGAACCTCGGACCCGAACCGCTCGCGCAGGAACCGCTCGGCGGCGGCCAGCCCGACCGCGTTCGAGATCCCCTGGCCGAGCGGGCCGGTGGTGACCTCGATCCCCGGCGTCAGCGGCTGGGCGGGGATGCCGTTGCCGTTGTCGGCGGCGTGGTCGGTCGACTCGCGCTCGGGGTGGCCCGGGGTCCGCGAGCCCCACTGGCGGAACGCCTTCAGGTCGTCGAGGCTGAGGTCGTACCCGGCCAGGTGCAGCGCCGCGTACTGGAGGATCGATCCGTGGCCGGCCGAGAGCACGAAGCGGTCGCGGTCGGGCCACGACGGGTCAGCCGGATCGTGCTTCATCCGCTCGGCGTAGAGCAGGTAGGCGACCGGCGCGAAGGCCAGCGGCAGCCCCGGGTGCCCGGAGTTCGCCTGCTGGACGGCGTCGATCGAGAGCGTGCGGATCGTGTTGATGCTGAGGGCGGCGGCGTCGGAGCTCACCGTTGCAGTATTGCGAGCCCGGCCGGCCGGGTTCGACCGCGTGCCCGGCGGCTATCCTCGCGCCATGGTCGCCGAGGCACGGATCGTGCGGACCGAGGCCGGGCTGGTGCCCGCCGGACCGGGCTGGTTCGTGCTCAACGCGAGCGAGGCGCGGTGGGTCGATCGGCCCGGCCGCGGCCGACGGCTGCCCTTCACCGGCTGGAGCGACGAGGAGCTGGCGCGGTTCCCGCAGCTGGGGGTCAACCTGCACGTGCTGGAGCCTGGCGAGCCGATCGGGATGTACCACTGGGAGGCCGACGCCGAGGGCTTCCTGGTGCTGGCCGGCGAGGCGCTGCTGCTGATCGAGGGCGAGGAGCGGCCGCTGCGGGCCTGGGACTACGTCCACTGCCCGCCCGGCGCCGCCCACATGGTCGTCGGCGCCGGCGCCGGTCGCAGCGTGGTGCTGGCGCTCGGAGCCCGCGAGCACCAGGAGGGCGCGGACTGGGGCGCCTACCCGGTCGCCCCGGCGGCGCTGCGCCACGGCGCGGGGGTCGAGACGGCCACCGCCGACCCCGAGCAGGCCTACGCGCGGTTCGCCGATCCGCAGCCGACCGGCTACCGCGACGGCTGGCTGCCCGGCGGCTGGTGAGCGGTCGCGCGCGGCGATCCGTCCGGCCGGACGCGTATGGACTCGGTGGGCGACCCCGCCCGATTCGCCGTCGGCCACTAGGATTCACCGGGTGTCCGAGCTGCTGATGTTCGTCGAGATCCCCAAGGGATCGCGCAACAAGTACGAGTGGGACCCCGAGGTCGGGGCGATCGTGTTCGACCGCTACCTCTACTCGTCAGTCGTCTACCCGGCCGACTACGGCTTCATCACCGACACCCTCGGCGAGGACGGCGATCCGCTCGACGCGCTCTGCCTGGTGTCCGATCCGACCTTCCCCGGCTGCCGGATCCCGGTCCGCGCGGTCGGCCTCTTCAAGATGATCGACAACGGCGAGGTCGACGACAAGGTCGTCTGCGTGCCGGTCGACGATCCGAACTGGAAGGGCGTCGAGACCCTCGACGACATCTCGGATCAGCTGAAGACCGAGATCTCGCACTTCTTCGCGATCTACAAGCAGCCCGAGGGCAAGATCGTCGAGGTCCAGGGCTACCGCAGCCGCGAGGAGGCGCTGGAGACCGTCGCGGCCGCCAAGGAGCGCCTGCTCGCGGCCAAGTAGCCGCGGCACCACCGCACGCCGGTCGCCGCCGCTCCGCGACCGCCGTGCGGCGACCGGCGCCGGCTACTCGTCGCCGGCGCCGAGCGAGGCCGGCTGGTGGCCGGCCTCCAGGTGCGGGTCGCTCTCCGACGCCCGCAGCTCGTAGCCCTGGCGGGCGCCGTGGTCGGCCTCGATCAGGGCCCGGTCGGCCTTCAGCAGCTTGGCCACGCCCTCGCGGCCGCGGCGCGGCATCACCTGCAGGACGGCGTTGGCGACCGCGGCCGAGCGCGGCACGATCACGTCGAAGCGCGGGTGCTTGAGCGCGTCGACGATCGCCTCGGCGACGTCCTCCGGCGTGGTCGGCTTGACCCCGCGGGTGGCCTTGAGCCCGGTCGCCAGCTCGGTCTGGACGATCGCCGGCATCACGCAGCTGACGTCGACCGGCGACTCCAGGTACTGCAGCTCGCCGCGGATCGCCTCGGAGAAGCCGACCACGAAGTGCTTCGTCCCGCAGTAGGTGGCGACGCCCGGGAAGCCGCCCTTGCCGGCCATCGAGGCGACGTTGATCAGGTGGCCGCGGCGGCGCTCGACGAACCGCGGCAGGATCTCCTTGACTCCGTTGATCACGCCGTAGACGTTGATGTCGATCTGGCGCCGGGTGCTGTCGTCGTCCTCGTCGAGGAAGGTGCCGACGGGCATGATCCCGGCGTTGTTGTCGAAGATGTCGATCGGGCCCAGATCGGCCTCGGCGGCGTCGATGAAGGCCCGCACCGAGTCGCGGTCGGTGACGTCGAGCGGGTAGGCGCGGACGGCGGTGCCGCCGGCGCCCAGCTCCTCGGCGGTCCGGCGCGCCAGCTCGACGTCGAGGTCGCCGATCGCGACCTTGACCCCCTCGCGCACCAGGGCGCGAGCGGTCTCCTTGCCGATCCCCCGAGCGCCACCGGTGATCGCTGCGACCTGGCCGACCAGGACGCGGGGTTGCTTCGCCATCTGTCTCCTCCTCGTGTGCAACGGTGACGCCTGCGTCATTTTTGATGCTATCGGCCGGTCGTCGCCCCCGTCAAAGGTCGGCTTGCGGCTAGGGTGGGCTCCGTGGGGGACGTGGGAGGAGGCGGTGCCCGGCGGGCGCCGGTGTTCGTCGTGCTGCTGGCGGCCGTGCTCGCCGGGCTGCTCGCGGCCGGACCGGCGGCGGCCGCCGACCGCGCGTGGACCGACCGCGCGCTGGCGCTCCAGGTCGAGCTGGCCGACGACGTGCCGCTGCGCAACGCGCCCTGGGTCTCGACCCACAACTCGTTCAACAGCATCGCCGAGATGGGGCTGGCGCTCTCGGCCCTCGACCCCAACCAGCAGCTGACGCTGGTCGAGCAGCTCGACGCCGGCGTCCGCCACCTGGAGATCGACGTCCACCCGGCGCTCGCCCCGCTGCCCGAGCTGGGCCTGGGCGCGCCGACCAGCTGCCACACCGTCTGCACGCTGGAGAAGCCGTTCCAGACCGTGCTCGGCGAGATCGGCGGCTGGCTGCGCGCCCACCGCGACCAGGTGCTGCTGCTGTACGTCGAGTCGCACCTGGAGAGCACCGCCGGCAGCCACGGCTACGACGCCGGCGCGCGGGCGATCGAGGCGACCCTCGGCGACCTGGTCCACCGCCCGGCCGGCGGTGGCGCCCGCTGCGCCCCGCTGCCGCTGACCGTGACCCGCCGCCAGATCCTGGCCGCCGGCCACCAGGTGCTGATCTTCGGCCCCTGCGGCAGCGGCCGCGCCTGGCCGTCGTGGGTCCACGACGAGCGGGGGCGGCTGACCGGCGGCGACAACGGCGCCCTCCGCGAGCCGCCCGACTGCGGACCCGACTTCACCCGCGCCCAGTACGAGGCCAACCCGGTCCGCTACTTCGAGGACCGCACGATCATCGGCGCGCTGACCGCCGGCCCCGACCCGATCGACGCGCCGCTGACCCGGCGGATGGTCCGCTGCGGGGTCGACATCATCGGCCTCGACCAGCTGACCCGCGACGACCCCCGCCGCGAGGCGCTGGTCTGGAGCTGGGCCCCCGGCCAGCCGGCCGCGGGCGACTGCGCGGTCCAGCGACCCGACGGGCGCTGGGCGTCGCGGCCCTGCGGCGAGCGCCACCGGGTGGCCTGCCGCGACGGCGCCGGCCGCTGGACCGTCCCCGCCACCCTCGCCAGCGCCGCGACCGCGCCCCGCGCCTGCCGCGATCCCGGGACGGTCAACGGCGTGCCGCGGACCGGCCGCGAGGGCTGGCTGCTGCAGGCCACCGCGGCCGGGGCCGGCGACGTCTGGCTGGGGCTGCGCCAGCAGGACCTGCGCTGGCGGCCGTCGGAGCGCGGCGACTGCGCGCCGGCGCTCGGCGATCGCGACCGGCCGTGGCGGGTGCGGCGCGGGGTCGCGACCGGCGTCGTGCGGCTGCGGTTCCCCTGCACCGGCGAGCGGCTGCGGCGGTCGATCGTCGTCCGCGGCGGCCGGCGGACGGTGCGGGCGCGGACCGACCGGCGGGTGCGGGTGGCGGTCGGCCGGCGGACGCGGCGGCTGAGCGTGCGCTTCGCCTACCGCGGGCGGACCGTGCGGATCGCGGTCGCGCTGCGGCGCGGCTGAGCGGCGGCTCAGGCGTCCGGCTCGCGCCAGGCGGCCCCGTCGCGGCTGACGCCCTCGCCGCCCAGCACCACCCGCACCGTCCGCAGCAGGATCCGCAGGTCGAGGGCGAGCGAGCGGTGGGCGACGTAGTAGCGGTCGAGCTCGATCCGCTCCGGCCAGCTGAGCGTGGTGCGGCCCTGGATCTGCGCCCAGCCGGTCAGGCCCGGGCGGACCAGCAGCCGCTCGCGCTGGCGGTCGTCGTAGCGCTCGACCTGGACCGGGACGGTCGGCCGCGGGCCGACGATCGCCATCTGGCCGCGGAGCACGTTGACGAACTGCGGCAGCTCGTCGACCGAGGTCCGCCGCAGCAGCGCCCCGAGGCGGGTGATCCGGGCGTCGCCCTGCTCGATCGCCAGGCCGGCCCCCATCCGCTCGGCGCCCTGGACCATCGTCCGCAGCTTGAGGACGTCGAACGGCCGCCCGTCGCGGCCGATCCGGCGCTGGCGGAAGATCGGGTCGCCGGGCGACTCCAGCCGGATCGCCAGCGCCACCAGCGCCAGCGGGATCGCCAGCACCAGCAGCGCCAGGCCGGAGACGGCGACGTCGAAGGCCCGCCGCAGCCCGTCGGCGATCGGACCGCCGGCCGCGCGCGCGATCGGGCCGTCGGGGCCGACCCGCAGGCCGGCCTCGCGCATCGCCCGCCGCAGCCCGGCGTGGCGGTCGCGCGGATCCTCGGCCGTCGTCACCGGGTGCCCTCCGCCGGATCCCAGCCGGCCGGGGCGCCGTGACGCAGGTGATCGGCTAGGCCGACGGCGATCGAGGCGGTCATCGCCACGTAGTAGCGGCAGAGCAGCAGCGGCCGCCAGCGCCAGCGGCCGGCGGCGGCCGCTCCGCCGAGCACGGCCAGGTGGGCGGCGAGCAGCAGCCGGTCGACCCGCGGCGCGCGCCCGGAGGCCAGCAGCCGCAGCCCGGCGGCGAGCGCCAGCAGGTGCAGGAAGGGGCTGGCGTAGCGCAGCCAGCGGTGGCTGACGAGCGCCGCCAGGTAGCGGGGCGGAAGACCGCGGGGATCGAGGATCCCGCCGTCGAGCCCGCCCCCGCGGCCGCCGTGGAGGACGATCCGCCAGGCCTGGTTCATCATCCGCCGCTTGCGCCGCCACTCGCCCTCGATCGAGGGCACCATCGGCTCGCTGGCGCGAGCGCTCGGCCGGTCGACGGCCAGCAGCCCCAGCCGCACCACCTGGTGGGGCAGCGAGAGGTCGTGGCCGTGGGCGGTCCGCAGCCGCGGCCACAGCTCGCGGCGGAGGGCGTAGATCGCGCCGTTGCCGGCGGTCACCGACCACCAGTCGCTCTCGCGCCGGCGCAGGGCCATCTCCAGCCGCCAGTAGGCGCCCTCCTGGTTGCCGCCGGCGCCGTCGCCCTCGGCGACGAAGGTCACCCGCCCGCAGGCGTAGCCGACGGCGGGATCGTCGAAGGCGGCGGCCAGCTCGGCGACCGCGTCCGGCTCCCAGCGGGTGTTGGCGTCGCTGAACAGCAGCAGCTCGCCGCTGGCGGCGGCGACCGCGGCGGCCTGGGCGTGGTGCTTGCCGCCCCGCTCCAGCTCCAGGACGAGGTCGGCGCCAGCGGCGCGGGCCCGCTCGGCGGTCGCGTCGGGCGATCCGTCGCAGGCGACGATCAGCTGCAGCGGCACGGTCTGGGCGCGGAGCCGGGCGATCGTGTCGGCGATCACGTCCTGCTCGGCGTAGGCGGCGATGATCAGCGAGACCCGCGGCGGGGCGGCCGCGGCGGCCGGCCAGGCCTCGCGATCGTCGGCGACCCGGCCGAGCGGCCGGGCGAGGCGCAGGAACAGGCCCCAGCCGACGTGGGTCCAGGCGAGCAGCAGCAGGGGGACGCGGTGCAGCAGGCGCACGGTCCGGATCGTCGCAGAGGGCCGCCCCCGCCGACCGCGACGTCGCGGTCGCTGAGCGTCCGGAACGTGACAGGCGGCGGGGCTACGGCGGTCCAGCGACGGCCGGCTGGCCCTGCCGCGGGGGCGGTCGTCCGCGCTAGCGTCGCCGGCATGGACGAGGACGAGCAGCGGCTGGGCGCCCGCGTCGACTTCGCCGGCGCCCGCCGGCCGGACGGGCGGACCCTGGTCGGCGAGCGCGTGCGGCTGGAGCGGCTGGATCCGGCCGCCCACGGCGACGACCTGTTCGCGGCGGCCAACGACGGCGGCGACCCGCGGCTGTGGGACTACCTGCCCTACGGCCCGTTCCCCGAGCGGCCGGCCTTCGACGACTGGCTGCGCGAGCACGCGGCGCTCGACGACCCGCACCTGCTGGCGATCGTCGAGCAGCGGAGCGGCGCCGCGGCCGGGGTCCTGGCGCTGATGCGGACCGCGCCCGAGCGGGGACGGATCGAGATCGGCCACGTCTGGTTCGGCGGCCGGCTGCAGCGGACCCCGGCGGCGACGGAGGCGATCTTCCTGGCCGCCGCCCACGCCTTCGACGACCTCGGCCACCGGCGGCTGGAGTGGAAGTGCCACGACCGCAACGCGCGCTCGCGGGCGGCGGCCGAGCGGTTCGGGTTCCGCTACGAGGGTACGTTCCGCCAGGACCTGATCGTCAAGGGCCGCAACCGCGACACCGCCTGGTACTCGATCCTCGACGGCGAGTGGCCGGCGGTCGCGGCCGGCTTCCGGGCCTGGCTCGACCCGGCCAACTTCGACGCCGACGGCCGCCAGCGGCGCGGCCTCCGCGAGCTGCGCGAGGGCTGACGGCCTCCGCGGCTCAGGAGCGGCGGGCGGTGATCCAGATCCGGATCTCGATCGACGTCACCTCGACGCCCTCGCGGTCGGCGATCGCGATCCGGACCGGCAGCTCCTGCTTCTCGGCCAGCTCGGCCGGCAGCTCGAGCGTCGCCGTCGCCGTCAGCCGGCCGCCGGCGCGGGCCCGGTAGTCGACGGTCATCCCGCGCGGGATCCAGCGGTGGCTGGCCGGGACGGTCGCCTCGGCGACGGCCCCCATCGCGTACTCGGCCAGGTTGCACTGGGCGATCGCGTGGACCCCGCCGAGGTGGTTGCGGGTCCACGGCACCGCCGCCATCGACGCCACCGCGCGGCCCGGCGCGAGCGCGTCGAGCTGGGCCGGGATCGTCAGGAAGTAGGGCGCGGCGGTGCGGTAGGCGCGCGAGACGACCCCGCGGCCGAGCGGCACGCGCTCGAGCTTGCGGTGGGCGGCGAGCAGGTTCAGGCTGGGCATCGCCCGGCCAATCCTACTGGTGGTAGGACGAACCGTCAGGCGCGGGCCGCGACCAGCTGCTCGTAGAGCGCCCGGTGGGCCCGCGCGACCTCGTCCCACGAGTAGGGCCCGGCGGCCAGCTCGGCCGCCCGCGCGCCCAGCCGGGCGCGCCGGTCGCGGTCGCGCAGCAGCCCTCGCAGGGTCAGCGCCAGCGCGTCCGCGTCGCCGGCCGGGACCAGGTCGGCGGCGCCGTCGCGAGCGATCTCCGGGAAGCCGCCGACGTCGGAGAGGACCATCGGCTTGCCGAAGGCCAGCGCGGTGAACAGCACCCCCGACTGGTCGATCTCGCGGTAGGGCAGGACGACCGCGTCGGCGCGGTCGAAGAAGGCCGCCGCCTCGCCGTCGGAGACGAAGCGGTCGACGAACCGGACCCCGGCCGGCGCCTCGCGCTTCAGCTCGCCGATGTCCATCTTCGGCAGGCCGACGATCCACAGCTCGGCCGCCGGCCAGTGGCGGTCGGCGGTCAGCTGGCGCCAGGCGGCCAGCAGCACGTCGATCCCCTTGTAGGGCCGGATCAGGCCGAAGCAGAGCACCACCGGCCGCTTGACCGTCGGCAGCGGCATCGGCAGCCGGCCGCGCTCGACGGTCGTCAGGTGGCGGAAGGCCCCGTGCGGGATCACATGGACCTTGGCCGGGTCGACGTCGAGCCGCTCGACCAGCCGGTCGCGGCCGTGGTGCGAGTGGACGACGACCGCGTCGACCCGCGCGTAGAGCCGCTGCTGGGCCCGCTCCTGGCCGGGACGGGGCTCGCGCGGGAGCACGTCGTGGGCGGTCAGCACCACCGGCCGGTCCTTCGGCAGCAGGTGCAGGTCGAGCGGCTGCACGGCCAGCCACTGGAAGTGGACGACGTCGGCGTCGCGGGCCGCCCGCCGCAGGGCGCGCATGTCCGGCAGGTGGCCGGCCAGCTTGCTGACCCGCCGCAGCCGTGATCCGGGCGCGCCGAGGCTGCGGCGGTAGAAGCCGTGCTCGATCGCGTAGCCCTCGGCGCCGGGGACCTCGCCGTAGGGGAAGTCGCTGGTGACCAGCGTCACCTGCGTGCCGGCGCGGGCGAGCGCGGCGCAGAGCGCGTGGTCGTAGGGCGGCGTGTAGGCGGACGGGTCGACGATCCGGACGTGCACGGGGGGTGCAACCTACAGGCCGGGAGCTTGCATCCGGAAACGATCGGGGCGGATCAGCGCGGGCCGGTCGCCCGCACCACCCGCTCGGCCGTCGCCCACGCCTCCTCGGCGGTCGGCGCGGCCACCAGCACGCCCCAGCCGGGGCCGGAGTCGCTCTGGTTGACCGGCACGTCGACGCAGACCGCCGAGGCGCACTCGGCGATCCCCGCCACCCGCACGTCGCGGAAGGCGTAGCCGGTCGCGGGACCGAACGGCCCGCCCGTGACCGGCCGCTGCTCGAAGGCGGCGCTGGTGTCGAAGCGCGCCGGCTGGCTGGGCGTGTAGTCGACCAGGATCAGGCGCCCCTCGGGACCGCTCTGGCGCAGCCGGTAGAGCGCGCCGCCGCTCTGCGAGACCCGGGTCGGGGTGAACCACGACTGCTGGTCGGGACGGGCGACGAGCGTCCGCCAGCCCTGCGACCCGGCGTCGTAGAGCGCCGGCGCGGTGCCGTCGGAGAGCGGCGACGGGTCGGCGGGCGCGCGGGCCAGGATCGCTCCCCCGCCGTCGACGGCGATCCGCTGGCCACCGCCGCCGTCCGGCTCCGTCTGGCCGCCGGAGGTGGTCGTGCCGGGCGTGGTCGTCGAGCGGGTCTGGCCGCCGGTCGACGTGGTGCGGTCGCCGGTCGTCGTCCGCCGCTGGTCGGTGGTGCGCCGCTGCGGCTGGTCGTCGCCGCCGGCGAAGATCGCGATCAGGACGCCGACCAGCGCCGCCGCCAAGGCCAGCACCAGCAGCCCCCACCAGCCGCGGCGGCCCGACCCGGAGCGGCCGGCGGCCGGCGGCGGGGTCGGCGGGCCGGCGGCCAGCGGGGCCGGGCGGACGACCGGCGGCGGCACCGGCTCGCGGCGGC
>NZ_JAWZSQ010000049.1:0-8147 GCF_034096925.1 Patulibacter defluvii
CGGGCCACCGGGCCCGCCGCCGGCCCCGCGACCGCCGCCCGCGCCCCCGCGACCGCCGCCCGGCCCACCGGACCCGCCACGACCACCCGAGCCGCCCGGACGCCCGCCGCCGCTCCCGGCCCCCGACCCGCTCCCGCCCCCGCGTCCCCGCCCGCTGCCGGCGCTCACGACTCGACCCGGATCAGCTCGGCGCCGTCGGCCCCGTCGCGGACGGTCCAGCCGGCCGCCGCCAGGGCATCACGCAGCTCGTCCGCGCGCGCCCAGTCGCGCGCCTCGCGGGCCTGCTGGCGCTGCTCCAGCAGGGCCAGCGCCTCGGCGTCCGGTCCGTCGCCGTCGGCGGCGTCGAGCAGGTTGTCGAGGCCGAGCACCTGCAGCATCTCCCGCAGGTGAGCGTCGCCGACCCCGCCGCGGCGGTTCGCCTCGCGGACCCAGCCCCACAGGTGGGCCAGCGCCGCGGCGGTGTTGAAGTCGTCGGCCAGCGCGTCGAAGAAGGCGTCGCGGTGGGCGGCCAGGTCGTCGGGCGAGGGCCCGTCGGTCAGCAGCCGGCCGACCTCGCGCAGCCGCCGGACGCCGGCCCGCGCCTGCTCCAGCGTCTCCTCCGAGTACTGGACCGGCTGCCGGTAGTGGGCGCCGCAGAAGAGCAGCAGCAGTCCGTCGCGGCCGACCTCGGCCACCGCCTCGTGCAGCGGCGTCACGTTGCCGACCGACTTGGCCATCTTCTCGCCGCGCAGCTGGAGCATCCCGTTGTGCATCCAGATCTGCGCCAGCTCGGCGTCGCGGGCGCAGCGGGTCTGCGCGGCCTCGTTCTCGTGGTGGGGGAAGACCAAGTCGCTGCCGCCGCCGTGGATCTCGAACCCGACTCCCAGCAGCTCCTCGGCCATCGCCGAGCACTCGATGTGCCAGCCGGGCCGGCCGCGCCCCCAGGGCGTGTCCCAGGCCGTGTCCTCGCCCGGCTTGGTCGCCTTCCAGAGCGCGAAGTCGAGCGGGTCCTGCTTCAGCGACGAGCGGTCGTCGCCCTCCCCCTGGTCCATCAGGTCGACGTCGCGGTGGCTGATCGTGCCGTAGCGCCCGTCGCGCCGGACGCGGAAGTAGACGTCGCCCTCGACCGCGTAGGCGGCGTCGCGGCGCAGCAGCTCGGCGATCAGGTCGACGATCGCGTCGATCGACGTCGTCACCAGCGGCTCGTGGTCGGGCCGCCCCAGCCCGAGCAGGTCGGTGTCGGCGCGGTAGAGGTCGCCCATCTCGCGCGCCAGGTCGGACGACGCCACGCCCTGGCGGACCGCAGCCGCGTAGATCTTGTCGTTGACGTCGGTCAGGTTGGCGACCAGCGTGACGTCGTAGCCCTCGTGCTGGAGGAAGCGCTTGAGCAGCGCGTAGACGACGAACGGCCGCGCGTTGCCGACGTGGATCCGGTTGTAGACCGTCGGCCCGCAGGCGTAGATCCCAACCTTGCCCGGATCGCGCGGCGTCAGCTGCTTCAGCTGCCCGCTGGCGGTGTCGTGCAGGTGGATCGTGCGCACGCGGCTGAGACTAGCCACATACGCGCCGGAACGACCGAGGGCCGCCCACCGGGCGGCCCTCGAAGCGGTGCGGCGGTGAGGCCGGCTCAGCGCTCGGTGCTGACCCCGTCGCCGGTCCGGATCGCGACGTCGTCGTGGCTGCCGACCTCGCCCGACGGGGTCTTGCCCGCCTGGTACGGGTAGGGCGACTGCTTGGTCTCGCCCTCCTCCAGGTACTCGTCCTCGGCGTTGACCTCCCAGAGGTCGTGATCCTCGCCGTAGAGGTTGTCGACGGCGCGCATCGACGTGAGCATCGAGTGATCGGAGTTGTTGTAGCGGTGCAGCCCGTTGCGGCCGACCTGCTGCAGGTTCTCGATCGAGGCGATCCAGCGCTTGATGATCTGGACGTTCTCGGCGTAGCCGTCGACGTAGTCCGGGTACGCCTTCGGGACCCGCACGACGTAGCCCTTGACGACCTGGCCCGGCTTCGAGAGCCCGATCTCCTCGAGCTCCTTGGTCGCCAGCTTGACCAGGTCCTCGTCGCTCGACGTCCAGAGGTCGTCGCCCTCGAAGCAGAAGTACTCCATCCCGACGCAGCCCTTGGTCTCGTCCGGGACCATCCAGGGGCTCCACGAGCGGAAGTTCTGGATCCGGCCGACGATCACGCCCGGCTCGTGGATGTAAATCCAGTTGTCCGGGAAGGGATCCTCGCCGTCGAGGATCAGCGACACGGTCAGGAAGTCGCGGTAGCGCAGCGCCTCGGCGGCGGCGCGGACCTCGTCCGGCGCGCCCTCGGTCATCCGCAGCAGGTTGCGCAGCGGCAGCGAGGAGATGATGTTGCCGAAGTCGGTCAGGGTCTCGCCGTTGACGGTGACCTCGGTGATCCGGTTGCCCTCGAGCTTCAGCCGCTCGATCGGGCTCTCCATCTCGATCGAGCCGCCCCGCTCCTCGATCGCGTTGGTCATCTTCTCCCACATCTGCCCCGGCCCGTAGCGGGGGTAGTCGAACTCCGTGATCAGCGTCTTGATGTCGCCGTTCTTGGAGGGGAAGAAGGCGTCCTTGGCCGCCGTCAGGAACGAGAGGCCCTTGATCCGCTGGGCGGCCCAGTCGGCGGTCATCTCGCTCGCCGGACGGCCCCAGACCTTCTCGGTGTAGGTCTTGAAGAAGTGCTCGTAGAGCCGCTTGCCGAAGCGGTTGGAGACCCACTCCTCGAGCGACGTCTCCGGCTTGCGGCGGAACGGCTTCTTGACGACCGCCCACAGGTACGAGAAGCCGGCGCGGGTCAGCTCGACCGGGCCGAGCTTCTTGATCACGTCCATCCCGTTGAGCGGGTAGTCCAGGAACTTGCCGTTCCAGAAGATCCGCGACATCCGCGGGCGGCGCAGGAACTCGTCGCCCATGATCTCGTACCAGAGGTCCTCGACCTCGCGGACCTTGGTGAAGAACCGGTGCCCGCCGAGATCGAACCGGTACCCGTCGCGGACGACCGTCATCGCGATCCCGCCGACCTGGTCGGCCGCCTCGAAGACGGTCACGTCGTCGTCGCGCTTGGCGAGCAGGTAGCCGGCCGTCAGGCCAGCCGGGCCGCCACCGATGACGAGCGTGCGCCCTTCGGGTCCGGTCGGTCGTGTCGGGGGGGTTCCGTGCATCGGGACTCCTGCGTGCGGTTCGAGGTGCGTGGCCGAGGGCTCGAGTACGAACTACCCGTCCGCGGCGAATTGGTCACGGACGAACCGTGAAGAGTACGCCAAAGACGCCTCGTCCCGGACCGGTGACCGGTCGCCGACCGACCATCCGCAGACGGGGATCCGCCTGCAGCAGGGCGCGCCAGGCGCGACTCCGATCGGCGACCAGGCGGGTCCAGGGACCCTGCCAGTTCCCTGCAGAGAGTACGGGAACGACGAGCAGGACGCGAGAGCCGGGCCGCTGCTGGTCGACCAGCCGGCGGGCGACCATCCACGGCTCGGCGGCCTGCAGCCGGTCGAGCGCGCGCCGCCAGTCGAAGATCCGGACGTCGGGCTGGCGCCCGAGCGCGGTCGCGTAGCGGACCCCGGAGGGGACCCCGCGGCGACGCAGATCGTAGGCGATCACCGGCAGCTGCTCGGGGTGGACGCTGACCACCAGGTCGCCGGGCCGCAGCTCGCGGGCGACGGCGTCGGCCATCGCCACCGGCGTGCCCTTGCTGCGCAGCCGGTCGCCCTGGGTGTCGGTCCCCCAGACCACGAGCAGCACCAGCAGCACCACCAGCCCCATCCGGCCCGAGCGGGTCAGCAGCAGGCCGCTGAGCAGGATCGCCGGCCCGACCAGCACGCCCATGTAGCGGTTGGCCCAGGCCGGGCTCAGCAGCGACCCGATCCAGGCGAAGAGCAGCGTCGAGAGCAGCATCACGCCGAGCACCGTGGCGTGGCCGCGAAGGGTGGCGGCGTCGGTCGGCGCGGGGATCGCCGGTCCCTGGACGCGGCCGCGGGCGGCGGCGCCGAGGGTCGCGAAGCCGAAGATCAGGGCGACGACGAAGACGGTCGCGGTCACCTGCGGCTGGGCGATCGAGCCGAGCCCCTCCAGCAGCATCGCCAGGTCGGGACGCAGCGACCACGGGGCGCCGGTGTCGCGGGCCTGGCGGACCAGCGTCGGGATCCACGGCAGCCAGACCACCGCGGCCGCCAGGTGGATCAGGAAGCCGATCCGGATCACCCGCATCCGCGCCGCCCCGCGCGGCTGCAGCAGCGCCCGGACGCCGACCGCCAGCACGCTGCCGCCGACCAGGAAGACGCCCCACGAGTGGGTGTAGAGGAGGACGATCAGGACCGCGACCAGGCCGACCCGCCAGGCGCGGGCGTGGTCGTCGAAGACCCGCAGGTGCGCCCCCGCCACCAGCAGCGAGAGGAACGCGACCATCGCGTACATCCGGGTCTCCTGCCCGAAGTACGTCAGGTAGGGCAGGACCGCGGCGACGGCGGCGGCCCCGACGGCGGTCCGGCGGCCGAACGGCACCTTCGCCAGCAGGTAGGCGAAGGGGACGGTCGCGACCGCGAACAGCGCCGAGAGCGCGTGCGCGGCCGACTCGCCGTCGCCGAAGATCCGCAGCCACAGGTGCAGCAGCAGGTAGTAGGTCGGCGGGTTGCCGTCCTTGCCCAGCTCCGACGGGATCTCGGAGAAGGGGAAGTTGGCGACGCCGACGCTGATCCCCTCGTCGATCCAGAACGGCGCCTCGAGGTTGCGCGTGCGCAGGAAGACGGCCCAGGCGAGCAGCAGCAGGACCGAGACCGCGGCCCCGGGGCCGACCAGCCAGGCGCCGGCGGCGCGGGCCCCGTCGAGCGCCCGCCGGGAGCCGGTGCCGCTGGTGATCGTGCTCATCTCGGGACCTCCACGCCGGGCCGACAGGCGACCTCGATCTGCCACCAGCGCGTGCGCACCAGGGTCCGCAGGCCGGCGACCGACCGCGCCTGGGGCTCGCGCGCCCAGCCGTAGAACTGGTTGGGACGGAAGAGCACGGCGGGGGCGCGGGCGTCGAGGTAGCCGACGTCGCGGGCGTGCTCGTCCAGCTCCCAGGCGATCTGGGGGACGAAGTAGCGGTTGGTGTAGGCCGGGCCGCAGCGGCGCAGGAACTCGGCCCCGCCGGCCGCGGCGACGGCCTCGGGCAGGGCCTCCATCAGCCGCGACTCGACCATCACCTTGTGGGCGTCGTCGGGGATGTCGTGGATCGCCGGGCCGACCGTGACGGCGACCAGCGCCAGCCCCACCAGCCACTGGGCCGGCGAGGGAAGCAGCGGCCAGAGCCGGCCGACGGCGATCGCGGTGGCGACCAGCAGCAGCGCGACGGCCGGGATCAGGTAGCGCGAGTTGCCCGAGTAGCCGGCCTGGGTCATCAGCGCGACCAGCACCGCCCAGGCCAGGCCGAAGCCGCCGATCGCCGTCGCGGCCAGCAGCGGCGAGGGCTCGCCGGGGGCCGGGGCGTCGACGGCGGCGGTGGTGTCGGCGCGGCCGCGGCGGCGGAGGGCGACCAGGGCGATCGCCGCCGCCAGGCCGATCCAGACCGGCCACGGCAGCATCCGCGCGTAGTCGTCGAGGACGGTCAGGGCCGGGTGGCTGGTGAGGGCGGCCGCCCCGGGATCGGGGTTCTGGGCGCGGGTGGCGGCGCGCCAGAAGTCGCCCGAGCCGAGCTTCTCCGGCACCAGCCAGGCGACCGGGATCACGGCCAGCAGCGCGGCCAGCCGCAGCCGTCCTCCCCAGCCGGCGCGCCAGGCCAGCCAGGCCGCCCACAGCAGCAGGAACGGCCACGCCTCGGGACGCAGCAGCGCCGCGGCGAGGCCGGCGGCGAGCGCCCAGCGGCGGTGGCCGGTCAGCTCGGCCAGGACCGCGCCGAGCACGGCCGCGACCAGCAGCCCCTCGCTGTTGGCCAGCCAGCCGTGGCGGAACCACCACGGCTCGAGGGCCAGCGGCAGCGAGGCGACGAGGCCGGCGATCAGGCCCCCGTAGCGGCGGGCGAGGGCGAAGGCGATCAGCGGCGCGGCGAGGGCCCCGGCGCGGCCGACGACGACCCAGACGTCGGGGGCCGACGATCCGAGCGGCGTCGCCAGCGTGGTGACGACGACGGGCAGGGGCTTCCAGGACGGTCCGGTGTCCGTCACGAGGTCGCCGTGGAACGCCTCGCGGCCCCAGACGATCCAGGCCCACGGATCGTAGGTCGCCGTCGACGGCAGGATCAGGGACAGCAGCGCCACGACCAGGACGGCGGCGGCGACGGCGATCACGGGCGTGCGAGGCGTGCGAGCCAGGGCGCCCATCGGCGCGACATCGTACCGGCGCGCGGCGCGGGGACGCGCCGTGGGACCGCGGGTGACGGGGTCTCAGGCCGGCCGCACGACGGTCGCCACCGCCTGGGCGACGGCGCCCTCGCCACGGCCGACCGCGTCGAGCCGCTCGGCCGTGGTCGCCTTGACGTTGACCCGCGCGGGGTCGATCGCCAGCGTCTCGGCCAGCCGCTCGGCCATCGCCCGCTTGTGGGGGGCGAGCTTCGGCCGCTCCAGGATCACGGTCGCGTCGACCGCAATGACGACGAAGCCGCTGGCGGCGACCAGGCCGACGACGTGGCGCAGCAGCGCGATCGAGTCGGCGCCGCGCCAGCGCTCGTCGCTGTCGGGGAAGTGCTCGCCGATGTCGCCGCCGCCGATCGCGCCGAGCAGCGCGTCGATCACGGCGTGGGTCAGGACGTCGGCGTCGCTGTGGCCGTCGAGCCCGACGGCGCTCTCGATCCGGATCCCGCCGAGGATCAGCGGCCGGCCCTCGACCAGCCGATGACTGTCCCAGCCGATGCCCGTGCGGACGTCGGGGACCGGGAACGGCGGGGTGGCGTCGGCCATCAGAGGCTCCCGGGCCGGCCGTCGGCGCCGACCGGCGGGGGCGGGACGTCGCCGTGGCGGTGGGCCAGCTCGCGGTCGCCGTCCTCGATCGGGACGGCGCGCCGCTGGCGGCGCTCGAAGACGGTCAGCTCGCGGATGCCGACGTCGTGCAGCAGCTCCAGCGCCTCGGCGTAGCCGTGGCCCAGGTGCTCGGGACGGTGGGCGTCGGAGGAGAGCGCGACCGGGTTGCCGGCGTCGGCGACCATCTCCAGGAAGGCGCGGGCGGGGTAGATCTCGCCGACCGGCTTGCGGAGGCCGGCGGTCGAGACCTCGACCACGATCCCGGTCTCGGCGATCGCCTCGATCGCGGGCTCGTAGAAGAAGCGCGGGTCGCGGTCGGGGACCGGGCGGGCGCCGCCCCAGACCTTGACCAGGTCGGGGTGGGCGAGCAGGTCGTAGAGCCCGCTGCGAGCGGCCTCGGCGAGGGTCTCGAAGTAGCGCTTCCAGACCGCGTCGGCGCTGTCGGCCCCGTCCCAGACGTCGAAGTTGGTGCCGGTCTCCGAGTACTCGGCGTCGACCCCGCGGTCGGCCAGGAAGTGGACCGAGCCGATCACGTAGTCCCACTCACGGGCCTCGAGCAGCTCGGCCAGCCGGTCCTCGCGACCGGGCACGAAGTCGGCCTCGATCCCCAGCCGCAGGTCGGTCTGCTCGCGGACGAAGCCGCAGTAGGCGTCGAGGTCGTCGACCGCCGAGTAGCGCCAGAAGGGGTGCTGCCAGACGTCGAGCGCCTGCGAGAAGCGGTGGATGTGCTCGCTGACCCCCAGCTCCGTGATCCCCCGCGCGGTCGCGGCCTGGCGGTAGCGCTCGGCGTTGGCGGGGGTGAAGTACTGCTCGGGCTCCGACGGGCGCTCGTCGGGGCGCAGGTGCACGTGGTAGTCGGTCAGCACGGAGAGGGATTCTGTCGCAGGAGTCGTTTGGCCGGCGGGCCGTCCCGCAGCGGGGCACCTGGGGTCCGTCAGCGCGGCCCGTCGCGGTCGGCGAGCAGCAGCTCGGCCAGCCGCAGGTCCTCGGGCAGGGTCACCTTCAGGTTGCTGCGGGGGGCGGCGACCAGCCGCACGTCGCCACCGGCGGCCTCGACCAGCGAGGCGTCGTCGGTGGCCGCGGCGAGCACCTCGTCCGGCTCGGCCAGCGCTCGCTCCAGCACGTCGCGGCGGAAGACCTGGGGCGTCTGGACCGCCCACAGCCGCGAGCGGTCGAGGGTCCGGGCGACCCGCGGCAGGGGGGCGGTGGCGGGCGGGGGCGTGGCGGG
>NZ_JAWZSQ010000050.1:0-7023 GCF_034096925.1 Patulibacter defluvii
CCGCGACGCCGGCGCCTGCCGCGGCGGCCGCGCCGACGACCTGGCGGCGCGAGAGCGCGCGCCGGTCGTCGGTCGCGAGCGGGGCGGGGTCGGGGGTGGGGTCGGGGGTGGCTGGGCCGCGGCGCGGGGGGTCGACGGGGCGGGCGTCTGCTCGATCGTGCATGGGAGCGTTCGTTCCTCGGGCGGTCGGGGAGGGCAGCGGCTAGCGGCGGCCGGGCTTCGGCGCGATCAGGACGCTCTGGCGGACGGTGACCGTGCGACCGTCCGCGTAGCGGGTGATCACGACCATCGTCGTCCGCAGTCGCGTCCGGCGGCCGACCGCGGCGCGGCCGGCGCTCGACGGCGAGACGAAGAGGGCGCTGACGCCCTGCGGCAGCCGCACGTTGCGGTGGCGGGTGATCGTGCGGGTGACCAGTCGCGTGCGCTTGCGGGTCAGCTTCTTGCGGACCCGCGACTGCGCGTAGAGCTCGACCCGCGCGGCCTCGGGCAGCGTGATCCGCACCCGGATGCCGCGAGCGCGGAAGCGGAGCGGGTTGACGCGCGGCTGGATCTGCAGCCGCGGCGGGGTCGCGGGACGGACCTCGCTGGACGGCGGCTGCGGCGTTCCTCCGCCGCCGTCGCCGCCGCCGGGCGGGTTGACGACCGGCGGGTCGGGATCGCCGGGGCGGACGGTCAGGTCGGCGAGGTCGTAGGGCAGGACGTAGGCGGACAGCTTCCCGGTCCAGCCGATGGTCAACGGCGACTCGGTGACGTACCCCGGGTCCTCGGGCAGGGCGCCGATCGAGTAGGCGCCGCGCCAGCCGACGGTCATGAAGGGCATCGCTCAGGCTCCGATCGGGCTAGCGGGGACGGAACTCGGCCGGCAGCGCCGCGTCGTGCGCGTCCGGGTCGTTGGTCAGCAGCGGGTCGGGATCGTCCTCGACCGTCTTCTCGGGGCCCAGCCGCTTGGCCTTCGGCGTGATCGCGACCTCCGGGTCGTCGGGGATCGCCCGGTGGTAGCCGGGATAGGCCGCCTGGTAGTCGATCGCGGCCTGGATGATCTGCGGCTCGCTGAAGCGCGGTCCCCAGAACTGGACCGAGATCGGCAGCCCGTCCGCGTCGCCGCCGTAGCCGGCCGGGAACGAGACCATCGGCCAGCCGAGCGCGTTCGGCACCTGGTAGTAGGTCCGGTAGCGCAGGTTCGCCGTGCTCGCCCCGCGCTTGGTCAGCTTGGTGCCGAAGTTCATCACCAGCATGAAGTCGACCTCGTGGTCGTCGAGCGCCTGCTTGTAGTTCGCCGCGGTCTCGCGCCGCCGCCGCTCGCCCTCGCGCCGGACGCCGGAGCTGACACCGCCGTAGAGGGCGGTCGCGGCCTCGAACGTCCGGTCGCCGGTCGTCGCGCCACCGGGGCGCCGCCCGTAGTTGGCCAGCAGCGCGGCGCGCTGCTCCTCGGGCCGGTCGGCGGCGAACGCACCGACCGCCTCGGCGTAGCCGATCTCGTAGAGGTTCGGGTAGCGGACGGCCGACGACGGGCTGACGCTCGAGCCGTCGACCGTCTGGAGCACGTCCGGGGACGAGAAGTAGCGGTTCAGCGCCGCGTCGCGCATGTCCATCCCGGGGAAGTCGACGACCCGCGCCCCGAGCGCCTGCAGCTGGTCGCGGACCCGGTTGAAGACCGCCAGGTTCTCGGCCGAGTAGCGCGACTGGGGGTCGACGTCGCTCGCGCCCATCCAGTCGCTCTTCGGCACGCCGATCTTCAGGCCCGCCAGCGGCGCGCTGCCGCCCCGCGGCATCGTCGGCAGGTCGCCGAACGGGACCGGCGCCGCCAGCGTCTGCTGGTCGTTCTCGGGGTCGGGCCCGAGCATCGCGTTCAGCAGCAGCGCCGAGTCGCGGATCGAGCGCGAGATCGGCCCGATCACGTCGTGGCCGGGCGTCAGCGGCATCACGCCGGCCGACGAGCAGAGGCCGAGCGACGGCTTGATCCCGGAGGCGCCGTTGGCCGCCGACGGGAAGATGATCGAGCCGCCGGTCTCCTCGCCGATCGCCGCCGCCGCCAGACGGGCGACCGGGGCCACGCCGGAGCCCTGGCTGGAACCGCCCGGGAAGTACTCCTTCTGCCACGCGTTGCCGGCGAAGGTGCCGGTGATCGAGCCCGAGAACGCGGAGCAGATCGTGTGGCCGAGGAAGACGACGCCCGCGGCGCGCAGCCTCGCCATCGCCGGGGCGTCCGCGGTCCCGACGTTGCCGGCGAAGGCCGCGGTGCCGTTCTGGGCCGGGCGGCCCTGCAGCCCGATCGAGTCCTTGACGCCGATCGGGATCCCGCACAGGTAGGGCGCCGGGGGACCGCCACGGCGGGCGGCCGCGAGGCGGGCGTCGGCGGCCTTCGCGCCGGCCAGCGCGTCGTCGCGGTCGATCCGGACGAAGGCGTTGTAGCCGCCGTTGTCGCCGTAGACCTCGAAGGCGCCGTTGAGCGCCTCGATCCGGTCGAGGTAGGCCGTCGTGATCTCGACCGACGTCAGCTCGCCCGCCTGCAGCAGCGCCGCCAGCTCGAGGATCTCCAGGTCGACCAGGCGCACGTCGCGCAGGCGCGCTCGAACCTCGGAGACCGACGGCAGCGCGGTCGGCGTCGGGGCGGGCCGGGCCTTGGTGGCGGCGGTCGCGGCGGCGGTCGCGCCGCCGGCGAGCAGCAGCGCGCCGGCGCCGGCCGCGCCGGTGCGACCGACGAGGGCCCGGCGGCTGAGGCCGGCTGGTCGGGACGATTCGGCGGCGGCGGCGTCGACGTCGGTCGGGACGTCGACGGACGCCTCCGCGGTGGCGGAGCGCTGGCGCATGTGGGGAGTACCTGCCCGGTCGAGGAGCGAACGCGCTCGGCGCTGGAGCCGCCGCGTTCCCGTGGTCGCCCAAAACGTTAGGAGCGACGTTCACGAATGCGATGGACGCGCGGGCCGAGCCGGACGCCCAAGGATCCGACATCTGGCCCATTGGATCCCGTCGGGTGGCTCGCTACAAGGCGCGGGTGCGCGGGACGGTCGCGTCTCTCGCGGGCCGCGGCGGTGGGTCCCGGCGTTCCCGCCGCGGCGGGGCGCGGCGACGCGTCAGCGCCCGAGCCGGGTGCGCAGCGCGGCCGCGCAGGCGGCGTCGCGCCCGTAGACCCGCCAACTGCCGACCGTCGCCGCCTCGACGCTGCCGGTCGGCGGTGCCGGCAGGCCCTTGCCGCGGTCGGCCTTGTCGAGGATGAAGCCGCGCGCGACCGCGGTCGAGGCCGGGATCAGCGTCACGCTCGGGGACGCTCCCGGGGTCAGGGCCGTGACGGCGTAGGGGTGACGGCCGTCGTGGAGGCCGAGCCACAGCAGCACCTGCGGCACCGCCCGGTGGTTCGGCAGCGCCACGTGGGCGAAGGTGCGCTGGATGGCCGCGCTCGACGACTCGCCCGGCGCGATCTCGACCAGCGCGTTGTCGGGCGCGACGCAGGGCCCGTCGGTCGCGGCCAGCACCGGTCGCAGGCCGCCGGTCACCGTCCGCAGGTCGCCGATCACCCGCTGCTGCAGGGCCAGCGCGTCGTGCAGCCGGTCGACCCGCCGCACCTGGCCGGGCGTGAAGACCACGAAGACCAACAGGCAGACCAGCGCGAACCCCTGCCAGGGCCGCCGCCAGCGGTGCTCCGGCGACAGCCGCTGCCAGCCGAGCAGGCCGGCCGCCGCGAAGAGGATCAGCAGCGTGCCCGGGAACACCAGGTAGCGGGTCAGCAGCGGCAGCCCGGCGGCGGCGAGGACGAAGAACGCGACCGCGGCCGCGACCAGCGCCCCGGCGGCCAGCAGCGCCCGTCGACGCAGCAGCCAGAGCGACAGCAGCGCCCCGCCGACCGCGGCCAGCAGCACCGGCTCGCGGACGATCTCGCCCAGCCGCCGCGGCATCACCGTGATCGCCGACCCGACCCCGGTCACGCGGTCGAGGTCGGCCGCGTTCTGCTGGGTCCCGGTCAGCGCCTGCAAGGGGTCGCCGGCCAGCACCAGCCCCTCGACGATCCACCCGAGCGGGGCGACGGCGGCGATCGCCACCAGCAGCGCCAGCCGGCGGCGGTCGATCACCCGCAGCCAGCCGGCCAGCCGCTCGCGCGGGGCGGGGCGCAGCAGCGGCGCCAGCTCGGCGTCGGGCGGCGGGCCGTCGCCGTTGCGCGAGGCGTCGGCGGGGCGCGGGGCGGGGGCGGCGCGGACCTCGGCCACCAGCAGGTAGCCGACGTAGGCCGCCGCCAGCAGCCACGCCTCGGGCCGCAGCAGCCCGGCCAGCGTGATCCACGCCAGCGTGCGGGCGCCGTTGCGCGGCCGCGAGGTCTCCGCCAGCAGCGCCAGCAGCAGGAAGACCGCGTACGGCAGGTCCAGGTAGGTCCGCAGCCCGTAGGAGAGGACCGGCTCGCGCGTCAGCACCAGCAGCGCCGCGACCACGCCGGCCGCGGTCCCGAACCAGGCCGCCCCGAGCCGGTAGGTCACCACCCCGAGCGCGCCGAGCCAGAACAGCGCCAGCACCAACAACGCGGTCTCGGCGCCGCGGCCGACCGCCGGCCCGCCGCTGTCGCTGAGCGGGGTCAGGACGCCCGAGAGCAGGTCGCTGAGCGGGTGCGGGGTGGGGGAGAAGAGCCGCTCCAGGTCGGGCCGGCTGCCCCCGGCGAGCAGCTGCCGCATCCAGTCCAGCGACCAGGCGCTGTCGTAGTTGACGAACGCCGTCCGTCCGAGCAGCAGCCAGACGGCCACGCCGATCGCGGCGGCGGCCAGCAGCTGGGCGGCGATCCGCCCGGCCCGCGACGACGGCGCGGATCCGGCGGGGGAGCGTCCGACGCGGGGCATCGGCGGGCGACGGTACCGCAGGCGGCGGCCGGGAGATCGGCGGCCCGGCCCGGTCGGCGCTCGCATAGGCTGGCCGGCGTGAGGCCCGACGCCGTCCAGATCCGCGTCCTCGGTGCCCTGCTGGAGAAGCAGCGGACGACCCCGGACACCTACCCGCTGACCCTCAACGCGCTGCGCGCCGCGTGCAACCAGTCGACGAACCGCGATCCGGTCGTCGACTACGACGAGCGGACGATCCGGGCGGCGCTCGAGGAGCTGAGCCGGCGGCGCTGGACCCGCAACGCCAGCGGGCCCGGCAGCCGCGCGCCGAAGTACCGCCACCTGCTGGCCGACACGCTCCAGATCGAGCCGGCCGAGCAGGCGATCCTGGCCGTCCTGATGCTGCGCGGCCCGCAGACGCCGGGCGAGCTGCGGTCGCGGACCGAGCGCCTGCACCGGTTCACCGACCAGGACGCCGTCGACGCCACCCTCGTGCGCCTGATCGAGCGCGGCCTGGTCGAGCGGCTGGAGCGCCGTCCCGGCCAGAAGGAGGCCCGCTACCGCCAGCTGCTCGGCGGCGAGGAGGACGCGGGCGGGGCCTCGGTCGCCGGCGGGGCGACCGCGGTGGCGGCCGCCGCGGACCCGGGCGGTGGTGCGGCGCCGACCGGCGGCCCGAACGGGGGCGGGGCGCCCGCGGCCGGTCCCGGGCCGGCGCCGGCGCCGGTCGCCGCGCCCGTCCTGCCGCCCGCGGCGCAGGCCGAGATCGCCGCCCTCCGCGGGCGGGTCGAGGCGCTGGAGTCCGAGGTCTCGCGGCTGCGGGCCGCGTTCCGGCGGCTGCAGGAGGAGCTGGGCGTCTCGTCCTAGCCGGTCCGGCCGCCTCCGCCGCGCGCCCCACGTAGACTCGACCCCGGTGTCCGCGCCTTCGCTCTATCGCCGCCACCGGCCCCGCACGTTCGACGACGTCGTGGGCCAGGAGCACGTCGTCCGCACCCTGCGCAACGCGATCGAGCAGGGGAAGGTCCACCACGCGTACCTCTTCGTCGGCTCGCGCGGGACCGGCAAGACGTCGATGGCGAAGATCCTCGCCGCCTGCCTGAACTGCCAGGGCGATCCGGACCTGCCGCCCGACCAGCGGCGGATGGGGCCGACGACCGGGCCCTGCGGCAAGTGCGAGGCCTGCCGCTCGATCGCCGACGCGACCTCGATCGACGTGGTCGAGATGGACGCCGCGTCGAACAACTCGGTCGACGACATCCGCGACCTGCGCGACGCGGTCGCCTTCGCGCCGGTCGGCGGCCGCAGCAAGGTCTACATCCTGGACGAGGCGCACATGCTCTCGTCGCAGGCCTGGAACGCGTTCCTCAAGACCCTCGAGGAGCCGCCGCCGCGGACGATCTTCGTGCTGGCGACGACCGAGGCGAACAAGGTCCTGCCGACCGTCGTCGACCGCTGCCACCGGTTCGACTTCCACCGTCCGACGCCCGAGCAGCTGGCCCGGGTGCTGGCGCGCGTGGCGGAGAAGGAGCGGATCGCGATCGACGGCGAGGCCGTCTCGCTGGTCGCCCGTCACGCCACCGGCTCGTTCCGCGACGCCCTCGGCACGCTCGAGCAGCTGGTCACCTACGCCGGCGAGCAGATCACCACCGACGACGTGCTCTCGGTGCTGGGCGTGGCCGACGCCGAGCTGCTCTTCCGGGCGATGGACGCGATCGCCGCCGGTGACGCCGGGAGCGCGATCGGGGTCGCCGCCGAGCTGTCGAGCCAGGGCCGCGACCTGACCCAGGTCACCCGCGACCTGGAGGGCCACGCCCGCGCCCTGCTGCTGGTGCGGATGGCGGGCGAGCTGCCGCCCGAGCTGCGGATCAGCCCCGACCGCGACCGCCGGACCGTCGAGCAGGCCCAGCGGCTGCCCGGGGCGACGGTGATCCGGGTCCTCGATCTGATCGCCGCGGCGCTGGCCGCGGTCCGCGACGGCGCCGACCCGCGGACCCAGCTGGAGCTGCTGCTGGTCCGCGCCGCGCTGCCCCAGATCGACCCCCAGGCGAAGGCCCTGGCCGCCCGGATCGCGCGGCTGGAGCAGGCGCTCGGTGGGGGAGACGTGGCGGTGCCGGCGGCGGCGCCCGTGCCTGCGCCCGCGCCAGCGGCCCCGCAGGGCCCGTCGGGGGGAGAGCCGCCCGCGGCGCCCGCGGCGCCGACCGGCGCACCCGCGCCGGGGCCCGCCGCT
>NZ_JAWZSQ010000051.1:0-4932 GCF_034096925.1 Patulibacter defluvii
TGCGCCCGCGGCCGCGGGCGCCGCCGGTGGTCCGCCGCGCCCGACCCCGCCGCGCCCGACGCCGCCGAGCAACGGCAGCCCGGGCCAGCCGACCCGCGTCGTCCCGCTGGCCGGCCCGCGCCCGGCGACCGCCGCCGCCCAGGCGACCACCGCCCGCGAGCGCGAGGCGCAGGAGGGCGGCCCGTCGCGGTCGATCGGCAGCATCATCGGCGTCGGCCTGGTGCTGGTGCTGGTGATCGTCGGCCTGCTGTTCGCGCTCGGCGTGGTCGGCGGCGGCGACGAGACGCCGGTCGACCAGCAGAACGCGAAGGACAAGCAGGCGCTGCCGGGCATGCGCGAGCGGCCCCGCTACAGCGCCGCGGCGACCAAGGTCCTGGTCCTCAACGGCTCCGGCACCGACGGGATGGGCAAGGGCGCCAGCGACGTGCTGGAGAACCGCCGCTTCGACCTGGCCGAGCCCTCCAACTACACGGAGAACGGCGTCAAGGCGACCCAGGCCACGTCGACCGTCGCCTACCGCTCGGGCGCCGGCAACCGCGAGGCCGCGATCGCGATCGCCCGCGCGCTGCGGATGCGCAGCACGCAGGTGAAGCCGATGACGGAGAGCATCCGCGCGGCCGCCTCGGGCACGCCCGACATCGTGGTCGTGCTCGGCGCCGACTGGGCCGCGGGCGCCGGGCGGCGGCTGGCGCCGTCGGCCGGCAAGACCGAGGTGCCCTCCGACCAGCAGCTGCCGCAGGGCCAGACCGGCGGCGCGGTCACCGGCGCGACCCCGGACACCGGCACCGGCACGGGGACCGGGACCGGGACGGGCACCGGCGGCGTCACGACCACGCCCGGCACCGGTGGCACCGGTGTCCCGAACCAGTAGCGGGGCCGGCGCGGCAGGAGCGTCCGGGTCGACGCCGAACGTCCCACTGCCGATCGCATGATCCTGCTCGCTCGCCACGGTCGCACCGCCTACAACGACGAGGGACGCTTCCAGGGCCACCGGCCGGTGCCGCTCGACGAGCACGGACGGGCGCAGGCGGCCGCGCTGGCGCAGGCGATCGTGGACCGCGGCGACGTCGACCGGCTGGTCTCCAGCCCGCTGACCCGGGCGTTGGAGACGGCGGCGATCGTGGCCGCCGCCACCGGCCTCGCCCCCGAGGTCGAGCCGCGGCTGGCCGAGACCGACTGCGGCGACTGGACCGGTCGCCGCTACGACGAGGTGGTCGCCGAGGACCCCCGGGGCTACGACCGCTTCCGGGCCCTCGAGCTGGACTACGCGCCGCCCGGCGGGCAGCGGTTCGGCGACCAGCTGGACGACGCGCTGGCGGCGATCGCGGCGATCCGGACCGCCGACGAGCAGCGCGCCCGCCGCGGCCCGGCCGGCGCGACGCTGGTCGTCTGCCACCGCAACGTGCTGCGGCTGCTGCTGCGCCACGAGCGCGGCAGCGCCCCCGGCCACGACGAGATCGACAACGGCCAGCTCGAGGTCCTGTGAGCTCGCCGACCCGTGCCGCGCGGATCCTCTTCGTCCTGCTCGCGATCGGGACGGTGGCGGCCTTCTTCGTCGCCCAGCGGCTGAAGAACGAGCCGTCGGTGATCCAGGGCGTGCGCTTCCTCTCGCCCGACGTCGAGCGCCGCGCTCCCCGGATCACCTCGTTCTCGCCCAACGGCGACGGCCGGCTCGACACGGTCGAGATCCGCTTCAGGGTCGACCGCACCACCCCGGTCACCGTCGAGATCGTCGACCGCGAGACCCGCACGGTGCGGACCCTGGCCCGCGACCGGCCGGCCCGCCGCTACCGGACGCTGCGGTTCTCGTGGGACGGCCGCCGCGACGACGGCATGATCGCCCGCGACGGCCGCTACAAGCTGAAGATCACGCTCCCGGACGAGGGCCGCAGCGTGGTCAACACGACCTCGATCGCGGTCGACAACCGGCGCCCGCGCCCGAAGGTGCGGCGGATCGGCCCGCAGACGGGGCCCGGCCCGGAGATCCTGCCCTCGACCGACGGCCGTCCGGCGCAGGCCCAGCTGCTGCTGCGCGGCTGGCGGCCGCGGGCGCGGGTGGTGCGGATCTCCCCCGGGCCGATGGCGATCGTCCGCCGGCTGGAGGTCGACGTCACCCGCCGCGCGACCGGCGGCACCGAGGTCGACGGCGAGCTGCGCGCGATCGAGGGCACCACCAGCTGGGACGGCAAGCTCGACGACGGCCACCGGGCCCCGGCCGGGTCGTACGTGATCCAGGTCTGCGTCCGCGACCAGGCCGGCACCGACGGCTGCGGCCCGACCGGCGCCGGTCCCGACCTGCTGCCGAAGCCGGAGCCGAACGGCCGCCTGCGCGGGCGCGGCGGCGTCACGGTGCGCGCGATCGCCGTCCAGCCGAGCCCGGTCCCGGCCAGCGGCGACCACCGGCTGACCTTCTTCGTCGACGCCCGCGGCCGCCGCTACCACTGGATCCTGCGCCGGATCGGCGAGGGCCGGCGAACCGTCGCCCGCGGCAGCGGTCGCGAGCCGCTGCTGCGTCCGCGGACCGGCTCGCAGCGGGCGGCGGCCTACCGGCTGGCCGTCAGCGTCGACACCCCCGAGGGCTTCCAGCGGATCGAGGTCCCGGCGCTGGCCACCGATGCGCGGCCGCAGAAGGTGCTGGTCGTGCTGCCGGCGATCAGCTGGCAGGGCAGCAACCCGGTCGACGACGACGGCGACGGGCTGCCGAACACGCTCGAGCAGGGCGGCTCGTCGCGGGCCCGGGCCGCGCGGGTGCTCTTCCGCATGCCGCGCGGATTCGACGAGTCGCAGGCGCCGGTGCTGGAGTGGCTGGCCCGCCACGGGATGCGCTTCGACCTGACCACCGACCTGGCGCTGGCCGAGGCCGAGGCCGCCGGCGACCGCGCCACCAGCCCGCGGCTGGCCGGCCACCGCGGCGTGCTGCTGGTCGGCGAGCACCGCTGGACGACGACCGCCCTCGCCGAGCGGCTGCAGCGGTTCGTCCGCGACGGCGGCACCGTCGCGGCGCTCGACCCGGCCGGGCTGCACCGGACGGTGACCCTGCGCGACGGGCGGCTGCGCGCGCCCGGCCGCTTCACCGACGAGGACGCGTTCGGCGTCCGCAGCAGCGGCGCGGTGCGGCTCGACGGGCCGCTCCAGATCGACGGCGACCGGGTCGACCTGTTCCGCGGCACCGACGGCCGCTTCGACGGCTACCCGACGGGCTGGCCGGCGACCCTGCCCGAGGGGGCCGGGCGCGAGGCGAGCGCGGTCGACGGCCGCGACCGGCTGCTGATCGCGGCCGTGCGGATCGGCAAGGGGCTGCTGATCCGGACCGGCCTGCCGACCTTCGCCGCCCGTCTCGGCAGCGACACGGACACCTCCGAGCTGATGAGCAGCACATGGCGACGACTCTCGCGCTGACCGCGGTCACGATCGCCGCCGCGCTGGCGCTGCTGCTGCGCGCGCCCGGGGCGCGGGCGGGAGCGATGGGCGTGGCGCTGGTCGGGGCGCCGATCCTGCTCGCGACCCAGCCCGACGTCTGGGACTCGGGCCCGATGCGGCAGCTGCGCGACGGGCCGGGCGGGATCCTGCTGCTGCTGGCCGCCGCCGCGGTCGGGGTGCTGGTGCTGGTCGCCGCGGCCGCCTTCCTGCGCCGGCGGCCGGGCTGGATCCCGCTGCTGGTGGCGGCGGCGCTGCCGTTCCGGATCCCGATCGACGTCGGCGGCGGGCAGCCGGTCAACCTGCTGGTGCCGCTCTACCTGGTGACCGGCGCCGCGGCCCTGGCCTGGGTCTGGGACCGCGCGGCCGGCGTCCGCGACGCCGACGGCCATCCCGGCGAGCCGCCGGTCGATCCGCGGCCGGTCGCGGCCGACGTGCTGCTGCTGCTGTTCGTGGTCCTCTACGCCGTCCAGAGCGCGTGGTCGGACGACCAGGCGAAGGCGGTCGAGCAGGTCGCCTTCTTCTACGTCCCCTTCGCGCTGCTCTACGTGGTCCTGCGCACGACCCGCTGGACGACCGCGCTCGCCGGCCGCTGCCTGGCGGTGGCGACCGGCGTCGCGCTGGTGCTGGGCGCGGTCGGCTTCTACGAGTACGCCACCAAGACGGTGCTGCTGAACCCGAAGGTGATCGCGTCGAACCAGATCGAGGACGCCTTCCGGGTCAACTCGCTGTTCTTCGACCCCAACATCTACGGCCGCTTCCTGGTGCTGGTGATGCTGGGCCTGACCGCCTGGATGCTGTGGTCGGCCCGCGGCCGCACGATCTGGCTGACCGGGGCGGCGCTGGCGATCCTGTGGGCGGCGCTGGTGCTGACCTACTCGCAGACGAGCTTCCTGGCGCTGCTGGTCGGGCTGGCGGTGCTCGGGGGGATGCGGTTCGGCCCCTGGAAGGCGTTCGGCGCGCTGGTCGCGGTCGTCGCCGTCGGCGCGGTGCTGGTGCTGGCCGCCCCGGGGGCGCTGAACCTGAAGGGGCTCAACCAGGACGGGCTCGACGGGGCGACCTCGGGCCGGGTGGCGCTGACCGGCGGCGGGATCGGGATCTTCGCCGACCACCCGTTCTTCGGCGTCGGCTCGGGCGGCTTCTCGAAGGCCTACCGCGAGGCCGAGCACAGCGGCGAGCGGAAGGCGGTCGACGCCTCGCACACGATCCCGATCACGATCGCCGCCGAGCAGGGGATCGTCGGTCTCGGCGTCTACGTGCTGCTGATCGTGCTGGTGCTGCGACGGCTGCTGCGCGACGCCGAGAGCGCGGCCGCGCGAGCCGGGATCGCGGCGATGGCGATCGCGCTGGTGGCCCACACGATGGGCTACGCGGCGTTCCTCGAGGACCCGGTGCTGTGGGTGCTGCTGGCCGCCGGCGGGGCGCTGGCGGGCGGGGCCGCCGCGGCCGCCGGGGTCCGCCGCCGCAGCCCCGACGCCCCGCGGTCCGCGACCGCGGCGGCGCCGTGACCGGCCG
>NZ_JAWZSQ010000052.1:0-3251 GCF_034096925.1 Patulibacter defluvii
GCGGCCGCGCCCGGTCCCCCACCGCCACCGGCCAGGCCGCCGCCACCGGTCAGGCCGCCGCCACCGGCCAGGCCGCCGCGTCCGGCCAGCGCCGCCCGCAGACCCGCCGGCGCGCCGGCCGCGGCCCCGTCGGTCTGGCCCTTCTGGACCTGGACCCCGGCGATGAAGCCGCCGGCCACCAGCACCATTCCGCCGAGGGCCAGCGGCAGCGGCCGCAGCAGGCTCGGGCGACGCGGTCGGACCGGCAGCGGCTCGTGCTCCTGCTCGTCCCAGGGGTCCGGGTCCCAGCCGTCGTCCGTGGCCGGCTCGGTGGCGGCGGTCGCCGCGGCATCGTTGGGGAGGTCGTCGATGTCACTCAAAGCGAAGGGCCTCGATCGGGCGCAGCCGCGCAGCGCGGCCGGCGGGGTAGGTGCCGAAGAACAGGCCGGCCAGCAGCGACGCGCCGAAGGCCAGCAGGACCGAGTAGGGCGCCACGTCCGGCTGCACGCCGGCGATCGTGAAGCGGCTGACCACCAGCCCGACGAGCACGCCGAGCGCGCCGCCGAGCATCGAGACCAGCACCGCCTCGGCCAGGAACTGGGTCAGGACGTCGCCGCGGCGGGCCCCGATCGCCTTGCGGATGCCGATCTCGCGGGTCCGCTCGGTGACGCTGACGAGCATGATGTTCATCACCCCGATCCCGCCGACCAGCAGCGAGATCGCCGCGACCGCGCCGAGCAGGGTGGTGAAGACCGAGGTCGTCGAGCTGGAGGCCTCCAGGATCGAGCCCTGGTTGATGACCGTGATCCCGCTCGACGTGCTGCCGGCCGGCGCCGGGTGCCGCTGGTCGAGGATCTCGGTCACCTCGGCCTGGGCCGCGTCGAGCGCGTCCTGCGAGCGGGCCTGGACGGTGATCGAGCTGACCGCGCCGTAGCCGGCGAGGGCGTCCTGGACGGCGGTGATCGGGGCGATCACGACGTCGTCCTGGTTGGTGGCGCCGCTGGCGCCCTTGCTCGCGGTGACGCCGACGATCCGGAAGCCGACGCCGTTGATCCGGACCGTCGCGCCGACCCCGACGCCGAGGTTCTGGACCACGGTCGGCCCGACCACCGCCACCCGCTCGCGGCGGCGGACCTGGGCGTCGCTGAAGGCCGACCCCTCGGCGACCGCGTAGCTGCTGGCGGCCAGGTAGCCGGGCGTCGTGCCGATCGCCTGCGACGGCTGGTAGCTGGTCGATCCGGCGACGACGGTAGCGCTGGCCACCCGCACCACCGGAGAGGCGCTGAGCACGTCGGGCGCCAGCTCGTCGTCCTCGAGCGCGGTCGCGTCGGCGGTGGTCAGCGTGGCGCTGGCCGTCGCCGCGCTGCCCGGCCCGCCGCGGGCGCCCTGGCCCATCACCAGCAGCACGTTGGTGCCGAGCGCCTGGATCTGCCGCTGGACGGCGCGCTGCGAGCCCTCGCCCACGGCCACCAGCACGATCACCGCCGCGACGCCGATCGTCATCCCCAGGATCGTCAGCCCCGAGCGCAGCTTGTTGGCCACGATCCCGCCGAGCGCGATCCGCAGCGTCTCGCGCGGGGTCACGCGGCCGCCTCCCTAGCGCTGGCCGGGAGCGGCGACGCGCTGTCGCGGACGACCCGTCCGTCGTCCAGCCGCAGCACCCGGCCGGCGCGCTCGGCGACCTCGGGCTCGTGCGTGATCAGCACGATCGTGCGCCCGTCCGCGTGCAGCTCGTCGAAGATCCGCAGCACCTCGTCGGTGGTTCGCGAGTCGAGGTTGCCGGTCGGCTCGTCGGCCAGGATCAGGGCCGGGTCGGTGACGATCGCCCGCGCGACCGCGACCCGCTGCTGCTGGCCGCCGGACAGCTCGGACGGCAGGTGGTCGAGCCACTGCGCCATCCCGACCGCGCTCAGCGCCGCGGTCGCCCGCCGCCGGCGCTCGGCCCGGGCGACGCCGGCGTAGGCCAGCGGCAGCTCGACGTTGGCCACCGCGCTGGTCCGCGGGACCAGGTTGAAGGCCTGGAAGACGAAGCCGATCTTGCGGTTGCGGAGGTCGGAGAGGTCGTCCTCGTGGGCGTCGGCGACGTCGATCCCGTCGAGCAGGTAGCGGCCGCTGGTGGGCGCGTCGAGGCAGCCGAGGATGTGCATCAGCGTGCTCTTGCCGCTGCCCGAGCTGCCCATGATCGCCACCTGCTCGCCGCGGTCGATCCGCAGCGTCACGTCGCGCAGCGCGTGGACCTGCAGGTCGGCGGCCGGCCGGTAGACGCGCGACACCCGCCGCACGTCGATCACCGGGCGTCGGCTCACGGGCGGCCTCCGCCGAAGCCGACGGGCGGTCCCCCGCCGAGCCCGCCGCCGAGGCCGGCGCCGCCACCGAGACCGCCGCCCAGCCGCCCGCCGCCGCCGAAGCGGCCGCTCCCGGCCCCACCGGCCGCGGCCAGCCCGCTGCCGCCCACGCTGAGCGCGGGCAGCACCACCCGATCGCCGGCTTCCAGGCCGCTGGTGACCTGGGTCGCGCTGTCGCCGACGACGCCCGTCTCGACGGTCCGGGTGGCGCGCTCGCCGTCGCGCTCCACGGTGACGGTGCGGCCGCGGAGGGCCTGGCTCGGCACGCTCAACGCACCGCTGGCCTGGGCGACGACGACCTCGGCGGAGGCGCTCATCCCGGTCCGGACGCCGGTCGCGGTCTGGGCGACCGAGAGCGTGACGGGGTAGCTGACGACGCCGCTGCTGGTGGTCGAGAGGATCCCGATCCGCGTCACCCTCGCCGCCAGCTGGACGTCCTCGAGCGCGGTCACGGTGACGGTGGCGCTCTGGCCGACCCGCAGCTTGCCGATGTCGGACTCGCTGAAGGAGACCTGCAGGTCGAGCCGGCTGAGCTGGGTCAGGACCAGGAACGAGGAGGAGGAGCTGCCGGTGGTGGTGGTGCCGGTGCCGGTGCCGCCGCTGCCGGTAGCGGAGCCGCTGCCGGCGCCGGCGCCGCTGTCGTTGCCGGAGGAGGACGAGCCGGCCCCCGAGCCGGAGGAGGAGGATCCGCCGCCGACCTGGTCGCCGACCGCCCCGTCGAGCTGGGCGACGGTGCCGGCCACCGGGGCCCGCAGGCGGGTGTCCTCGAGCGCCTGCTCGGCGTCCTCGACGGCCAGCCGCGCGCTGTCGACGGCGGCCTGGGCGGCGGCGACGCTGGTGGCGCTCGACGCGGCGGCGGTGCCCGAGCCCCCGCCCGCCGCACCGCTGCCGCCGCGCGCGGTGCCGCCGCCGGAGCCGCCGCCCGCC
>NZ_JAWZSQ010000053.1:0-1095 GCF_034096925.1 Patulibacter defluvii
CCGGCCGGACCGGTGGTCGACGCGCTCGGGCCGCCGGCCGCCGCGTCCCCGCCGGCCTCGCCGCCGCCCGCGGCCCGACCCTCCGGACCGTCGGCCCCCGCGGCCAGCCGCCGCCCCGCCGTCGCCGGACCGCTCGGGACCGGATCGGCGGGCACGCCGGCCGGCGGCTCGGTGGCCAGCGCGTCGCCGGCCGCGTTGTCGCGCCCGCGCCCGTGCCCGCGATCGGCGAGGCCGCCGGCGACGGCGCGCTCGTCCTCCGGCCGCTCGCGCGGCGGACGCCGCCGCGGCACCAGGTGCTGGGTCGCCAGCCGTCCGAGACCGGCGTAGGTGTAGCGGTTGCCGTAGGCGTCGCGCAGCTCGACGAAGCGGCCCAGTCGCGGGCTCTCGCCGATCCGGGTCACCGTCCCGTCCTGGACCGCGACCGCCGCCGCTCCGGCCCGCGCGGGCAGCCGCGCCCAGCCGCCGTCGGCCGTCGCCGTCGCCCGCGCCGCCCGCACCGTGCCGCGCTCGCCCTCGCCCTCGCCCTCGTAGAGCGGCAGCTGGCCGAGCGTCAGGCCGGTCAGGGCCCCAACCACGTCGGCCGGCACCTGGGCCACCAGCCGCGCCCGCTCGAGCACGTCGCGCACGTACCAGTCGGCGTGGTTGTAGGCGAAGATCGCCCGCCGCAGGTCCTTCTCCGCCCCCGCCGCCCGCAGGTAGCGGGCGGCGGCGAAGATCGCGTCGACCGGGTTGTACGGATCGCGCTTGCCATCGCCGTTGGCGTCGACGCCGTAGGTCTTCCACGTCGCCGGCATGAACTGCATCCAGCCCAGCGCGCCCGCGGTCGAGACGCTCAGGTTGCGCCCGTAGTCGGTCTCGATCTCGTTGATCGCCGCCAGCACCTCCCAGCGGATCCCGTACTGCGTGCCCGCCGCCTGGTAGATCGGCAGCAGGAACGGCGGGATCCGGAAGCGCGCGATCGACAGCCCCGAGAGCCCGACTGCCGGCTCGCCGAGCGGATCGCCGGCGGCGGCCGGCGCGTCGCGGTCGCCGTTGCCCGGCGCCGCGGCCGGCGCGGGCGTCCCGCCGCTGCCGCCGTCGCCGGCCGCGGCCGCC
>NZ_JAWZSQ010000054.1:0-463 GCF_034096925.1 Patulibacter defluvii
CGGTGCCGGGGCGGGCGGAGCCGAGGCGGGCGGAGGCGGAGCCGGGGCCGCGGCGGCCGGGGCCGCGGCGTGCGGGGCCGGGACCTGGCCGCCGGCGGGCGGAGCCGAGGCGGGCGGAGCCGAGGCGGGCGGAGCCGAGGCCGGAGCGTGGGCGGACGGACCCGGAACGTGGACGTCCGGACCCGAGGCGTGCGGAGGCGCGTCGGCCGGCGGGATCGGAGCCGAACCCGACGGCGCCGGCGGAACCGGACCAAACCCCGAACCGGACGGCGCCCCAGTGGGCTCGGCCACGGCCGGCGCGGCGGGGGCACCCGTCGGAGCCGGCGCGCCCATCGGCGTCGAAGCGGCCGGCGGGCCGGCAGCCGGAGCCGCGGCCGGCGGAGCGGGCGCCGCGGCCGGCGGACCAGCCGCGCCAGCGCCGTGCGGCGACGGCGCGCTCGGCGGAGCGGCGGGTCCCGGCGCG
>NZ_JAWZSQ010000055.1:0-223 GCF_034096925.1 Patulibacter defluvii
CGTTGACCGATGTCGCGAACAACACCCCTTGGGGGTCGTACGGGTTGAGCTCCGTGAAGATGACGGGCGGGACGCCTGCGGTGGTGCGTACTGCCGATGGGCGGACGCGGGCGTACACGGTCGGTGAGACCGGTCGTTTGGTGGAGACGGTGGATGATGGGGCGAACGGCCGGACGTGGAATTCGTACGAGCGGGGTCCGTACAACTTCCAGCCGGGGTTGGC
>NZ_JAWZSQ010000056.1:0-223 GCF_034096925.1 Patulibacter defluvii
GCCAACCCCGGCTGGAAGTTGTACGGACCCCGCTCGTACGAATTCCACGTCCGGCCGTTCGCCCCATCATCCACCGTCTCCACCAAACGACCGGTCTCACCGACCGTGTACACCCGCGTCCGCCCATCGGCAGTACGCACCACCGCAGGCGTCCCGCCCGTCATCTTCACGGAGCTCAACCCGTACGACCCCCAAGGGGTGTTGTTCGCGACATCGGTCAACG
>NZ_JAWZSQ010000057.1:0-202 GCF_034096925.1 Patulibacter defluvii
AACCCGACGAGGTCGGTGCTGGATCGCTCGCTTCGCGCGCGCCCTCCACCACCACCTCGTTCTCTTGGCTGTTCTTATGGCTGTTCTTGCGCGGCAGCCCGTTGCCGGGGGGTGCGGCGATTCCGGTACCCCACCCGGGTACCCCCCGGCAGGATCTTCCGGGGGGTACCCGACGGGCTGGCCGTCGGGCCATTCGGTCACG